>DATLYU010000047.1:0-8628 GCA_035574435.1 Gaiellaceae bacterium | reverse complement strand
CGCGAGGGCGGACGCGGTCGGCCGGCGAGCCGGATCGAGCGCCAGCGCCGCGTCCACGGCGGCGAGCAGGCGGCGGGGAAGGCGCGGACGCCGGCTCGCGAGCGGCGGCGCGCCGGCCTGGATCGCCTGCGCGACCTCCTGCAGCGGGAGCCCCCAGAACGGATGCTCGCCGGCGAGCGCCTCCCAGAGCAGGACTCCGACCGACCAGACGTCGCTCTCCGGCGACGCGTCCTCGCCCGCCAAGCGCTCGGGCGCGATGTAGGCGAGCGTGCCGGGGACGTCGCCGACGGCGGTGAGGCTGTCCGCGCCGTCGAACTGGGCGAGCCCGAAGTCGAGCAGGCGGACGGAGACCCGCTCCCCGTCCTCGAGGAGGACGTTCGAGGGCTTGACGTCGCGATGCACGATCCCGAGCCGGTGCGCATGAGCGAGCGCGTCGAGCACTTGCGCGGCGAGCTCGACGGCGTCCTCGTCGCCGAGCTCCCCGCTTCGCAGCGCCTCGCGGGCCGTGCGGCCGGGCACGTACTCGTAGGCGATGTAGACGTGGCTCGCGTCGTGGCCCACGTCGTAGGCGCGGACGCAGCGCTCGTGGCGTAGGCGGCGGGCGGCGTGGGCCTCGCGCTCGGCGCGTGCGGCGGCCTTGCCCTCCCGCGGGACGATCTTGAGCGCCACGCCGAGACCGGTCTGCTCGTCCCGGGCGAGCCACACGGAACCGGAACCCCCGCTGCCGAGCGGGCGGAGCGGGCGGTAGCGGCCGAGGACGAGCTCCCTGGCCTGCGGGGCGAAGGCGACGGAGGTCACTGACGGCCCTGGTTGGCCGCCCCGCGGAGAACTCCTGCGCGTGTCGCTCCTGCCCCTCGTCTAGAGTGGGCGGGCGAGAGCGGCCTCGTGAGCACGCACAAAGACGACATCCTCGACTTCGACTTCTTCGACGAGGAGGAGCCGCCCACGTGGGAGGAGCCTGCGGGCCTCCGGCACGAGCCGCCCCCCGTCCGCCGCGGCCCGCGCGGGCGCGGCCCTCGCTTCCGGGCGCCCGCGAACCTGACGCCGCTCCTGCGCCTCGTGGCGCTGATCGGGCTCGCGATCCTGATCGTCGTCCTCGTGGCCGTGTGGATCGACGGGCGCACGAGCGATCGCTACGGCGCGTACATCGCCGAGATCGGTGCTGTCGGCAACGCGTCCGCCCGCCTGGGCAAGGACCTGGGCACGCTCCTGACGACGCCGGGCCTCGTCCAGGAGGACCTGGACGTCAAGCTCGGCGGGTTCGTGGAGCGAGCGGAGAGCCACGTCCGTCAGGCCGAGGAGCTCGACGTGCCGGGACCGCTGGTACCCGCGAACGAGGGCGCCGTGGAGGCGCTCCGCTTCCGGCTCAACGGGCTCCAGGGCCTGCGCACGTCGTTCCAGGAGCTGAACGACGCGACGGATGCCACGGAGGCGGGCCAGCGGCTCTCCCAGCAGGTGCGCCGCCTGCTGGCGAGCGACGTCGTGTGGGCGGACTCGTTCAAGGCCGTCGCGGAGCAGGCGCTCGAGGCGGAGGGCATCGAGGGTCTGTCCGTGCCGGCGTCCCAGTTCGTCTCCACGGAGGAGCTCACGACCGCCAGCTCGCTCGCCGCCATCTGGCAGCGGATCCAGGGCGCGTCCACGGGCGGGACGCCCGGCGGGCTGCACGGGACCGGCCTCAACTACGTGAAGGTGCTGCCGAGCGGCGTGCTCCTCTCGACCACGACCGAGGCGACGATCGAGGCCACGGAGGACCTCGCTTTCGAGGTCGGCGTCGAGAACACCGGGGACAGCCTCGAGGTCCGGATCAAGGTCACGCTGACGATCCCCGCGCAGCCGAACCCGATCGTGCGCACGGCGGTCATCCCGATCATCGACCCGGGCGAGATCAAGGCCGTGACCATGACCGTGGGCGACGTCGTGCCGTTCGCCGACCGCACGACGGTGAAGGTGGACATCGACCCCGTGCGCGGAGAGCGGAATCCCGCGAACAACACCGCGGAGTACCCGGTCGTCTTCTCGCTCCCGTGAGCACGGAGCTCGCGCTCGCGGCTGCCGCCTGCGCGGCGGCGCTCCTGGCGCTCGCGGCCGCGCTCCTGCTCTGGCGCAAGGTCGCGCGCATGCAGGCCGGCCAGGCGGTCGTGCTCGGCAGCGAGCGTGCCGATCTGCTCGACTTCGCCGTCTCCCTGCAGGCACGCATCGACGACCTGCACCGCGTCGTGGACGAGGTGGCGGCCGGCCTCTCGCGCGTCGACCGCCGAGTGGACGGGGCGCTGACGAACACCGCGGTCGTCCGCTACGACGCCTACGAGGGCACCGGCGGCCAGCAGTCCGCCTCGCTCGCCCTGCTCGATGCGAACCGCACCGGCACCGTGCTGACGGCCATCCAGGGCCGCGACTACGCGCGCATCTACGTGAAGGACCTCGACCGCGGGCGCTCCTCGGTCGCGCTCTCCCCGGAGGAGCAGGAGGCCGTCGCGCGGGCGATGGCGCGCTGAGCTACGCGGCGACCGCGGTCTCGAGGCCGGGCAGGTACGGCCGCCAGACCTCGGGGATGGAGTCCGCGGCCAGGCGGATGAAGAGCACCGGCGTGGGCGGCCGCGGCGTCGTGCGGAGCGTCATGCTCGTCTCCTCGAGCAGGCGGTCGCCCTTGCGGTGGTTGCAGGGGGCGCAGGAGGCGACCACGTTCTCCCACACGGACGTTCCGCCCCGCGAGCGGGGGACGACGTGGTCGAGCGTGAGGCGCGTCGTCTCCGTCCCGCAGTAGGCGCACTGCCACCCGTCCCGGGCGAAGAGCACGCGGCGGGAGATGCGGCGCGTGACGGCGCGCGGGACGCGGACGTAGGTGCGGAGCCGGATCACGTGCGGCCGCTCGAAGGTCGTGCACGCGGAGCGGAGCGGGCGGTCGACCGCCTCCAGGATCTCGGCCTTGCCCTTCCAGACGAGGACGTGCGCACGTCTCAGCGAGCAGACGTTCAGCGGCTCGTAGCTCGCGTTGAGGACGAGGACACGCTCCACCCCGCGCGCAGCGTAGCAACGGCCCGGGCGGCCGATCCGCCCTCGGCGGGGCATAAATCGCTGCCTCATGCATAATACGCTTATGGACCGTCGCCGTCGGCAGAGCGCCATCCTCCGGCTCGTGCGCGAGCGGGCTCTCTCCACGCAGGCCGAGGTGGCAGCGGCGCTGCGCGAGGCCGGCTTCGACGTCGTGCAGACGACCGTCTCCCGCGACCTCGCCGAGCTCGGGCTGGTCAAGGTGCGCGCGCCGAGCGGGCGGCTCGTGTACTCCCTGCCGGGCGCCACGGACGAGGACCGCGTGCGCGCGCTGACCACGGCGCTGCGCCGGATCGCGCTCGGGGTGGAGGCGGCCGGGCCGCTCGTGGTCGTGACGACGCCCTCGGGGTACGCCAGCGCGCTCGGCCAGGCGATCGACGACGCCCGCCACCCGGCCATCGCGGGCACGGTCGCGGGCGACAACACGATCTTCGTCGCCGTCCGGGACGGCTACTCGCCCGCCGCGCTCGCGGACGAGCTCGCCGGCCAGCTCGCGCAGGGAGCGGCCGCGTAGTGGCCTCCGCGGTCGTGGCCTACTCGGGCGGGCTCGACACGAGCTGCATCCTCGCGTGGCTGAAGGAGGACTGGTACGGCTTCGACGAGGTCGTGGCCGTGCTCGTGGACGTGGGGCAGGAGTTCGACCTCGAGGAGTCGCTCGCTCGCGCGCACGCCGCCGGCGCGGACGACGTCGTCCTGCTCGACCGCAAGGACGCGTTCGCGGAGGAGCAGTGCGCGCGGGCGATCAAGACGAACGCGCTGTACGAGGGCAAGTATCCGCTCGTCTCGGCGCTCTCGCGGCCGGTCATCGCCGGGGCCGTCGCCGAGGTCGCGCTCGAGCGCGACGCCGAGGCCGTGGTGCACGGCTGCACGGGCAAGGGAAACGACCAGCTCCGCTTCGAGCTCGCCTTCAAGGCGCACTACCCGGGCGTGCGCGTGATCGCCCCGCTGCGCGATCGGGTCTGGACGCGCGACGAGGAGATCGAGTACGCGCTCGCCAGGGGCATCCCTGTCGTGCAGACGGCCGCCTCCCCCTACTCCATCGACGAGAACCTCTTCGGGCGGGCGATCGAGGCGGGGGTGCTCGAGGACCCCTGGAACGCCCCGCCCGAGGAGCCCTACGCCCTCACCGCCGACCCGGCCTGCGCGCCGCCGGCTCAGGAGCTCGTGGTCGCGTTCGAGCGCGGGGTCCCGGTCGCGCTGGACGGCGAGGCGCTCCCTCTCGCGCAGCTCATCGCGGAGGCGAACCGGCTCGCAGGCGCGTACGGGATCGGCCGGATCGACATGATCGAGAACCGCGCGGTGGGGATCAAGAGCCGTGAGGTGTACGAGGCGCCGGGCGCGCTCGCGCTCATGGCGGCGCACGCCGCGCTCGAGGACGTCGTGCTGACGAAGGACGAGGCGAGGCTCAAGCGCCCGCTCGAGCAGCGCTGGACGGAGCTCGTGTACGAGGGCCGCTGGTTCAGCCCGGCCCGCGAGGCGATCGACGCGTTCGTGGACGCGACGCAGGCGCTCGTCACCGGCGACGTGCGCCTCGAGCTGCGCCCCAACGCCGCGGTCGTCACCGGCCGCCGCTCCCCGCACCTGCTGTACGCGCCCGAGCTCGCGTCGTACGGGACGGGCGAGACCTTCCCGCACGAGGCGGCCGAGGGCTTCATCCGGATCTCCGCGCTCGAGACCGAGCTCCACGCCGCCCGCCTGCGCGCCACGACCCGGGCATAATCCGGCCGCGTGACGACCTGGTCGGCACGGGTCGGGCGGCGCCTCGACCCGGCGGTGTGGGAGTTCCTGCGCGCGAACGACGCGGAGCTGCTCCCCTACGACTGCGAGGCGACGGCGGAGCACGCCCGCCGGCTGCACGCGGCGGGGCTGCTGAGCGACGCGGAGCTCTCCGAGGCCGAGGGCGTGCTCGCCGAGATCGCCCTCGACCCGGCCGGCTACCTGGAGTCGGACGAGGACGTCCACACGTCGATCGAGCGCCGGCTGGGCGCGGTTGGGCGGAAGATCCACGCGGGCCGCTCCCGCAACGACCAGGTGGCGGCTGCGCTGCGCCTGTACGTGCTCGACGCGTGCGCGGAGGCGCGGGAGGCGATCGACGCCTTCGCCCTCGTCTGCCTCTCGCTGGCGGAGGCCGAGGCAGAGACCGTCATGCCCGGGTACACGCACCTCCAGCGCGCGCAGCCCGTCACGCTCGGCCACCACGTGCTCGCGTGGGTGGAGATGCTCGACCGCGACCGCGGCCGCTTCGCCGCCGCGGCGGACGCGGCCTCGGAGAGCCCGCTCGGCGCTGGCGCGCTCGCGGGCACGACGCTGCCGCTCCCGCCTCCGCCGCGGCAGATGCGCAACTCGGTGGACGCCGTCGCCGACCGCGACTTCGCGCTCGACTATCTCTACGCGGCGGCCGTGCTCTTCGTCCACCTCTCGCGGATCGGCGAGGAGCTCGTCCTCTGGGCGAGCGCCGAGTTCGGGTTCGCGAAGCTCCCGGAGACCGCCGCCACCGGCTCGTCGATGATGCCGCAGAAGCTGAACCCGGACGTCGCCGAGCTCGTCCGCGGCAAGGCGGGCACGGCGATCGGGCGCTTGACCGGCCTGCTCGCGACCGTGAAGGGCCTCCCGCTCGCGTACGACCGCGACCTGCAGGAGGACAAGGAGCCCGTCTTCGCGACGCGGCGCGACGTCCGGCTCGCGCTCGAGGCGCTCACGGTGCTCGTGAGCGGGCTCGAGGTGGACCGCGAGCGGATGGCGAAGGCCGCCTCCGACCCGCTGCTCCTGGCCACCGACGCCGCCGAGGCGCTCGTGCGCAAGGGCGTACCCTTCCGGGACGCGCACGAGCAGGTGGCCGAGCGCGTGCGCGAGGGGACCTTCCGGCGCCCGCGCACGCAGGCCCCGCGCCCGGCGCCCGGCCCCGGCGGCTTCGCGGAGGCGCTGGCCGACGCGCGCCGCCGCTTCCTGGACGCTCTCTAGGGCGAGGTAGCATCGCGGCCCGGTGACGCACGAGAAGCGCATGGAGATCCGCTGGAGCGACGTGGACGCCTACCAGCACGTCAACAACGCGGTCTACGCGACCTACCTCGAGGAGTGCCGCGACGAGTGGCTCGAGCGCGTGCTCGAGGATGCCGGCGACCTCTGGGACTTCGTCCTCGCGCGCGTCGCGATCGACTTCGAGCGGGAGCTGCGCTTGGAGGACGGTTGGGTCGTCGCCTCGTGCGCGCTCGAGCGCATCGGCACGTCGAGCCTCACCCTGCGCGAGCAGATCCGGGCCGACGCCGGGTGGGTGGCGGCGAGCGCCGAGGCCGTGCTCGTCGCGCGCGACCGCGAGAGCGGACGGTCGCGTCCGCTCAGCGAGACCGAGCGGGCGGCCCTGGAGGCGGCGCTCTCCCCGGCGCGCGTGTGACCTCGGCGCCGCGGGCGGCGTATCCCGGGCGAAACCGACCGCGGAGGTTCCCATGAGACGCTTGCTCGTCGCCGTCGCCGCCGGCCTGACCGTCGTCGCCCTCGCCGGCGCCGTCGGCCTGCCCGACCTGGCCGGCGCCCAGGACGCGCCAGCCGCCGAGCCCGACACCGTCACCGTCACCGGCGTGGGCTCGGTCGAGTCCGTCCCGGACGAGGCCCGCATGTCCTTCGGCGTGGAGAGCCGCGCCGAGACCGCGCGCGCGGCCGTCGCCGCGAACGCGGACGCGATGCGCAAGGTGATCAACGCCCTCCGCCAGGCGGGCGCGCGCGAGATCGCCACGCAGTGGGTCAGCGTGTACCCGGTCACCGGGGAGACGGGCGCGGTGCAGGGCTTCGCCGCGTCCAACTCGGTCTCCGCGGTGGCGGACGTCGCGGACGCTCCGGCGGTGATCGACGCGGCCGCGGGCGCGGGCGCGAACCAGATCTCCGGGCCCGGGCTCTCGCGCAGCGACGCCGACCGGCTCTACCGCGACGCGCTCGCGAAGGCCGTGGAGGACGCGCGAGCGCGCGCCGAGGCGCTCGCCCGCGCGGCTGGGCGCTCGCTCGGCGCGATCACGAGCATGGTCGAGGGCGGCGGCGCCGGCCCCGTCCCGTACGCGGACCGTGCCGCTGTGGAGAGCGCCACCCCGATCGAGCCGGGCAAGCTCGAGACGAGCGCGTCGGTCAGCGTCACGTTCTCGCTTCGCTGATCGTCTCAGGGCCCGCTCGTCCGGCCGGGTCGAGCGCGGACATGTCCCGGGGTCAGACCCCGGGACATGTCCGCTGTGGAAGGCTCCTGCCGGCCCTCCTGCCTCAGCAGTCGTAGTAGAGGGCGAACTCGGCCGGGTGGGGGCGCAGGCGGACGACGTCGACCTCGTTCGCGCGCTTCCACGCGATCCAGGTCTCGATCAGCTCCCGCGAGAAGACACCGCCCCTGAGCAGGAACTCGTGGTCGGCCTCGAGCGCGTCCAGCGCCTCGGAGAGGGAGCCCGGCACCTGCGGCACGTCCCCGTTCGCCTCCTCGAAGAGGTCGTAGTCGGCGGGCGCGCCCGGGTCGAGCCCGCGCTCGATCCCGTCGATCCCCGCCATCAGCATCGCCGCGAAGGCGAGGTAGGGGTTGGCGGCGGAGTCGGGCGGCCGGAACTCGATCCGCTTCGCCTTCGCCGAGTCCGAGTACATCGGGATGCGGATGCAGGCGGAGCGGTTGCGCTGCGAGTAGACGAGGTTCACCGGCGCCTCGTACCCGGGCACGAGGCGCCGGTACGAGTTCGTCGTCGGCGCGCAGAAGGCGAGCAGCGCGGGCGCGTGCGCGAGCAGGCCGGCGACGTAGGCGCGCCCGAGTTGCGAGAGGCCCGCGTACCCCGACTTGTCGGCCATCAGCGGCGTCCCCTCCTTCCACAGGGACTGGTGCGTGTGCATGCCCGAGCCGTTGTCGCCGAAGAGCGGCTTCGGCATGAACGTGACCGTCTTGCCGTGCCGGCGGGCGACGTTCTTGACCACGTACTTGTAGGCCATCACCTGGTCGGCCATGTGGGTGAGGCTGGTGAAGCGGAGGTCGATCTCGCACTGCCCGCCCGAGGCGACCTCGTGGTGGTGGAACTCGCAGGGGATGCCGATCCGCTCGAGGGTCAGCACCATCTCCGTGCGCAGGTCGTGCAGCGTGTCCGAGGGCGCGGCCGGGAAGTAGCCCTCCTTCGGCCGGGCCGTGTAGCCGAGCCCCGGCTTGCCCGAGTTCCAGTAGCCCTCCGCCGAGTCGACCGCGTAGTGGGAACGGTTCGGCGCCAGGTTGTAGTGGACCTCGTCGAAGACGAAGAACTCGCACTCGGGGCCGAAGTACGCCGTGTCCGCGATCCCGGTGGAGCGCAGGTGCTGCTCCGCGCGCCGCGCCACCCCGCGCGGGTCCTTCGCGTACGGCTCGCGCGTCACCGGGTCGGCGATCTCGCACACGAGCGACAGGGTCGGGGCCTCGGTCGCCGGGTCGAGGATGGCCGTGGACGGATCCGGGATGAGGAGCATGTCCGAGTCCTGGATCGCCTGCCAGCCGCGGATGGAGGAGCCGTCGAAGCCGAGCCCGTCGTCGAACGCGGACTCGTCGAAGGCCGTGATCGGCAGCGACACGTGCTGCCAGGTCCCGAGCAGGTCGCAGAA
>DATLYU010000046.1:0-19364 GCA_035574435.1 Gaiellaceae bacterium | reverse complement strand
CGGCGCCCGCGCCCGCCGCGGTCGAGCCGCCCCCCGCCGAGCCGGCTCCACCCCTTGCTCCCGCGCCCGCGCGCGCGGCTCCCGAGGCGCCGGCGGACGAGCTGCTCCTGAGCGCCGTCGCCTCGGCCATGGCGCTCGTGGACGCGATCCGCACGCACGGCCACCTGGCCGCGCGGCTCGACCCGCTCGGCTCCGAGCCGCTCGGCGACCCGGCCCTCGACGAGTCGCAGCTCGCCGTCCCGCTCACGCCCGAGCTGCAGGCGCGCATCCCGGCGTCGCTGCTCGGCGTGCACGTGGAGGGCGAGACGCTCGCGGACGTCCTGCCCCGCCTGCGGGAGGTCTACTGCGGTCACATCGCCTACGAGATCGAGCACCTCTCCGACCACGCCGAGCGCGCCTGGCTGCGGCAGGCGATCGAGTCCGGTCGCTTCCGCGGGCCGCTGCCCGCCGAGGAGCGCCGCCGCTTGCTCGCGCGGCTCGCGCAGGTGCAGGGGTTCGAGCAGTACCTGCGCCGTGCGTTCATCGGGCAGAAGCAGTTCTCGATCGAAGGCCTGGACGTGCTCGTGCCCATGCTCGACGAGGCGGTCGAGCTCGCGGCCGAGAGCGGCGCGCACGAGGTCGTGATCGGGATCGCGCATCGCGGGCGGCTGAACGTGCTCGCGCACGTGGTCGGGCGCACGTACGAGTCGATCCTGCGCGAGTTCGAGGGGGAGCGGACGATCGACGCCCTGGTCACGGATCCGGAGGGCGGGACGGGCGACGTGAAGTACCACCTGGCCGCCTCCGAGACCCGCGCCACGCGCGCGGGGGAGGTGCAGGTCACGCTGGCTGCCAACCCGAGCCACCTGGAGGCGGTCGACCCGGTTGTCGAGGGCCTCGCGCGGGCAGAGCAGACCGACCGCTCGGCCGGCGCGGGCGTGCACGACCCGACCGTGGCCATGCCCGTCCTCATCCACGGGGACGCCTCGTTCGCGGGGCAGGGCGTGGTCGCGGAGACCTTCAACCTGCACGCCCTGGACGGGTACTCGACGGGGGGCACGCTGCACGTCATCGCCAACAACCAGGTCGGGTTCACGACCGACCCGGCCGAGGGCCGCTCGACGCGCTACTCGAGCGACCTGGCGAAGGGCTTCGACGTGCCGATCGTGCACGTCAACGCCGACGATCCCGAGGCCGCGCTGGCCGCGGTGCGCCTGGCGCTCGCGTACCGCGAGGAGTTCGGCCACGACGTGGTGGTCGACCTCGTCGGCTACCGGCGTTTCGGTCACAACGAGCAGGACGAGCCCGCGTACACGCAGCCGCTCATGGCCGAGCGCATCGCGCGGCAGCCGCCCGTGCTCGCGACCTACGCGGCGGCGCTGGGCGCGGAGGGCCTCGTCGCCCCCGGGGAGGAAGAGCGCCTGCTCGAGCGCACGCTCCAGGAGCTGCGCGAGGTGCACGAGCGGCTGCGCTCGACGTTCGCCGAGCCGGAGCCGCCGAGCGAGCCCCGCCTGCCGCGCGACACGGGCGAGGCCGTGGTCACGGCCGTGCCCGCCGAGCGGCTGCGCGAGCTGAACGAGGAGCTGCTGCGCACGCCCGAGGGGTTCACCGTGAACGAGAAGCTCGCGCGCCAGCTCGAGCGTCGCCGCGACGCGCTCGCGGAGGGCGGCATCGACTGGGGACAGGCGGAGGCGCTCGCCTTCGCCACCCTGCTCGAGGAGGGCATCCCGATCCGGCTCTCCGGGCAGGACACGGAGCGCGGCACGTTCTCGCACCGGCATGCGGTGCTGCACGACCCGGTCACCGGCGAGACGTTCACGCCGCTCCAGCGCCTTCCCCGCGCCACGGCCTCGTTCGAGATCTACAACTCGCCGCTCTCCGAGTACGCCGCGCTCGGCTTCGAGTACGGCTACTCGATCGCCGCCCCGGACGCGCTCGTGCTCTGGGAAGCGCAGTTCGGCGACTTCGTCAACGGCGCCCAGATCGTCGTCGACCAGTTCATCGTGGCGGGCCGCGCGAAGTGGGGGCAGACATCGCGGATCACGCTCCTGCTCCCGCACGGCTACGAGGGGAACGGGCCGGAGCACTCGAGCGCACGCCTCGAGCGCTTCCTGCAGCTCGCGGCGCAGGAGAACATCCGCATCGCGAACTGCACCACGTCCGCGCAGTACTTCCACCTCCTCCGGCGGCAGGCGCTGGACGCGACCGCGCGCCCGCTCGTCGTCATGACGCCGAAGGGGCTGCTCCGGCTCCGCCAGGCGACCTCGACGCTGGAGGAGCTCGCCTCGGGCTCCTTCCGGCCGGTCCTGGACGACCCCGCCGCCGACCGCGCGGGTACGCGCCGGCTCGTCCTCTGCAGCGGCAAGGTCTACTACGACATCGTCGGCCACGAGCTGCGCGGCCTCGCCTCCGGCGTGGCGGTCGCCCGGCTCGAGCAGCTCTATCCCTTCCCGGTCGCCGCGCTCGCCCAGCTCGTCGGGTCGTACCCCGGGCTGCGCGAGATCGTGTGGGTGCAGGAGGAGCCGCAGAACATGGGGGCGTGGCGCTCCATCCGGCACCGGCTGGAGGAGGCCGCCGCGGGGGCGCCGGCGGTCTCCACGGTCGCCTACGTGGGGCGGCCGTGGCGCGCGAGCCCGAGCGAGGGCTACCCGACCCTGCACAGCCGCGAGCAGGACCGGATCGTGCGCGAGGCGCTCGGCTTCCGCGCGGGCTGAGCCTACGCGCGGAAGAGCCGGCTGCGGCGTACGACCCGGGCTGCGAGCCGCGGCCCGTGCCGCCCGGCGGCTTGGAGCAGGCGCCGCCGCTGCGAGGCGGGCAGGCGCCGCCACACCCGGACGGCCGTGAGGACGAGCGGAACGCCGCGCACGAGCGGAGCCACGGGGGCACGATAGCGCGCCCGGGAGGCGCCCGTGCCCATCCGGGCCGAAGGCCCCGCGGTGCAGGAAGTTCGCCGCTCGCCATGAGCTAGACTGCGTCGCCGCACACGCCGATGACGGATCTGGACGACGCAGGCCTGAGCGAGGAGTCGCTCTTCGCGCAGGCGATCAGGGAGCACCTCGAGCTCAAAGCCCGCAACGCCGAGCTGGACGAGCGCATGCCGATCGACCGCTACCTGGACGGGGCGGAGCTCGAGAACCACCCGCTGTTCAAGAGCGAGGAGCAGGCTCGCATCGAGGAGACGCTCGACGGCGAGCCGGCCGCGCAGCTCAGCTCGGAGCGCCTGCCCTGGCCCGGGGAGGAGACGGTCGAGAGCGTGGAGGGAGCGGCGCTCGACGAGGCCCTGTGGACGGGGCGCCCCCGCGACTTCGACTGGGGCGACTGAGCCCGCCGCTCTGTCCACATGACCCCCGAGGAGCGCCTGCGGCGTTACGCCGAGCTCGCCGTACGCGTGGGCGCCAACGTGCAGCCGGGCCAGGACGTCGTCGTCACCGCGCTCGTCGAGCAGGCGGACGTCGCCCGCGCCGTCGCGCGCGAGGCCTACCGCGCCGGGGCGAGGCACGTGGTCGTCCTCTACTCCGACCTGCACCTGCGGCGGGCGGCGATCGAGCTCGGCCCGGAGGAGGAGCTCGGCTGGTCGCCGCCGTACGTCCTCGACTGGATCCGGCGCTGGGACGTCGAGCGGCCGGCCGTCGTCGCGCTGACCGGGAATCCCGACCCCGGGCTCCTGGCCGACCTCGACCCGACACTCGTGGCCCGCTCCGATCCGCGCGAGATCCGGGCGACGATGCTGCAGCACATCGCGGCCGCGCGCTTCAACTGGACGATCGTCGCCGCCCCGAACGCGGGCTGGGCGCGGGAGGTCTTCGGCGAGCCCGACCTGGAGCGCCTCTGGCAGGCGGTGGCGACGGCCACGCGCCTGGACGCGGACGACCCGGTGGCCGCCTGGGAGGAGCAGGCAGCGCGCCTGCAGGAGCGGGCGGACGCGCTCAACCGCGCCCGGTTCGACGCCATCCACTTCCGCGGGCCGGGAACCGACCTGACCGTCGGCCTCGGCGAGCGCTCCCTCTGGACGTGCGCGACGTTCACGAGCGAGACCGGGATCCGCCACATCCCCAACCTGCCGACCGAAGAGGTCTTCACCACTCCCGACTGGCGGCGGAGCGAGGGCCACGTCCGCTCCACGGCACCGCTCGTCGCGGCGGGCACGCGCGTCTCTGGCCTCGCGCTTCGCTTCGCCGGCGGGCGCATCGTCGAGGTGACGGCGGAGAGCGGGGCCGACATCGTGCGCGAGCAGCTCGCGATCGACGAGCAGGCGCCGTTCCTGGGCGAGGTGGCGCTCGTGGACGGCTCCTCCGCGGTGCGCAGGACCGGGCTCGTGTTCTCCGACACGCTGTTCGACGAGAACGCCGCGTGCCACCTCGCCTACGGCGAGGGCGTGCGCTCGGCGGCGCGGCTCGACGGGGACGAGGACCGCGAGACGCTGCTCGAGCTGGGCGTGAACGTCTCCTCGGTGCACACCGACTTCATGGTCGGCGGGCCCGAGGTGGAGGTGGACGGCATCGCCGACGGCCGCGCCACTCCCATCCTGCGCGACGACCGCTGGGTGCTCGCCGCCTGACGGCGACGGCGGCCCGCTTCGCTCGCTCATCCGCTCGCGAAGGCGTCGTGCGCCGCCTCGCCGTCAGCGTGCCCTTGACAGACATCGTGGATGATGTCATAGTGATGTCACGATGCAGCTCGAACCGCACGTGCAGGCGATCCAGGACGACCTCGCCGCCACGGCGGGCCTCGGTGACGAGGCCACCGTGGCCGCCGCGCGGCGGCTCAGCGAGGCGCTCGGCTCCACGCTCCACCTGCGGCTCCTCGACCTCCTGAGCGAGGCTGCGCTCGAGGTCGGCGGGCAGCTCGGGAGCGGCCGCGTCGAGGTCCGGCTCGCGGGCCGCGACCCCGAGCTCGTCGTCGTGACGGAGGAGGCGCCCGAGCAGGCGCCCGTCACCTCGGGGGGCGAGCTCACCGGCCGCATCACCCTCCGGCTGCCCGAGACGCTCAAGGCCGGCGTCGAGGAGGCCGCGGCCCGGGAGGGCATCTCCGTCAACGCCTGGCTCGTGCGCGCGATCGCGCACGTGCTCGAGACGCGGTCGGTGCGCCGGGCGCGGCACCGGCTCCAGGGATACGCACAGGGCTAAAGGAGGCCACCGATGTTCCTCACGCCGCTTCCCTTCGACTACGCGACGCTCCTCGACCCCGGCGACCGCCTGCGCCGCACGCGCCGGCGCGGAGGCACGACCCGCGTCCGCCGCGGCGCGAGCGGGCGGGAGGGCTAGCCCGCCATGCCCAGCTTCGAGACGCCCGGGCACGTCTCCCTCCACGTCCGCCTCCCGGCCGGCCGCGTCGTCGTCGCGACCGCCGACGTGCCCCGGACGGACGTCGAGGTCGTGCCGATCGGCCGGCACGGTCGGGAGGCGGCCGAGAGCGTGATCGTCACCGCCGACGAGCGCGGCGGGCGGCACGTGGTCACGATCGAGCAGGAGGACCGCTTCCGCTTCGGCCCGCTGCGCATCACGTTCGGCGACGTGGAGGTGCGGATCCGCTGCCCGCAGGGGGCGGACCTCGAGCTCTCGGGCGGCTCCACCGACCTGCGCGCCGAGGGGACGCTCGGCGAGGTCGAGGTGCGCACCGCCTCGGGCGACGTCCGCCTGGAGACCGTCGCGTCGACGCTGGAGGTCAGGACCGCGAGCGGCGACGTGGAGGTGCGCGACGTGCAGGCGAAGGCCTCGCTCGGCACGGTCTCCGGAGACCTCGTCGTCCGTCGGCTGGCCGCTCCCGCGAACGCTCGCACCGTCTCCGGCGACGCCGAGCTCGGCGTCGTCAGCGCGCCGCTCACGCTCTCCACGACCTCCGGCGACGTCCACGTGCGCTCGCTCGAGGCGGGCGAGGTACGGGTGCAGACCGTCTCGGGCGACGTCCGCATCGGCGTGGCGCGCGGCACGCCCGTGTGGATCGACGCGGCCAGCGTCTCCGGCGACCTGAGCTCGGAGCTCGGCGTCACGCCCGAGGAGCCGGTCGCCGACGACGAGCCGGACGGGGCCCGGGCGGTCGTCCCGCTGCACGTGAAGACCGTCAGCGGCGACGTCGCGATCGTGCGCTCGACCGAGCCCGCGCCGGTCTGAGCTACGCGCGCAGGGCGGCGACGACCTCGTCCACGCGGCCGGCGACGAGGAGGTCGGCGAGCCGCGAGCCTCCGCGGAGGCCGAGCGGCGCGGTCAGCCGCTCGTACAGCGCCGTCTCGTCGAGACCGGCCGCCCGCGCGGCGGCGACGACCCGGGCGACGCCGTGGCGCGGCCGCCCGTCCACGAGCTGCCACGCCGGGTAGCGCCACTCCGTCGAGCCGGGCTCGCGCACCGCGATCAGCTCCCCCGCGCGCCGCATGGCCTCGATCCGCGCGGGCTCGACCCCGAGGCGCGCCGCGAGCCAGCTCGCGGAGAGCGCCTCCGGGTAGCGCCTCTTCGTCGCGGACGTCACGGCGGGGAGCCTACCGCCGCCTCCCGGCCCGCCGCCGCAGGTCGGGGGCTCGCCTCGCGCGCGTCCGACGCCGATACCTCCTCCATGCGCCGTCTGGCCGTGTCCCGTCCTGCGCTCGCCTGCGCCGTGCTCGCGTGCGCGCTCCTCGGAACGAGCGCGACGGCCGGTGCGAGGCCGGGCGCGGCGTCCTGGGCGGCGCCGCAGATCGAGCGCGTGGTCGCGGCCGGGCTCATGGCCCCGAGCGTCGAGTCGTTCCGCCCGGACGATCCGCTGACCGCGGGCGAGCTCGCCGTCGTGCTCGCGTCGCTCGGCGTCGCGGAGGTCTCCGAGGCAGCTCCCGAGCGGCTCGTCTCCCTGCGCGAGCTGGACGCGCGCCTGGTGACGGCCGCCGGGCTGCGCCAGGAAGCCCGCGCGCTGCGCCTGGCCGCGCTGGAGGCCGGGCTCGCCCCGACCCAGTGGCTCGGCACGGAGACGGTCGCGCGCCTGCTCGGCCTCCGCGTCAATCACCCGCGCGAGCGGGAGCAGCTCGAGCTGCAGCCCGCCCAGCCGGCGACCCGGGCCGAGGCGGCGTTCTCGGTCGCCCGCCTGCTCGCCCTGCGCGCGGAGGAGGTCGAGGCGGTGCGGGCTGCGCTCTCGACGTTCGCCTTTCCCGAGCTCACCCCCGCGCGCCGCGAGCTTCTGCGCCGGGCGCTCCGCCTCGTCGGCTCGCCGTACGTGTGGGCCGGCACCTCCGAGCGGCCGCAGCAGCTCTTCGGCCGCACGCTGCCCGGCGGGTTCGACTGCTCGGGCCTCGTCTGGCGCGTGTTCAAGCTGGAGCCGCTCGCCGGGGCGCCGACGCTCCCGGCCGCGCTCCGCGGGCGGACGAGCTACGACATGAGCGCGGAGGTGCCGGCCTCCGCGCGCCTGGGGCGCGACCTGCTGCAGCCCGCCGACGTCGTGTTCTTCGGCGCCCGCGGGCCCCGCTCGCGCCCCTCCGAGGTGGGCCACATGGGCATCTACGTCGGCAACGGGTGGATGGTGCACTCCTCCCGCGCCGGGACGACGCTGCAGCCCCTGATCGGCTGGTACGAGACGACCTTCGCCTGGGGCCGCGACGTGCTGCGCGAGGCGGGGGTCGAGGCCGGGCCGCCGCCCGGCCGCCGCGGCCCGGAGACCACGGCGGCGGGCGGCAAGCCGACGACTACTTGAGGCCGTTCGCCTTCAGGAAGGCGTCCGCCACGCGCGCGGCCGGCTTCTTGTCGATGGCGACCGCCTTGTTCATGGCGATCATCGCCTTCTCCGTCAGCAGCGCGCTCACCCGGTTCAGCGTGGACGTGAACTTCGTCCCGTACTGGGCGACGAGCCGCTTGCTCACCACCGGCGCCACGTGCTGGAAGCCGAACATGTTCTTGGGCTCGGCGAGGACGACGTACCTGCTGGACACGAGCTGCGGGTCGGTGGTGAAGATGCCTGCCGCCTCCACCTGCCCGCGGTCGAGCAGCGTGTAGGCGGAGATGCCCGCGAGCGGCACGAACTCGAACCCGCGCACGCCGTACAGGCGGCCGATCTGGCCGGTCCAGCGGGACTCCCACTCGGGGAAGGCGGCGATGGAGAGGTCGGGCACCTTCTTCAGGTCGCCGACCGTCCGCAGCCCGTAGCGGTTGGCCGTCCGGCGCAGGACCGCGAGCTCGTCGCGGTCCTGGAACGGCGTCTGCCGGAGCAGCGTCTGCCCGCGCCGCTCGTACAGGCGCTTGGCGAGGCTGTACGTGCCCGCCGCCGTCCTCGGCAGCGACTTCCGCTTGAACGTGACCGAGAGCATGATCCCCGTGTACTCGGGGTAGAGCGTGACCTTGCCGCTGCGGAGCGCGGTGTCGATCAGCTCCGTGGAGCCGATGTTCTCCCGGTACTGCACCTCGAACCCCTGGGCCTCGAGTGCCTGCTTGTAGAGCTGGCCGAGCACGTACTGCTCGGGGAAGTTCTTCGTGCCCACGATGATCGGCGCCGTCTGGCTCTGCGCGGCCGGCGCGCCGGCCGCAACGGCTCCACCGAGGACGATCGCGACTCCCAGCGCGATCGCGAAGGCGGCCTTGGCGGCGCGCCGGTTGTGCTTGCGGATCATGGCGGCGAACCCCCTTCCGGAGTCGGTGTGGACGTCGACGTCCGCGCCCACCCTACAGACGCGTCACTCCCGTCACGACGTCCGGCTCCAACGTCGGAGCCCGGTCCCGTAGTCCCGCGGGCGTCAGCATCCGTTGCACGAGGCCGAGGGCGGCGTCGGCCGCGAGCGCGAGGAGGGACACGCAGATGGCGGCGCCGACCACGCCGTCGAGGCCGTACCCGGCCTGGTTGACGATGACGTCGCCGAGCCCCCCGCCGCCCGCCACCGCGGCGATGGTGGCGGTCGCGACCACGAAGACCGCGGACGTGCGGATGCCGGCGAAGAGGAGCGGGAGCGCGAGCGGCACCTCCACGCGCAGCAGCACCTGGTGGGGGCGCATGCCCATGCCCCGGGCCGCCTGCACGGCGTCCGGGTCGACGCCGTCCACCGCCACGTATGCGTTCGTGAGCATCGGCGGCACGGCGAGCACCACGAGCGCCAGCGCGACGCTCCAGAAGCCGACGCCGAGGAAGACGAAGCCGGCCGCGATCACGGCCAGGCTGGGCAGCGCGCGGCCGAGGTTGGCGACGTTGACGGCGAGGAACGAGCCGCGATGGACGTGACCGAGCCAGACGCCGAGCGGTAGCGCGAGCGCGGCCGCGAGCGCGAGCGAGGCGCCCGAGAGGAGGAGGTGCTCCCACGTCTTCTGGCCGACGAGCGCTCGCTCCTCCCAGACGAAGCGGAGGGCGTCCCAGAAGACGCCGAGGTCGGCAACCGTCATCCTGGCCTCCGCGAGGCCGCCCACGGGGTCAGGGCACGCTCGGCGAGCACGAGGAGCCCGTCGGCCGCGATCGCGAGCGCGACCGCGAGCCCGCCGGCGACGAGGATCTCTGTCTTGAAGGCTTCGCGTAGCGCGAGGAAGATCGGGTAGCCGAGCCCCTCGGGGACGACGAGCGCGGCGACGGTGGCCAGGGCGATGGTGGAGACGACCGCCACCCGCAGCCCCGCCATGAGCGCGGGCAGCGCGAGCGGGAGCTCGATCCGCCACAGCACCTGGCGCGGTTGCAGGCCCATGCCCCGGGCGGCCTCGAGCACCTCGGCCGGGACGCCGCGCAGCCCCTCGAGCGCGTTCCGGTACAGGATGAGGAGCGTGTAGCCGACGAGCGCGATCTCGACGGTCGTGACGGTCAGCCCGGTGATCGGCACGAGGAGCTGGAAGAGCGCGAGGCTCGGGATCGTGTACACGATCGCCGAGAAGGTCCCGAACGGGCCCTCGAGCGGCCGGTAGCGATGCGTCGCGATCGCGGCGGCGAGCGCGATCGCGAGCCCGACGGCCACGGCGATGGCGGTCAGCTTGACGTGCTCGAGCAGCGCGGGCTGGAGCACGGACGACCAGTTGTCGCGCACCCAGTCCGCGCAGAAGAGCCGGTTCTCGGTCACGCATGCGCTCGCCTCGCCGAAGTCCGGGATGACCGGACCGGGCTCCGCCTGGGCGAGAGCCGGTGTCACCGCGCGAGCCCCGCGATCGCGTCCAGCGTGACCGTGCCGACCTCGCGGCCGTCGGCGTCCACCACGACGAGCGAGCGCGCCCCCGCTCCGACCATGACGCCGAGGGCGTCCCGCAGCGTGGCCGTGCCGGGGGCGCGCGGCGCGGCGGCGCTGTCGAGCGGGCCCAGCTCGAGCTCCTCCAGCCGGCGGAGTGAGAGGAGCTTGAGCCCCCGGTCGAGCCCGACGAAGCGGGCCACGAAGTCGTCCACGGGGTGCGCGAGGAGCTCCTCCGGCGTGCCGTACTGCGCGAGCACGCCGCCCTCGCGCAGGATGGCGATGCGGTCGCCGACGAGGATCGCCTCGTCGATGTCGTGCGTCACGAAGATGACCGTCTTCCGCAGCTCGGCCTGGATGCGCAGGAGCTCCTGCTGCAGGCGCGCCCGCGTGATCGGGTCGAGCGCGCCGAACGGCTCGTCCATGAGCAGCGCCGGCGGGTCGGCGGCGAGCGCGCGGGCGAGGCCGACGCGCTGGCGCTCGCCGCCCGAGAGCTGGGCGGGGAAGCGCCCGCGGTAGTCCGCCGGCGGCAGGTCGACGAGGTCGAGCAGCTCGTCCACGCGCGCCGCGATCCGCGCCCGCTCCCAGCCGAGCAACCGGGGGACGGTGGCCACGTTGTTCGCGACGCTCATGTGCGGGAAGAGCCCGACCTGCTGGATGACGTAGCCGATTCCCCGGCGGAGCTCGGTGACGTCGAGCGAGCGCACGCTCACCCCGCCCAGCCGGACATCGCCCTCGTCGAAGTCGATGAGGCGGTTGACGAGCTTCATCGCCGTCGTCTTCCCCGCGCCCGAAGGCCCCACGAGGCAGCAGATCTCCCCGGCAGGGACGGTCAGCGAGAGTTCTCGCAGCGCCGGCTCGGGGCGGCCCGGATAGCGCTTCGTCACGCGGTCGAAGACGATCTCGGCGGCCGCGCCGCTCACCGCAGTAGCGTACAAGCGGCATGGCGGGGCGGCGCACGCTCGACGAGCTGCTGGCGGAGGCGGAGGCCCGGATCGCGCGCCTGAGCCCGCAGGAGGCGCACGCCGCGCTGCAGCGGGGCGCGCGGCTCGTGGACCTCCGCTCGGACACGGCCCGCGCTCGCGACGGCATCGTGCCCGGCTCCTTCCACGTCCCGCGCACCGTCCTCGAGTGGCGGCTCGCCCCGGAGAGCCCGTGGCGCAACCCGCACTTCGCGGGGCTCGAGGAGGAGATCGTGCTCATGTGCGACCACGGCTTCTCCTCCGTGCTCGCGGCGGCGACGCTGGCCGAGCTCGGCTTCACGCGCGTCGGCGACGTGGTCGGGGGCTACGAGGCGTGGCGCGAGGCGGGCCTGCCGACGGCGCCCGCGCCGCCGCCCGTGACGGACGGGCCCCCCGGCCTGGGCGGGCCCCAGTCCTAGCTCGTTCGGGCTCAAGCCGCCGCGGAGCGCTGCCGATGCGGCAGGCGTGGAAGCTGCGGCCGTCGATCGCGTCATCCAGGCTGCCCTCGCCGACTCGAGCGACGAGCGGGCGCGGATCCTCGTCTGTCTCGCGGAGGACCTGCGCGCCGCCGGACGCGCGGAGACGGCGCTTCGCGTGCTCGACGCCGCCTGGGAGCTGCGTCCCTCCGAGGATGCCCGCCGCGCCGTCTTCACGGCCGCGATCCAGGCCCACTGCGACCTCGACCGGCACGCGGTCGCGGAGGCGGTCGAGCGCGAGCAGGCCCCTCGCTCGGTGGACGCCGCCTTCGCGCGCGCAGCGCTCCGCCTCTACTCCGCGCTCAGCCGCATGACGGGGCTCGACACGCACCACGCCCGCCGCGCCCACTACCTCGCCTACCTGGCCGGCGCGGCCCTCCCGGCGGCCGCCGAGTAGACCCCGCCGTCAGGTCACGACGAGGGCGAGGAGCGCCTTCGCCGTGTGCAGGCGGTTCTCCGCCTCGTCCCACACCGCGGAGCGCGGGCCGTACAGGACGCCGGGGGAGATCTCCTCCCCGGGATGCGCGGGCAGGCAGTGGAGCACGATCGCATCCGGATGGGCGAGCGCGAGCAGCGCCTCGTCGAGCGCGTACGGGGCGAGGTCGCGGGCGCGGCGCTCGCGGTCCGCGTCCTGGCCCATGCTCGTCCACACGTCGGTGACGAGGACGTGCGCGCCGGCCGCCGCCTCGCGCGGGTCGCGCAGCGCAGCCACGCCCGGCGCCTCGTAGCCGGGCGGCGAGGCGCAGGCGAGCTCGATGCCGGCGAGGTCGCAGGCCGCGGCGAGTGAGGCGCACACGTTCGTCCCGTCGCCGATCCACGCGACGCGGATACCCTCGAGCGCGCCGAAGCGCTCGCGGATCGTCAAGAGGTCGGCGAGGGCCTGCAGCGGGTGCTCCTCGTCCGTGAGCGCATTCAGCACCGGGACGGAGCTGGCCGCGGCGAGCTCGTCCACCTCGGCCTGCGGCCCGGTGCGCACGGCGAGCGCGTCCAGGTAGCGGGAGAGCACGCGCGCCGTGTCCGCGAGGGACTCGCCGCGGGCGAGCTGCAGCTCGTCGGGCGGAAGCTGGACGGCCGTGCCGCCGAGGTGGGCGAGCGCGACCTCGAGCGAGACGCGCGTGCGCGTGGACGGCTTGCGGAAGAGGAGGCCGACCGTGCGCCCGGCGAGCGGCCGCTCCTCGTCGCCGCTCCCGCGCAGCCGCTTGAGGTCCGCGGCGTGCTCGAGCACGGCGTGCAGCTCCGCGGGCGTGAGGTCGCGGACGCGGGTGAGCGAGCGCCCGCGCAGGTCGAGCGGGAGGGGGGCGGGGAGGAGCCTCATCCGAGGACCTCCGCGAGCGTCGCGAGCGCGAGCTCGACCTCGTCCTGGCCGACCACGAGCGGCGGCGTCAGGCGCAGGACGCGCTCGCCGGCGGTGAGCACGACGAGCCCGCGCTCGAGCGCGGCCGAGGCCACGTCGGCCGCCGGGCGGTCGAGCTGCGCGCCCAGGAGGAGCCCCGCGCCGCGCACCTCGAGCACTCCCGGGAGCGCGGCGAGCCCGCGGGCGAGCCGCGCTCCCTGAGCGCGCACGTTCCCGAGCAGCGCGCCGTCCACGGCGTCCACCACCGCGCACGCGGCCGCGCACGCCACCGGGTTGCCGCCGAAGGTGGAGCCGTGGTCGCCCGGCGCGAACGCGCCGGCGGCCTCCTCCGCGACGAGGAGCGCCCCGATCGGCAGCCCGTTGCCGAGGCCCTTGGCGAGCGTGACGAGCTGCGGCCGGACGCCGAGCCGCTCCCAGGCGAAGAACGAGCCCGTGCGCCCGACCCCGGTCTGCACCTCGTCCAGGCAGAGGAGGGGCGCGAGCTCGGCGGCGGCCTGCACGAAGCGGGCGGAGAGCGGGCGCACGCCGCCCTCGCCGAGGATGGGCTCGAGGAGGACGAGGCCGGTGTGCTCGTCCACCGCGGCGTCCAGTGCGGCGACGTCGTCCGGCTCGACGAAGCGCACGTGCGGGAGCAGGGGCTCGAACGGCGCCCGCTTGCCGGGCTGCCCCGTCGCGGAGAGCGCGCCCAGCGTGCGCCCGTGGAAGGAGCCGCGAAGCGCGACCACGCCCGGCTTCCCGGTCGCCTTGCGCGCGTACTTGAGCGCGGCCTCGACCGCCTCCGTCCCGGAGTTGCAGAGGAACGCCTGCGCGCCCCCGAAGCGCTCCGAGAGCCGCTCGGCGAGCGCGACGGCGGGCTCCGTCCCGAACAGGTTGGAGGCGTGCCAGAGGCGGTCGAGCTGCGCGGCCGCCGCCGCGAGTGGGGCGGGGTGGCGATGCCCGAGCCCGACCACGGCGATGCCCGCTCCGAAGTCGAGGTAGCGCCGCCCGTCCGCGTCCACGAGCCAGGCGCCCTCGCCCTCGACGAAGGTGACCGGCGCGGGCGGGTAGACCGGGAGCAGCGGGCTTGCGAGAGCGGTCGTCACGCCGTCACCGCCGTCTCGCCGATCGAGGCCGCGATCCCCGCGCGCGCCGCGCGGACGGCGGCGAGGAGCTTCGGCACGATCCCGTCCGTGAACGTTCCCTCCTCGACGAGCCGCTCGGCCTCATCGGCGGCGAGCGCGGGCGCGACCTCGCCCTCGAGGAGCACGCCCGGCACGTCGCTCACGAACACGAGCCGCTCAGCCCCGAGCCCGACGGCGAGCGCGGCCGCCGCCTCGTCCGCGTTCACGTTCAGCGGGCCGTAGGCGAGCGGGGCGACCACGGGGATCCCTCCGGCCGTGAGCGCGTCCAGGATCGGTCGCGGCGCCGCGGCCAGCGGGCGGCCGACGTGCCCGAGCTCGGGGACGCGGATCGCGGCGAGCACCCCGTCGGGGAGCGGGAGCGCCAGCGGCCCGATGGCGGCGCTCACCTCCGCGTTCACCTGCGCGCACGACTCGCGCACGACCTCGAGCGCGGCCGCGCTCGTCACCCGCCGGCCCCCGACGAACTCCACGGGAAGCCCGCGCCGGCGGAGCTCCTCGCTGATCTGGGGCCCGGCGCCGTGCACGACCACCACGCGGTGGCAGGCGACGAGGTCGTTCACCTGCCGCGCGGCCGCCGCCGCGACGGCGCCGCCGAGCTTGACCACGAGCAGGCTCACGTCCGGTAGTCCGCGTTGATGCGGACGTAGTCGTAGGTGAGGTCGGAGGCGAGGTAGGAGGCGGCGTGGGCGCCCAGGCCGAGATCGAGCTCGATCCGGCAGACGGCGCCCTCGAGCGACGGCTCGAGCGCCGTCGGCGTGCCCGCCGTGAACACGGGCGTGCCGTTGAAGCGCAGCGTCACGCAGTCCGGATCGAGCCTCGCGAAGCCGCCGTTCGCGGGCGCGCTCCCGGCCGCCGCGAGCACGCGGCCCCAGTTCGCGTCGCGCCCGAAGGCCGCCGTCTTCACGAGCGGCGAGGTGGCGATGCGCCGCGCGATCGCCGACGCGTCCTCCGCGCTCGCGGCCCCGGTGACGGCGATCTCGAGGAGCACGGTGGCGCCCTCCCCGTCGGCCACGATCTGGCCGGCGAGGTCGGCGCACACCTCGTCCAGCGCCTCCCGGAACGCCGCGTCGTCGCGCGCGCAGCCGCTCGCGCCGTTCGCGAGGAGGACGACCGCGTCGTTGGTCGAGCACTCGCCGTCCACGGAGATGCGGTTGAAGCTGCGCTCCACCGCCGGGCGCAGGAAGGCGTCCGCCTCGCCCGGCTCGAGCGGGTAGTCGGTGGTCAGGATGGCGAGCATGGTGGCGAGCGCGGGGTGGATCATCCCCGCGCCCTTCGCCATCCCGCCGACGACGAAGCCGTCCCCTCCCGCGCGCGCCTGCTTCGGCCGCGTGTCGGTGGTCATGATCGCCTGCGCTGCCGCGTCGCCTCCCTGCGCCGAGAGCGCGGACACCGCCTGCCCGAGCCCGGCCTCGACCTTCTCGAGCGGGAGCGGGGCGCCGATGACGCCCGTCGAGAGCACGAGCACCTCCTCCGGAGCCAGTCCGAGCAGCCGCGCCGCCTCGGCCGCCGTCGCCTCCGCCGCGCGCAGGCCCGGCTTGCCCGTGGCCGCGTTCGCGACGCCGGAGTTGACGACGACGGCCTGCGGCGCCGTCTGCGCGAGGTGCGAGCGGGAGACGAGGACCGGCGCCGCCTGCACGCGGTTGCGCGTGAACAGGCCCGCGCCCACCGCGCGGGCGAGCGAGCGCACGACGGCCAGGTCGGGGTGTGAGGCCCGGATGCCGGCGTGCACGCCGGCGGCGACGAACCCGCGGGCGGCGGTCACGCTCACACGAGCACCCCCGCGAGCCGCAGCCCCGCCGTCTCCGCGAAGCCGAGCGCGAGGTTCGCGTTCTGCACCGCCTGCCCAGCGGCGCCCTTGCCGAGGTTGTCGAGCGCGCAGATGACGATCGCACGGCCCGTCGCGCGGTCCTGGAAGAGGGCGATCTCAGCCGCGTCCGTGCCCTGCACGCGCGCGAGCGCCGGCTCGGTGCCCTCGGGCAGGACGGTGACCACGTCGCTCTCCGCGTACGCCTCCTCCAGGCGCTCGCGCAGCCCGTCCGCGAGCGGGGTCGCGTAGCAGGTCGCGAGCAGCCCGCGGCGCACCGGCAGCAGGTGGGGCACGAAGCAGACGTCGAACCCGAGCGCCTGCGCGATCTCCGGCTCGTGCTGGTGGGCGCCGACGCGGTAGGGGGCGAGGTTTTCGAGCACCGTCCCGGCGTGCGAGCTCTCGCGCAACGTCCGTCCGGCGCCCGAGACGCCCGACTTCGCGTCCACGACCACGCTCGCGGGGTCGAGCGCGCCGGCGAGGGGTGCGAGCGCGAGCAGGGCGGCGGTCGCGTAGCAGCCCGGGCTCGCGACGAGCCGGCCACGCGCGGGCCAGAGCTCGGGGAGGGAGTACTCCCAGGCGTCGAGCTCCGCCGCGCGTGGGTGCGCGAAGCCGTACCAGTCCTCGTACGCGGCCGCGTCGCGGAGCCGGTGGGCGCCCGAGAGGTCGACGACGACGGCGTCGGGGGGAGGCTCGAGCGCGGCCGCCCGCTCGTGCCCGAGGCAGCAGAAGACGACGTCCGCCGCGGCTGCGAGCGCTTCCTCGTTCGAGACGAAGCCGGGAAGGTCGAGGCGTGCGAGCCGCGGATCGAGCCGGTCGGCCGGCTCGCCGGCGAGCGAGTCCGACCCGAGCGCGACCACCTCGAGCTCGGGATGCGCGAGCACGCGGTCGAGCGTCTCCTGCCCGGAGTAGCCGGACGCGCCGAGGATGGCCGCCGTCGCCATCTGCGTAGTATGCAGAAATCTGCGTAATCTGCAAACGCGAGTCGTCCCACTCCACGCTTCGGAGCGACCGAGAGGAGTTGCGATTCACCCACAACCTAGGGTCGCTGTGTGGTACGCGTGCTGTGTGGTAGCCAGCCGTGTCTATTCAGACAACGACATATGCCATGTTGCAGGCTCTTCGGTCATGGAGCGTACCGGGATCGAACCGGTGACCTCCGGCTTGCAAAGCCGTGCCGACGGTCACGACGCGCGACAACCGACGGCGACTATCCCGCTCAACCATGCGGGTTTTCGCGGCTTCAGCATCCTAGAAGCGGCGCTGCTCCGTGACCCGGTTCTCGGGCGTTTGGGGCACATTCGGGGCACGCGCTAGGCGATTTCCGCAGCCTCGACGCGGGCGACCTTCACCGTGCAGGCGAAGGAGAGCTCCCCGTCGTCCGGCCTCCCGCTGAGCCGAAACGACTTCCCGGAGACGCGGCCGACGACGAGCAACCTGACCTCGACGCCTAGGCGTCCGGCTTCGAGCAGCGCCAGATCGTCCTCGGATGTCCAGTCGAGCTCGCCGGCCCCGGCGAAGCGGACTTCGAGGCGCGTCGCCTTGCGGCCGTCGATGCCCGGAATCGGCAGGTCGTAGCCGGTGGCGGCGAACTCCGGCTCGGTGGCGGTCGCGCTCATCGGCCTGCCTATCGGCCGCGGGGCGCGCCACGTCGGGCGCGCCGATAGGCGTCGCGATGGAAACTACGCTGCCGCTGCTCGGGGTGCGGGAGGCCGCGCGGCTTCTCGGGCTCACTCGCCAGGGGCTGTTGAAGCGCCGCCGGCAGCCTGACTTCCCGCCGCCGGTCGAGCTCGCGTCCGGGCCGGTGTGGACGCGCGAGCAGCTGGTCGAGTACGCGCGCGGGCGGGCCGAGCGGTTCTACGAGCGGCCCGCGGTCGAGCGGCTCGCCGCCGAGACGGGCGTGGTCTCGCTCGAGGAGGCGGCGCGCGCGCTTTCCGTGTCGGTCGTGCGGCTGCGCTCGCTGCTGGAGGAGTGGCCGTGGGGGCCGGGCGTGTTCGACTTGAAAACGAACGAGCTGCGGGGCGTGCGCCGCGAGCAGCTCGGGCTTGTCGCGCGCGCGCTCGGGCGCGCGCTGGTGGAGGTCGCGTGAACGCGCGTGCTTCGGTGGGCGCGCTCGTCAGCCGGGTGCCGTGGGGTTCCGGCGCGGACGGGCAGCGGCCGCTGCCGCCGGCCGACCATCCCCGCGACGGCGCCTGCCTGGGCTGCCCGGGCGTGAGCGACCGCCGCTGCTGCAAGACGGACAGAAGGCCCGGGTGGGTGCTGTGGAAGCGGTGAGCGAGCGGCGCGTTGTCACGGTGCCGGTCGAGCTCCGGCCGGAGCAGCGCTCGGACGGGAAGCTCCGTCTCCGCGGCCTCGCGGCCGTCTTCGACTCTCCGTCCGAGGATCTCGGCTTCATCGAGGTGCTCGAGCCGGGCGCCTTCTCCGAGGCGCTCCGACGCAGCGACACCGACCAGGTGTTGCTCTGGCAGCACGACGCGCGGCAGCCGCTGGCGCGCCGCTCGGCCGGCAACCTGGAGTTGTCCGAGACGACGCGCGGGCTCGAGTTCACGGCCGAGCTTCCGAACACGACGCTCGCCCGGGACGCGCTCGAGCTCGTGCGGTCCGGGGTCGTGAAGGCGATGAGCTTCGCGTTCTCGATGGAGGGCGGCCGCGACCGGTGGACGAAGCGGGACGGCACGCCGTGGCGTTTCATCGAGAAGGTCGGGCGCCTGTTCGAGGTCTCGCTCGTCACCGACCCCGCCTACCAGGCGACGAGCGTGCAGGCGCGCGCGCTCGCCGGGCTGCGCGAGAAGGCGCGGGCGAGCGTTAGCGAGCACGGTACGCGCGGCAGCCGCGGCCCGCTCCGGGTCCGCCCGCGCGAGGCGTACGGGCCCGACTCGCCGCACTCGTTCTTCCGTGATCTCGTCACCGTCTCCCTGGCCGAGCAGGCCGCGTTCCGTGCCCGCGCGCAGGGGCTGCCGGTGCGCGGCGACCTGCACGGCACCCCTGCTCTCGGCCGCCAGGGCGGCCGCGCAGACCAGGGCGGGATCGACGAGGCGCGCGAGCGGCTGGGCACGATCGAACGCCGGGACGTGAGCACCGCCGACCCGGGCGCGGGCGTGTTCGTGCCCGCGAGCGGCACCGTGCCCGCGTATGTGGCCGACCTGTTCGCGACCGCGGCGCACGCGGAGGCGCGGCTGCTGGCGGCGCTGCCCAGGTTCCCGCTGCCGCCCGCGGGCATGGACGTGACCGTTCCGCGGGTCGCGACCGCCCCCACCGTGGCCGTGCAGGCGTCCGAGGGCAGCGACGTGTCCGAGACCGACCTGGACGCCGCCGCGCAGGCCGGCAAGGTCGCGTACATCGCCGGCCGCCAGGACATGAGCCGGCAGGCGTTCGACCGTTCCCTGCCGGGGCTCGACGCCGTCATCGCCCGCGACATGGGCCGCGCGCTCGCCGAGGCGATCGAGGCGCAACTCGTGGCCGGCACGAACACGTCCGGGCAGACGCTCGGGCTCGTGAACGTCACCGGCATCAAGACCGTCACGTACACGGACGCGAGCCCGACCGCGCAGGAGCTGGTCGCGCAGGCCTGGAAGGCCTACAACGAG
>DATLYU010000045.1:0-13459 GCA_035574435.1 Gaiellaceae bacterium | reverse complement strand
CGCGCGTCCCCGGCGAGCGCGTGAAGGCGAGCCCGCTTGCCCGCCGGATCGCGCGCGAGCGCGGCATCGACCTGGCCTCCGTGAGGGGAACGGGCCCCGACGGGCGGGTGATCGCCGAGGACGTCGAGCAGGCGGCCGCGGCCGCCCCGGCGCCGGCCGCGCCCGCCGCGGTCTCGGCCCCGGCTCCGGTGGCTCGCGGAGAGGTCGAGGTGGTCGAGCTCACGTCCGTCCGCCGCACGATCGCACGCCGGCTGACCGAGGCCTGGCAGGCACCGGTCTTCCAGCTCACCGTGACCGCCGACGCCACGCAGCTCGTGGCCACCCGCGAGCGGCTCGTGGCGCTCCTGGCGGAGGGCGAGACGAAGCCGACCGTGTCGGACGTCCTCACCCGCCTCGTGGCCGCGGCGCTCATGCGCCACCGGGCCGTGAACGCGCTCTTCGTGGAGGGGAGGATCCACCGCTACCCGACCGCCGACGTCGGGATCGCGGTGGCGACGCCGAACGGCCTCGTCGTCCCGGTCGTCCGCGGCGCCGAGCGGCTGTCCGTGCGCGAGATCGCCGCCATCCGCGCCGACCTCGTCGCCCGCGCGCGCGAGGGCAAGCTCCAGCTCGCCGACCTCGAGGGCGGGACGTTCACGGTCTCCAACCTGGGGATGTACGGCATCGAGCAGTTCGTCGCGGTGCTGAACCCGCCGCAGGTCGCGATCCTCGCGGTGGGCTCCATCGCGGACCGCGCGCACGCCGTCGGCGGAGCGCTCGAGATCCGGCCGACCCTGACGCTCACGCTGACCTGCGACCACCGCGCCATCGACGGCTCCGAGGGCGCCGAGTTCCTGGCCACGGTCAAGGCCCTCGTCGAGACCCCGGCGCTGGCGCTGTAGCGGGCCATGGTCATCCGCCGCGGCGGCCGCCAGGACGTGCGCTTCCTCCGCGACATGCTCCACCACGCCTACTACTGGCGGGAGCGCAACCCGGGGGAGGAGCGCGGCCCCGTGGCGCGCTACGTCAAGGGCTGGGGGCGCCCGGGCGACACGGCCCTGATCGCCGTGGACGAGGGCTTCCCGGTGGGGGCGGCCTGGTATCGCACCTTCCGCCGCGAGCAACCGGGGTACGGCTTCGTGGACGAGGAGACGCCCGAGCTCGCCATCGCGGTCGTGCCCAGCCGGCGCGGGCGCGGCATCGGCGAGGCGCTGCTCGAGGCGCTGTGCGAGCGCGCCCGGCAGGAGGGCCACCGCGCGCTCAGCCTGTCGGTCGAGTCGGGCAACAGCGCGCTCCTCGCCTTCTACGAGAAGCACGGGTTCGTGCGCGTGCGCGGCGACGGCTCGGACAGCGTCGTCCTGCGCCGCGAGCTCTGATCGGCCGCCCGCGCGTGCCGCTTCCGGGCATGCCCCGGGGTCTGACCCCAGGTCGTGTCCCCTTCGGCGGTGACCGGGACGGAAGCGCACGGAATCTGCGACTCGGCTCTGACCGTTCCGGCCCTGTCTGGGGGACAGACCCCTGGACGTGTCCAGTTCGGCGCGCGCCGTCCGGTGGTCGAGCCGATCGGGCGGAGGCCCGCGGCTAGGATCCGCTGACACCGACCGGGAAGGAGCGGAATGGAGTTCGACGTCGCCGTCCTCGGCGGAGGCCCCGCCGGCTACACGGCCGCGATCCGCGCCGCGCAGCTCGGCGCGCGCGTCGCCTGCATCGAGAAGGAGCCCGAGCTCGGAGGCACGTGCCTCCGCGTCGGCTGCATCCCCACGAAGGCGTGGGTGCAGACCGCGCACGCCCTGCACGCGGCGCGGGAGCTGAACGGCAAGCTCGGCGTCGTCGCTTCCGACCCGGGGCTCGACTTCGCGCAGGCGCAGACGTGGAAGGAGACCGTCGTCAAGCAGATGACGGGCGGCGTGGCGGCGCTCTTCAAGGCCAACGGCGTGACCTGGCTGAACGGCGCCGCCCGCTTCGCCGACGCGCGCTCGCTCGTCTTCGAGGGCGGCGAGCAGGGCGTGTCCTTCGCGAGCGCGATCGTCGCCACGGGCTCGGCCCCGATCCGGCCGCCGATCCCCGGGCTCGACTCCCCGCGCTGCGTGGACTCCACCGGCCTGCTCGCGCAGACCGAGGTGCCGCGGCGGCTCGTCGTGCTGGGCGGCGGCATCATCGGCTGCGAGTTCGCCTCCATCTTCGAGCGCTTCGGCTCCGAGGTGACGATCGTGGAGATGCTCGACACGCTCATCCCGCAGGAGGACGCGGACGCGACCAGCGAGCTGCGCAAGGCGTTCGCCCGGCGCGGCATCGCCGTGCACCTCGGCAAGCAGGCGACCCGGGTCGAGGACACGGGCGGCGAGCTCGTCGTCCACTTCGGCGAGGGCGAGACGGTGGCGTGCGACCTCATGCTCGTCTCCGTCGGCCGCGCGCCCGTGGTCGAGGGGATCGGGCTGGAGGAGGCGGGCGTCGCCTACGACCGCCGCGCGGGGATCGGCACGGACGGCCACCGCCGCACGTCGGTCCCGCACATCTACGCCGCGGGCGACGTGGCCGGCTACTGGCAGCTCGCACACACGTCCTTCCGCGAGGGCGAGGTGGCGGCGGAGAACGCGACCGGGCACGAGGCGCTGTTCGGGGAGCCGGCGGTGCCGCGCCCGATCTACACCGACCCGGAGATCGCGGGCGTCGGCCTGACCGAGGAACAGGCCCGCGAGCGGCACGGCGAGAACGTCGCGGTCGGGCGCTTCCCGTGGGTCGCGAACGCCCGTGCGGTCATGAGCGGGGACGCGACCGGATGGGTGAAGACCATCCACGAGACGACGTACGGGGAGCTGCTGGGCATCGTCATCGTCGGGCCGCACGCCACCGACCTGATCGAGGCGGGCGTGGTGGCGCTCGACGCCGAGGCCACGATCGAGATCGTCGCGGACGGGATCGCGCCGCATCCGACGCTGTCCGAGGCGATCAAGGAGGCCGGCCTGGTCGCGCTCGGGCGCCCGATCCACATCGGTCCCCGCCGCCGCTCGTAGGCGTTCGTTACCCTGCCTGGCATGAAGGTCTTCACGAAGAAGAACGCGTTCGTCGGCTTCCTCGCCGTCAAGGCTGCGAAGCGCGCGCTCGGGCGCCGCCGCCGGAGGCGGAGCGGAGCCCGCACGGTTCTCCTCGTGTCGCTCGGCGTCCTCTCGGTCGGCCTCCTCGCGGGGATCGTCCTCCTCGCGCGCCGCCAGCGCGGCGAGGAGCAGGCCGAGGAGCCGGGCGCCGGCGAGGAGAGCCAGCCGGGCGCGCCGCTCGACGCGATGGCGGAGCCGGCGCCCGCGGCGTGACCGGGCGCCTCCCGGACGTCGACCCGAAGCTGATCCGCCCCGCGCTCGCGGGCCTCGTCCCCTACGAGCCGGGGAAGCCGATCGAGGAGGTCCAGCGGGAGCTCGGCCTCGAGCGGGTCGTCAAGCTCGCCTCCAACGAGGGCCCGTACGGGCCCTTCCCGTCGGCGCGCGAGGCGCTCGAGCGGGCATCGGGGGAGCTCAACCGCTACCCGGACGGAGGTGCCTACCTGCTGCGCCAGGCGCTCGCCGCGCGCCACGGGGTGCGCTTCGAGGAGGTGACCGTGTGCGCCGGCGCGGACGCCGTCATCGGCTACGTGTGCCAGGCGACGCTCGACCCCGGCGACGAGGCCGTCACCGGGTGGCCCTCGTTCGCGAGCTACGTCCTCGACCCGTTGAAGTTGGGAGCGGCGCCCGTGCGCGTCCCCTTGCGGGACGAGCGCTACGACCTGGACGCGCTGCTCGAGGCGATCACGTCGCGGACCAAGCTCGTCTTCGTCGCCGCGCCGAACAACCCGACCGGGACGACGAGCACCCGCGCGGAGCTGGACGCGTACTTCGCGCGCGTGCCGCCGCACGTGCTCACCGTGCTCGACCAGGCCTACCTGGAGTACGTCGAGGACCCCGACTACCCGGACGGGATCGAGGAGTACGCGAAGGCGGGGCACCGCGTCCTCGTGCTGCGCACGTTCTCGAAGATCTACGGGCTCGCGGGGCTGCGCGTCGGCTACGGCGTCGGGCCGGAGGACGTTGTCACCGCGATCGGCAAGGTGCGGCGCGCGTTCGACGTGAGCTCGGCCGGGCAGGCGGCCGCGCTCGCGAGCCTCGACGACGCGGGCGAGCTCGCCCACCGGCGCGCTCGCAACCGCGAGGCCATGGCGCTCCTCGAAGACACGCTGCGCGCGAGCGGCCTGGAGCCGGCCGGGCCGGCGGTCGCGAACTTCCTGTTCGTGCGCGTGGGCGACGCCGCAGCGCTCGACCAGGCGCTCCTGCGGCAGGGCGTGATCGTGCGGCCGCTCGCGTCCTTCGGCGCGCCCGACGCCCTGCGCATCACGGCCGGTACGCCGGAGGAGATCTCCGTGTTGGCGGAAGCCCTGCGCGCGGTCGTGCCCGCGCCCCTCTAGCTGTAGGACCCAAGCACGTTGGTCCTGGTCACCGGGGGTTGGTGGCCGAGCGCTGAGTGTCGCCTGCGATGGTTGTAGTGCCAAAGCCAGCCGTCAAGAGCGGCGGTGCGCTCGCGGCTTGAGGCGTAGATGGCGCCGTACGCCCAGCCGTGCAGGAGCGTGCGGATGAAGCGCTCCGCCTTGCCGTTGGTCTGTGGCCGGTACGGGCGAGTCCGAAGGTGGCGGATGCCGAGGCTACGACAGGCGAGGGCGTGGATCGTCGAGCGGTAGCAGGACCCGTTGTCGCTGAGGACGCGCTCGACGCGGATGCCGTGGCGGCGGTAGAAGGCGACGGCCCGGCGGAGGAAGCCGACCGCGGTCGAGGCCTTCTCGTCCGCGAGCACCTCGGCGTAGGCGAGCCGCGAGTGGTCGTCGACCGCGATGTGCACGTATTCCCAGCCGACCGTGCGCCGGCGATTGCCAGCCTCGTCGGTGAAGGTCGGGTTGTAGTGCTGGCGCCGACCGCGGACGCGCCAGCCGGCGCCGCCTTCGATGCGGCCCAGCTTCTTGACGTCGACGTGCACGAGCTCGCCGGGGCGGGAGCGCTCGTAGCGCACAGGCTGCTCGAGCCCGAGCCGTCCGAGCCTGCCCATGCCGATGCGGCGCAGGATCGCCGAGACCGTGGAGAGCGCCGTGCCGAGCGCATCGGCGATCTCGGCGGCGGTGAAGCGCAGGCGCCGCAGGGCAACGATCGCCTCGACTCGGTCCGGCGGCGTCCGGTTGGCGACGACGTGTGGCGCGGAGGAGCGATCTGCGAGTCCAGCTTCGCCCTGCTCGCGGTAGCGAGCCACCCACTTCCGCGCGCAGCGCACGCTCACGCCGGCGGCCTCCGCCGCCTTCGTGATCGTCCAGCCTTCGAGCGCGAGGCGCTCGGCGAGCCGCCGCCTGCCGCTCCAGCTGAGAGCCGCGTTACGGTGAAGCTTCATCCGTGGCCTCCTTTGGACTGAGTTGCTTCGCAGCCCTCAGCCTCCAGGGAGGCCCGGATGAACCAACGTCCTTAGGTACTACAGCTAGAGCTCGGCCAGGAGAGGAGGCGCGGGGCCGGCCGCGAATCCCGGTATCCTCATCCCGCGGGCGCCGGAGGGGCGCTCGTCGCCTGTATGCGAACGACGCTCAAGAGAGGCCTGGGGCGCGCGGCGACGCCGAACGGGAACGGCAAGACCGTTCTCCCGCCCGGCGCGCTCTCCCCGGTCAGCGTCTACCGCCAGCCCCCGCCGCCGCCCCGCTCGCGCCTCGCGCTCGCCGGCCGCGCGGCCGCCTGGGCGGGCCTCGCGCTCGTCGTCCTCGCGCTCGGCGCGCTGGGCGGCGCCTACCTCTACTTCCACGAGTCGGTCGCGGCCGTGGCCGCCCGTACGCCAGCGGTCAAGCGGGCGGCGCAGCAGCTCGCGGTGCCGCTGCCGGGCGAGCCCGCGATCGCGCTCGTGATCGGCTACGACCGGCGGGCGGAGGACGGGGACGGCACGCCCAGCCGCTCCGACACGCTCATGCTCGTGCGGGCCGACCCGAGCACGGACTCGATCTCCATGCTCTCGTTCCCGCGCGACATGACCGTGGAGATCCACTGCCCCGGGCGCGGCCCGTTCGTGGACAAGATCGCGCACGCGTACTCGTACTGCGGCCCGCGCGGCTCCCTGGACACGGTGAAGGCGCTGACGGGTCTGCCGATCAACTACCTGATCACGGTCAACTTCCGCGGCTTCCGGGAGATCGTCGACCGGCTCGGCGGCGTGTGGCTGGACGTCGACCGGCGCTACTTCAACGACCGCGGCGGCCCCTTCGGGTACGCGACCATCAACCTCCGGCCGGGCTACCAGCTCCTGGACGGGCGCAAGGCGCTCGACTACGTGCGCTACCGGCACACGGACTCCGACCTGTACCGGGTGGCGCGCCAGCAGCAGTTCGTGCGGGCCTTCAAGAACCAGGTGCAGGAGAGCTTCGCCCCGACCGCCCTGCCCAAGGTCGTGAACGCCGTCACGAACAACGTGGAGGTCGCGCAGGGCGGCGGCCAGGACGTGGACGGCCGCACGGTGCTGTCCTACGCGCTCTTCGCCTACGGGCTGCCCAAGGGCCACGTGTTCCAGTCGCGCATCGAGGGGCTCGAGGGCTTCGCGGAGCTGACGACGTCGTCCGAGAACGTGACCCGCGCGATCGACACGTTCACGCACCCGGACGTGGAGTCGTCGAGGAAGGCGACCGCGGTCGCCCTCGGGGAGAAGCTGAAGCAGCAGGCGCCGCCGCCGCGTGAGACCACGATCACGGTGCTGAACGGGAACGGGATCACCGGCTCCGCCTCGACCGCCGGGTACCTGCTCGGCCAGCGCGGCTACCAGATCCTGACCCCGCCGAACGGGCTGCCCGCGAACGCGCCCAGCTTCGACTACTTCCGCACCAAGGTCTACTTCGACTCGCGCCAGCGCGGCGCGCGCCCGGCCGCCGAGAAGGTGGCGGCGCTGTTCGCGTCCGCCGAGGTGGAGCGGCTGCCCGCGGCCGTCTCGCAGCTCTCCGGCGGGGCGCTCCTCACCGTCATCGTCGGCCAGACGTTCCACGGGACGCTCGCCGCGGCGCCGATCGACCAGACGCCGCGGCGCGAGCGGCCCAACGTCGTCTCGGGGGCGAGCGCCGCGCGCGATCTCCTGCGCGAGCGGCAGCCGCGCGTGCCGTTCCCGCTCTACGTGCCGACCGTGATCGAGCGCAGCTCGTGGGTCGACCGGACGATGCCGGTGCGGATGTACTGGATCGATCCCGATCGCGAGCACAAGGCCGTGCGGCTCGTGTACCGCATGGGCTCGAACGAGTACTGGGGCGTGCAGATGACCGACTGGAAGGACGCGCCCGTTCTCTCCGACCGCAGCCTGACGCGCCACATCGGCGGGCGGACGTACGACCTGTACTTCAACGGCGCGAAGCTGCACATGGTCGCGCTGCGCACCCCGCAGGCGACCTACTGGGTGATCAACACGCTCCTCGACCGGCTCTCCAACGAGACGATGCTCGCGATCGCGAAGGGCCTGCGCCCGCTCGGGAAGGCGAGGTAGGCGTGCGCGTCGCCGTCTTCGGCGCGGGGTACGTCGGCCTCGTGACCGGCGCCTGCCTGGCCGACCTCGGGCACGAGGTGGTCGTGCGGGACGTCGTGGCGGAGAAGATCGCCGCCCTGCGCCGCGGCGAGGTGCCGATCCACGAGGAGGGGCTCGCGGAGCTGCTCGAGCGCGCGCGCGAGCGCATCCGCTTCACGACCGACGTGGCGGAGGCGATCGAGGGGGCGGAGGTCGTGTACGTGGCCGTGGGCACCCCGCCGACCTACTCGGGCGACGCCGACCTCTCGGCCGTGTGGACGGTCGTGGACGAGCTGCCGCGACTGGACCGGCGCACCGTCCTCGCCATGAAGAGCACCGTCCCGGTGGGGACGGGCCGCCAGGTCCGCCACCGTCTGGACGAGCGCGGCCTGGGCAACGTCGGCTACGTGTCCAACCCCGAGTTCACCGCCGAGGGCACGGCGGTGCGCGACTTCCTGCACCCGGACCGCATCGTGATCGGCGCGTTCGAGGAGGCGGACGGCGACCTCGTGCAGGAGCTGCACGCGGGCATCGACGCGCCCGTCGTGCGCTGCGACGTGGCCTCGGCGGAGATGATCAAGCTCGCCGCCAACGCGGCCCTCGTCACGCGCATCTCCTTCATCAACGAGATCGCGAACGTGTGCGAGGCGGTCGGCGCCGACGTGCTCACGGTCGCGGAGGGGATCGGCCTCGACCACCGCATCGGACCGGCGTTCCTGCGGGCGGGCATCGGCTTCGGCGGGTCCTGCTTCCCGAAGGACTCGCTGGCGCTCAAGCAGCTCGCGGCCAACTCGGGCTACAGCTTCCAGCTCCTCAACGCCGTGATCGAGGTCAACGAGCTCCAGAAGCGGCGGGTGATCGGGAAGCTGGAGCGGCACCTGGGGCCGCTGCGCGGCAGGTCGGTGGCGCTGCTCGGGCTCGCGTTCAAGCCCGGGACGGACGACATGCGCGAGGCGCCGAGCCTCGTCCTCGCCGGGCGCCTGCTCGCGGAGGGCGCGCACGTGAGCGCGTGGGACCCGGTCGCGGACGGCGCCGTCCACCTGGACGGCGTGCGCATCGCCGACTCCGTGCTGGAGGCGGTCGAGGGCGCGGACGCGGCCGTCGTCGTCACCGAGTGGCCCGAGCTCGCCGAGGTGGACTGGGAGGAGGCGGGCCGCCGGATGCGGAACCGGCTCGTCGTGGACGGCCGCAACTTCCTGGACGGCGCCCGCCTGCGCGCGCTCGGGTTCGCGTACGAGGGCATCGGCCGCGGCGCCCAGTGAGCCTCCCGGCGGTCATCCTCGTGGGCGGGCAGGGCACGCGCCTGCGCCCGCTGACCGACCGGACGCGCAAGGACATGCTCGCGCTCGTCGACCGGCCGCTCCTCGCCTACACCTTCGAGCACCTGGCGCGGAACAGCGTCGAGCGAGCGATCGTCTCCTGCGGGTACCTGCCCGACCAGATCGCCGCGGTCTTCGGCGACCGCTACGGCCCGCTCGCGCTCGAGTACGCGGTCGAGGACGAGCCGCTCGGGACCGGCGGCGCGATCGGCTTCGCGGCCCGGTCGCTCGAGGGCAGCTTCTTCGCGCTCAACGGCGACTCGCTGCGGGAGGCGGACCTCGCCGAGCTCGTGCGCTTCCACCGCTCCACGGGCGCCAAGGCGACCATCCTGCTCACCCCGGTCGCGGACCCGAGTCGGTACGGCCTGGTGCGGATCGCCCCGGACGGCCGCGTGCTGAGCTTCCTGGAGAAGCCGCGCCCCGAGGACATCGACACCGACCTCATCAACGCCGGCCTGTACGTGCTCGAGCCGGGGGTGCTGGAGCTCGTTCCGCCGGGGCGGGCGGTCTCGATCGAGCGGGAGGTGTTCCCGGTGCTCGCCGCCGAGGGGTCGGTGTACGGGATCGCGCTGCCCGGCTACTGGCTCGACGTGGGGACGCCGGAGTCGTACCTGCAGGCGCACCGCGACGTCCTCGAGCGCTCGTTCGAGACCGAGGTGGGGGAGGCGCTCGGGCCCGACTTCATGCTCGTCCACGAGAGCGCACGCGTCGCTCCCGAGGCCCGGCTCGTGCCGCCCGTCTACGTCGGGCCGGAGGCGGTCGTGGAGCCCGGCGCGCGGGCGGGAAGCCTCGCCGTGGTCGGCCGCGGCGCCCGGCTCGCCGCCGGCGCGGTGGCCGAGAACGCGGTCATCGGAGCCGGGGCGGTGGTCGGCGAGCGCACGCTCGTGGTCGGCTCGATCGTCGGCGACGAGGCGGAGCTGGGCCCGGACTGCGAGGTTCGCAACCTGGCCGTCGTCGGCCCGGGCGCGCGGCTGGGCGCCGGCAACGAGCTCGACCACGGCCTGCGCATCGGCGCCGGGCAGGTCGTCCCCGACGAGGCGCTCCGCTTCTCGTGAGCGACGCGGCGCGCAGCCGGTTCGCGGTCAGCCCCCGGCGGGTGGAGAAACCCTGGGGCTACGAGCTCGTCTGGGCGGAGGCGGACGCGTACGTGGGCAAGCTGCTCTTCGTCCGCGCCGGCGAGTCGCTCAGCCTCCAGTACCACGAGGTGAAGGACGAGTCCTGGTTCGTCCAGGAGGGCCGCGCCCGGCTGGAGCTGGGCGAGCGCGACGGCGAGCTCGAAGAGGTGGAGATCGCGCCGGGCGACGCCTTCCGCTTCCGTCCCGGAACGGTCCACCGCGTGACCGCGCTCGAGGACCTGCTCGTGGTCGAGGTCTCGACGCCGCACCTGGACGACGTCGTCCGCCTCGAGGACCGCTACGGGCGCGAGGGCACGAGCGCTCCGTAGCGGTTCGCCAGCTTGTGACACGTTGTCACGAGCTGGGCGGGGGCACGGGTAGACTCGGTCGTCCGACACTCCGAGACGACCGAAAGCGAGCCCCGATGGCCACCACCTCCCGCTACGACGTCAAGGATCTGGCGCTCGCCCCCGAAGGCGTGCGCCGGATCGCCTGGGCCGACCGGCAGATGCCGGTGCTGGCTGCGATCCGCGAGCGCTTCGAGCGCGAGCAGCCGCTCGCCGGGCACCGCATCTCCGCGTGCCTGCACGTCACCACCGAGACCGCGAACCTCGTGCGCACGCTCAAGGCGGGCGGCGCGGACGTCGTCCTCTGCGCGTCGAACCCGCTCTCCACGCAGGACGACGTGGCCGCCGCGCTCGTGGACGAGTACGGGATCGCGGTCTTCGCCATCAAGGGCGAGGACAACGACACGTACTACCGGCACATCGAGGCCGCCGTCGACCACCGCCCGCACCTGACCATGGACGACGGCGCCGACGTGATCGGCGTGCTCCACTCCCACCGCCGCGAGCAGCTCGGCGACGTGATCGCCGGCACGGAGGAGACGACCACGGGCGTCATCCGGCTGAAGGCGCTCGAGCGCGAGGGCAAGCTCGGGTTCCCGGTCATCGCCGTGAACGAGGCGCAGACGAAGCACCTCTTCGACAACCGCTACGGCACCGGGCAGTCCACGATCGACGGGATCGTCCGGGCGACGAACGTGCTGCTCGCGGGCAAGCGCTTCGTGGTCGCCGGCTACGGCTGGGTCGGCCGGGGCGTGGCGCAGCGGGCGCGCGGGATGGGCGCGCACGTGATCGTCACCGAGGTCGACCCGGTGCGCGCCCTGGAGGCGGCCATGGACGGCTTCGAGGTGATGCCGATGGAGCGCGCGGCCGAGATCGGCGACCTCTTCTGCACGGCGACCGGCGACAAGAACGTCATCGCCCGCGCGCACATGGAGCGCATGAAGGACGGCGCCATCCTCTCCAACACCGGGCACTTCAACGTCGAGATCGAGATCCCGGCGCTCCGCGAGCTCGCGGTCGAGACCCGCGAGGCGCGCGCGCTCGTGGACGAGTTCACGCTCGCGGACGGTCGCCGGCTGTACCTGATCGGAGAGGGGCGCCTCGTCAACCTGGCCGCCGCGGAGGGGCATCCGGCGATCGTCATGGACATGTCCTTCGCGAACCAGGCTCTGGCGGCCGAGTGGGCGATCGCGAACGGCGGGGCGCTCGAGAGGCGCGTATACGACGTGCCGAAGGAGATCGACGACGAGATCGCCCGCCTCAAGCTCGCCACGATGGGGATCGCGATCGACGAGCTGACCGAGGAGCAGGCGAGGTACCTCGCGAGTTGGGACGAGGGCACGTAGTCTCCGCAGCGCCCGCGGCCCGCGTCGCGCCCGCGGGCGCTCTCCCGCCCGAGCGGATCGTCCGGCTCGAGGAGGATGCGGTCGTGCTCCTCGACCAGCGCCGCCTGCCCGACGAGGAGGTCGAGGTCCGCTGCCGGACGTCCGCCGAGCTCGCCGGGGCCATCCGGGACATGGTCGTGCGCGGCGCGCCCGCGATCGGCGTGGCCGCAGCGTACGGGCTCGCGCTCGCCGCGCGCCGCGGCGAGGACGTCGACGCCGCCTACACGGTGCTGCTCGGTGCACGTCCGACCGCGGTCAACCTCCGCTTCGCGCTCGACGAGCTGCGCTCCGATCCCACCCCGGAGCGGGCACGGGCCCTGCACGAGCAGGAGGTCGAGCGCTGCCGGCGCCTGGGCGAGCACGGAGCGCATCTGCTCGAGCCGGGCGCGCGCGTCCTCACGCACTGCAACACGGGCGCGCTCGCCACCGGCGGGTACGGCACCGCGCTCGGCATCGTCCGGGCCGGGTGGGAGCGCGGGCTCGTCGCGCACGTGTGGGTGGACGAGACGCGTCCTCGCCTGCAGGGCGCCCGCCTCACCGCCTGGGAGCTCGAGCAGCTCGGCGTGCCGTTCGCGGTCGTCGCCGACGGGGCGGCGGCGGCGCTCATGGCCGCGGGCGAGGTGGACGCCGTCCTCGTCGGCGCCGACCGGATCGCGGCCAACGGCGACGTGGCCAACAAGGTCGGAACCTACGCGCTCGCGGTCGCGGCCCGCCACCACGGGCTCCCCTTCCTCGTCGCCGCGCCCACCTCCACGCTCGACCCGGCCGCGGAGAGCGGAGCGGAGATCCCGATCGAGGAGCGGCCGCCGAACGAGGTTTCGACCCGCTTCCCGGCGCGGAATCCTGCCTTCGACGTGACTCCCGCCGCCCTCGTCTCGGCCATCGTCACGGAGGCGGGCGTGCACCGGCCTCCGTACGCGACCTCGCTTCCCGGGGCGGTGGCGGCGTGAAGGCGATCGTGCTCGCGGCGGGGTACGCGACGCGGCTCTACCCGCTCACGCTCGATCGTCCGAAGGCGCTGCTCGAGGTCGGCGGGCGGCCCATGCTCGACCACGTGCTCGAGCGGCTGCAGGGGATGGGGGTGGACGAGACGATCGTGGTCACGAACGCGAAGTTCGCGTCCCAGTTCGAGGAGTGGGCGCGCGGCAAGGAGGGCGTCGTCGTGCTGAACGACGGCACGACGTCGAACGAGGACCGGCTGGGGGCGATCGGGGACATCGGTTTCGCGCTCGAGACGCTCGGGATCGACGACGACCTCGTCGTCGTGGCGGGAGACAATCTGTTCGCCGAGGACGTGTCCGAGTTCGCCGCGTTCGGCCGTCGCCACGACGCTCCTGTGCTCGCGGTGCACGACCTCGACGACCTCTCGCTCATGCACGAGTACAACCAGGTCGAGCTCGACGAGGACGGGCGGATCGTGTTCTTCGAGGAGAAGCCGGCCGAGCCGCGCTCGACCCTGGCCGGCGTCGCGCTCTACTACTACCCGCGCCGCACGCTTCCGTTGATCCGCCAGTACCTGGCCGAGGGCAACAACCCCGACCAGCCGGGCCGGCTCGTGCAATGGCTCTACCCGCGCACGGACGTGTACGCGTGGCGGCTGCCCGGCATCTGGTACGACATCGGCTCGGCCGAGACGCTGCAGGAAGCCGACCGCATCTTTTCGCAGAGCCGTAGCGAGTAGCCGCCGACACTGTGCGGCGTGCTCGACCTGCTCCTGCCGGAGCGCTGCGCCGTGTGCCGGAGGCCCGGACGGCCGCTGTGCGACCTCTGCCGGGGCGCGCTCGTGCGGCTCT
>DATLYU010000044.1:0-9498 GCA_035574435.1 Gaiellaceae bacterium | reverse complement strand
GTCGGCGAACGACTTCCAGTCCGGCTCGTCCTCGCCGGCGTAGCGCGCGAGGCGGTCGAAGAACTCCTCGTCGTAGAGCTCGAAGCGCACGTCGTAGGCGATCCGCCCGCGGAGCTCCGGGAGCTGCCACAGCAGCCAGTCGGAGAAGCGGTCGGGCGCGAAGACGCGATCCTCGGGCCGCAGGGCGGCGCGCACCGCCTGCGCGGGCTCGGGAGGCCAGTACTTCTCGAACCAGCTCCGCTCGCGTGCGAAGAGCGACCCGGCGGCGGCGAGGAGCGCCACGGCGAAGCCGGCGGCGAGCAGCGTGTTGAAGCGGCGCCGCGGCTCGCCGGGCCGGCGGCTCTCGAGCGCGCGCCCGATCGCGACCGGAAGCAGCACCATGCAGGCCATCGCGAACCAGACGATCCCGCGGATCGCCGTCACGGCGCCGACGAGCGTCAGCCCGAGCACGGCCAGGTCGAACGGGGTCAGGCGGCGCCGCCCGAGGTAGGCGAGCAGCAGCGCGAGCCCGGCGAGGACGTAGAAGAAGATCGTGTTCGTGTCCGGGTCCGACCACATCCACTCGGTCACGTGCCCCGCGAAGGGCGGGTCGACGAGCAGCAGGTGGTAGTAGCGGGCGGTGTCCACGGGCCCGTACGGCGTCGCGAGCGGCGCGAGCGGCGCGAGCGCGATCAGCGCTGCGCTGCGCCGCGCGGAGCGCCCCCGTGTGCGCACGAGCTCGTACGCGCCGAGGAGCACGACGAGCAGGGCGCCGAGGGCGACGCTGCCGTGGATCTGCGCCCACAGCACGAGGAGCGGGAGCGCCAGCCAGATCCGCCCGCTCGGGCGCCGCGCCTGGGCGGCCACGAGCCAGACCATGGCCGCGTACAGCGGAAGCGCGACCATCTGCGCGCGCACCGACCAGGCCCACGGGGCGGCGAGCAGCACGGGCAGGAAGAGCACCCAGATAGCGCGCGGGCCGGCGCCGAGCGAGCGGGCGCCCGCAGCCGCGATCGCGAAGGCCGACACGACGACGAGCGCGGTCGTGATCGAGAGGAGCGCGTGGCCGCCGAGGGCGTGGACGCCGTACAGGAGTAGCTGCGCGAGCCACTGCTGGTCGGTCCACGTGCTCCCGCGGCCGTACACCGTCCACTCGTCCCGCTCCGGGAGCCCGTGCTCGACGATCTCCCGGCCGGCCGCGAGGTTCAGCCAGCTGTCGTTGACGAGGATGGAGGGCGGGAAGACGAGCAGGAAGATGAGCCCGAAGCCTCCCAGGAGGACGACGAGGATGAACTCCTCCTCCGCGATCCGGCGGAGCGTGCGCACCCGCTATTCGTCGGCGTAGAGCGGGCTCTCCACGAGCCCGTGCTGGTACGCGAGCCGCGTCGCCTCCGTGCGGTTCTTGACTCCGAGCTTGCGGTAGATGTTGGTGAGGTGGAACTTCACCGTCTGGGGCGCGACCCAGAACTCCTTCGCGATCTCGTCGTTGGAGAGGCCGCGGGCGAGCGCCCCGAGGATGGTCAGCTCGCGCTCGGTGAGGCCGAGCGCCTTCGCCCCGGCCCGCTCGCCGGCCTCGAGCCCGACCGCCGTGTGCACGTTGCCCTCGAGCGCCTGCCGCAGCGTGGCCGGGAGGTCGTCCGGGTCCACGGTCTTCACCACGTACGCGGAGGCGCCGCGCCGCAGCGCCGCCTCCACGAGCTCCGGGCTCGTGGAGGCGGAGAGCATGACTACCTTCACGTCCGGATGGCGGCGCCGGATCTCGTCCAGGCAGGCGAGCCCGTCCATGTGCGGCATGCGCACGTCGAGGAGGACGAGGTCGGGCTTCGTGCGCGCGACGAGCGGCAGCACCTGCGTCCCCGACTGCGTCTCGCCCACGATCTCGAAGTCACCGTCAGCCTCGAGCGCGCGGCGGATGCCGTCCAGCACGAGGCGATGGTCGTCGGCGATAACGACCCGCATGCCTGGAGTCTGGCACAGGGCTCCGATGGCGCCCGCCGCTGCCGTCCTGCGCCCTCACTACGCTCGACCGCGTGGAGGGGGACGGGTCGCCGCGGCCGCGGCTGCTGCTCGGCGTCAGCGCCGGCCTCGCCTGCCTGCTCGGCGTCGCGGCGCTCGGCGATGCGCGGCCGGGACGACCACCCGCGCTGCGCGCGCACGACCTGGCGTCCACGGCCGCATCCGCTCGCACGCCGGTCACGCTCTGCCACGCCACGGGCAGCGTCCGCAGCCCGTACGTCGTCGTCACCACGGACGATGACGGCGTCCTCGGCAGCGACGGTCGCGCGCTCGACGGTCACGACGGCCACGAGCGCGACGTCATCCCTCCCTTCGCCTACATGGACAACCACGGGAGCGCACGGAGCTACCCGGGCAAGAGCTGGGACGCCGCCGCGCCGGCGCTCCTCGCGAGCGGCTGCGCCGCTCCGACGTCTCCGGCCGGCCCGGGGCCGCCGGCCGTCCCGTCCACCGGCCCTCCGGCCGCTGCTCCCCTCGCCCAGGTCGACATCGCGGTCGCCAAGACGGACGCGCCCGACCCGGCGACTGTCGGACGCCTCCTTACCTTCACCATCGCCGTGTCCAACCGGGGGCCGGGCCTGGCCACGGACGTCCGCCTCGAGGATCCCCTGCCGCGCTCGCTCGAGCTCGTCTCGGTCTCGGCGTCGCAGGGAGCGTGTACGCTCGCTCCGGCGCTCGCGTGCTCGCTCGGCAGGCTGGCGCCCGGCGCCTCGGCGACGGTCGTCGTCCGCGTGCGCCCGCGCCACACGGGCGCCGTCTCCAACACGGCGACGGCGGTGGCGGCCGAGCCGGAGGCGAACGCGGCGGACAATGCGGACACGGCCACGACGCTCGTCGTCGGTCGTACGCAGCCGCCCCGTCGGAGCCCTCCGCAGGTGCAGGGCGCCGCCTGCGTCGAGCACCGCGTGACCCCGCTCACGGTCCGGGTCGGGCGCAGCGCACGCCTGCGGGTGGTCGTCAGCGCAGCCGGCCGGCGGGTCGCCGGCGCGCGCGTGCTCGTGCGCGGAGTGGGGGTCGGGGAGGCTTCGGTGACCGATCGCCGCGGTGTCGCGGTCGTGCGGGTGCGCGCCCGCCGCTCCGGCTTCCTGACCGTCACCCTTCCGGACCGGAACGCGTGCCGCGAGGCCCGCAAGGTGGGCGTCTTGACGCCCCTCCTGCTTCCCCCGATCACGGGCTGAGGAAGGCCCCCAGGAGGGGGAGCTAGGCCGTCCTAGACGACGGTCCAGACACTCGGACGAGGGATTGTGGGTGCCTCTGCAGGGGGATACCCTCAGACCGGAAGCAGATGAGACAACGGGGCCCGCTGCCTGTCACTCGAGGGGGAGCGCAACGGGATTCGGTCGAGTTGCGAGCAGCGAAGGGAGAGATCTGAGATGGGGACCGTGGGCACACTCAAGCGGCTGGCTGCTGCGCTGGCAGTCGTGTCGGCCGCGCTCTTCGTCGTCTCGGTGACGGGCGCCGCGCCCGGCACCGGCGCGTCCGTGGACGAGTACGACCAGTGCGCGAACGGCGCGCCGCCGAGCACCTCGACCGGATGTCCGAGCGGCTGGATCAACGGCATCCTGCAGGGCAACAACTCCCACTACTCCGAGGACGAGGTCGTCCCGCAGCGGGTCGTCCTCGAGCTTCCCGAGGGCGGGCCGACCACCGGCCGCACCATCGAGATCGCCTACCTCACCCGGAAGGGCGGGGTCCACGCCTACGACTCCCTCGCGACGTGGAACACCACGCAGACGAGCGCGGACCGCTGCGCCGGCATCAACCCGGCGTCGGCCTGCCCGGGCGGAAGCCCGTCGACGTTCCCCATCCCGCTCGACGGCACCGTCGTGGCCGACAAGTTCGGCTCGGGCAGCGCAACGTCTGCGCACCAGCTCACGGGGCAGGTGTTCACGATGTACGGGGGCACGATCACCGGGGTCTCCGGCTACACCCACGACGACCCCTCCGGCACGAGCGACTCGTACGCGCGCATCACGGTCACGTACTCCGTGCCCTCGCTCGCGGCCGACGCGCGCGTCATGCTGCTCTTCGGCGGCCACCTCGCGCCGAGCCTCGGCCCGCGCGGCTGGGGCGCCGGGCTGGGCGCCGGCTCCATCAACGGCGGCCCGTACCACATCCGCATCACCAAGGCGGACGGCGAGTCGATCGGCAGCCGCGACAACCAGATCCAGTCGAGCGCGATCCTCGCCCCCGCCAACGTCGTCATCCGCAAGGTGACGGTCGGCGGCGACGGCACCTTCGGGTTCACCTCGACGGGCGGGCTCTCGCCGTCGTCCTTCTCGATCACGACCTCGAGCGGGAGCGGCTCGCAGTCGTTCCCCGGCATCGCCCCGGGCTCGTACACGGTGACGGAGTCCGGTCCCCCCTCGGGCTGGAACTTCACGAGCGTCACCTGCGAGGACGAGGACAACGGCTCGTCCACGACGGGTCAGACCGCGAACATCGATCTCGACGCGGGCGAGACGGTCACCTGCACCTTCACGAACACGCTCCAGCCGGGATCCCTCACCGTCATCAAGCACGTCGTCAACGACGACGGCGGCACGGCGACCGCCGGCAACTGGACGATGAACGTCGCCGGCCCGACGCCGCTCAGCTTCGCGGGCGCCGAGAGCCCGGGGACGACGAGCTCGGTGAGCCCGGGGAGCTACACGGTCACCGAGTCGGGCGGCCCCTCCGGGTACACGCTCTCCTACTCGGGCGACTGCGACGCGAGCGGCAACGTCACCGTCGGCCCCGGCCAGAGCAAGACCTGCACGCTCACGAACGACGACCAGCCGGCCTCGCTGACGGTGATCAAGCACGTGGTGAACGACAGCGGCGGGACGGCGGTCGCGGGCGACTGGACGATGAACGTCGCCGGGCCGACGGCCGGCTCCTTCGCCGGCGCCGAGTCTCCCGGGGTCACGCGCACCGTGGACGCGGGCGCGTACAAGATCACGGAGTCGGGCGGCCCCTCCGGGTACACGCTGTCCTACTCGGGCGACTGCGACGCGGACGGCGACGTCAGCCTCGCGCCCGGCCAGAGCAAGACCTGCACGCTCACGAACGACGACAACGCGGCCAAGCTGGTCGTGATCAAGACCGTCGTCAACGACAACGGCGGCACGAAGGTCGCCTCCGACTTCCCGATCCAGGTGACGGGCAACTCGCCCAGCCCGGCGAGCTTCGCGGGCGCGGCCTCGCCCGGCACCGAGGTGGCGATCGGGCCCGGCTCGTACTCGGTCACGGAGACGGAGGACCCGGGCTACGCGGCCTCCTACTCGGCCGACTGCACCGGGACGATCGCGCTCGGGCAGACGAAGACCTGCACGATCACGAACGACGACAAGGCGGCCAGGCTCATCGTCGTCAAGCACGTCGTGAACGACGACGGCGGCACGAAGGTCGCCTCCGACTTCGACATCCAGGTCGCGGGCAGCTCGCCCAGCCCGGGCAGCTTCGACGGGGCCGAGTCCCCGGGCACCGAGGTCGCCATCGGGCCGGGGGCGTACGAGGTCACCGAGACCGAGGACCCGGGCTACGCGGCCTCCTACTCGGCGGGCTGCGAGGGCACGATCGCCCTCGGCGAGACGAAGACCTGCACGATCACGAACGACGACAAGGCCGCGAGCCTGGTCGTGATCAAGAACGTGGTCAACGACGACGGCGGCACCAGGGTCGCGTCCGACTTCGCGATCCAGGTGAGCGGGAACGGCGCGAGCCCGGCGAGCTTCGCCGGCGCGGCCTCGCCCGGCACCGAGGTGGCGATCGGACCCGGCTCGTACTCGGTCACGGAGACGGAGGACCCGGGCTACGCGGCCTCCTACTCGGCCGACTGCGCCGGGACGATCGCGCTCGGGCAGACGAAGACCTGCACGATCACGAACGACGACCGGCCCGCCTCGCTGACCGTCATCAAGCACGTCGTCAACGACAACGGCGGAAGCGCGGCCGCCTCGGCCTGGACGATGAACGTCGCCGGGCCGACGCCGCTCAGCTTCGCGGGCGCCGAGAGCCCCGGCGTCACGAACGCGGTCGACGCCGGCGCGTACAAGATCACGGAGTCGGGCGGCCCGACGGGCTACGGCCTGACGTACTCCGGCGACTGCGACGCCGACGGCGACGTCACGCTCGCCCCCGGGCAGAGCAAGACGTGCACGCTCACGAACGACGACGTGGCGGCGACGCTGACCGTGGTCAAGCACGTCGTGAACGACAACGGCGGCACCGCGGACGCGAGCGACTTCACGATGTCGATCTCCGGCGTCACGGCGGCGGGCGGCAACTCGTTCGCCGGCGCGGAGTCGCCCGGCGTCACGAAGACGCTCACCTCGGTCGGCGCGTACAGCGTCTCCGAGAGCTCGGTCGCCGGGTACGAGCAGACGGGCGCCTCCGCGGACTGCGAGGGCACGATCGCGCTCGGCGAGCACAAGACCTGCACGATCACGAACGACGACCGGGCGCCGAAGCTGACGCTGGTCAAGGTGGTCGTGAACGACAACGGCGGCACCGCGGCTCCGTCGGCGTGGACGCTGTCCGCGGACGGCCCGACCGACTTCTCCGGCTCCGGTCCGTCGGTCTCCTCGGGCGCGAGCTTCGACCAGGGCAGCTACGACCTGTCCGAGTCCGGGCCCGCGGGCTACGAGGCGAGCGACTGGGAGTGCACGGACGGCCAGGAGGACGGCGACACGGTCGAGGTCGGCCTCGGCGACGACATCACCTGCACGATCACGAACGACGACCGCGAGCCGAAGCTGACGCTGGTCAAGGTGGTCGTGAACGACAACGGCGGCACGGCCTCCGCCTCCTCGTGGACGCTCTCGGCGAGCGGCCCGACCGGGTTCTCCGGCTCCGGCCCGTCCATCTCGTCGGGCACGGGCTTCGACCAGGGGAGCTACGACCTGTCCGAGGCCGGGCCCGCGGGGTACGACGCGAGCGCCTGGAGCTGCACCGCGGGGCAGGTCGACGGCGACACCGTCCAGGTCGGGCTCGGCGACGACGTCACCTGCACGATCACGAACGACGACCGGGCGCCGAAGCTGACGCTGGTCAAGGTGGTCGTGAACGACGACGGCGGCACGGCGGCTCCGTCGGCGTGGACGCTGTCCGCGGACGGCCCGACCGACCTCTCCGGGCCTGGCCCGTCGGTCTCCTCGGGCGCGAGCTTCGACCAGGGCAGCTACGACCTGTCCGAGTCCGGGCCCGCGGGCTACGAGGCGAGCGACTGGGAGTGCACCGGGGAGAGCCAGTCCGACGCCGACACCGTCCAGGTCGGCCTCGGCGACGACGTCACCTGCACGATCACGAACGACGACCTCCCGGCGACGCTGATCGTGCGGAAGGTGGTCGTGAACGACAACGGCGGCACGGCGACGGCGTCGGACTTCACCTTCCGCGTGAACGGCGGGCAGCCCGTCGCGTTCGAGGCCGACGGCCAGAACGACCTCGTCGTCCCGGCCGGCGACTACGACGTCGTCGAGCCGGCGGTCGCCGGGTACACGACGACGTACCAGGGCTGCGAGAACATCGACCTCGGGCTCGGCGAGACCGCGACCTGCACGATCACGAACAACGACGTGCCGCGCGGCCGCGGCTCGATCAGCGTGTCCAAGGCCGCGAGCCCCGGCTCGCTCAAGGAGCCGGGCGGCCAGGTCACCTACTCGGTGACGGTCTCGAACACGTCCGCCGACACGAACGTCGTCATCACGAGCGTCGTGGACGACAAGTTCGGCGACCTGGACGACGAGGGCGGCAAGGGCTACATCGACGTGCCCTTCACGCTCCTGCCGGGCCAGTCGCGGAGCTTCCAGTTCACCGCCCAGGTGAACGGCGTGGGCGGGTCCGAGCACGTGAACGTGGTCACGGCCAGCGGCAACGACACGTCCGGCAACTCGCTCAGCGCCTCGGACGACGCCCGCGTCCAGATCACCGAGCGGCTGATCGACCTCGTGATCCAGAAGGATGCGACGTCGCCGACGCCGCTCAACGGCACGGTGACGTACACGCTGACGGTCACGAACAGGGGCCCGGACACGGCGACGAACGTCCAGCTCGCCGATCCGGCGCCCGCCGGGATCACGTACCTGGGCGCCAACCCGTCTCAGGGCAGCTGCTCGGTGACGGCCTCGCTCGTCACCTGCAGCCTCGGCTCGCTCGCTCCCGGCCAGACGGTGACGGTGACGGTCACGGGCCGCGCGACGCAGACCGGGCAGCACACGAACACCGCCACGGTCACGGGCAGCGGCGGGCGCGAGACGAACCCGGCCGACAACGTCGACTCCGCGGTGACGGTCGTTCCGGCCCCGCTCCGGCCGCCCACGGCGAAGCCGAAGCCCGAGCCGGAGGTCTGCCTCGCGCTGACCGTCTCGCCGAAGATGATCAAGGCGGACGGGAAGCCGGATCGGATCACCGTCACGGTCACGGCGGGCAAGAAGCGGGTCAAGGGCGTGCGTGTCGTGGTCAGCGGCCCCGGCGTCCGGCAGTCCGCGAGGACGAACGGCAGGGGCGTGGCCGTCCTGCGGATCAACCCGCGCAAGGCCGGGCTCCTCACCGTCACGGCGCTCGAGCCGAACCGCAGGATCTGCGGGCCGAAGCGGATCGGGGTCGTGGGGGTCTTCCTCCCGCCGCTCACGGGCTAGCGGGGAGGGGGCGCTACGCCACCAGGCTGAGGGGCGGCTGCGGCCGCCCCTCGGCACGTGGGCAGAAGCAGCCATGGCTCACTCGAACGAGGAATTGTCCGTCCCCCCGGCGGGGGATACCGTGAGCTCGGGATGACGAGCCTCCTCTCCCACGGGCGCCGGCTCGCCCTCGCGGCCGCCGCGAGCGTGGTGCTCGCGCTCGCCGGCGCCGTCGCGCCCGGAGCGGGCGCGGGGGCGACGCCCTCCCGCGCCGCGCAGGTCAGGGTGGTCGGTTCCGGCACGCTCGCCTGGCAGCGGGTGACCGCGCGCGCGGAGCCGAGGCGCTCGGCGCGCGCGGTCGGCGTGCTGCGGGAGTTCCGGCCCGACTTCCGGCCGCAGTACGTGCTCGCGCTCGAGGCCGAGCGCGACCGCGAGGGCCGTCCGACCTGGTACCGCGTGAGCCTGCCGGGTCGCCCGAACGGGCAGACCGGCTGGGTGCCCGCCGCCTCGCTCGAGCTGCGCCCGGTGCGGAAGCGGCTCGTCATCTACCGCGGCGCGCGGCGGTTCGAGTTCTGGGACGGCGACCGGCTCGTCCGCTCGGGCAAGGTGGCGGTCGGCGCGCGCGGAGCCGAGACCCCGCTCGGGCTCTTCTACGTGACCTGGAAGTTCGACCCGCGCATCGACCCGGAGTGGGCGATCCTCGGCAACTACGCCTTCGAGACGAGCGCGTACTCGAAGCTGAGCGACTGGCCCGGCGGCGGGATCGTCGGCGTGCACGGCACGCCCTGGCCCTGGCTCCTGGGGCAGGCCGTCTCGCACGGCTGCGTGCGCCTGCACAATCGCGACGTCGAGTTCCTGCGCTACCGGGTCCCGCTCGGGACGCCCGTCAAGATCGTGCGCTGAG
>DATLYU010000043.1:0-4707 GCA_035574435.1 Gaiellaceae bacterium | reverse complement strand
CGCCGCGGCGGCGGGCGCGAGGAGCGCGAGCGCGGCGGCGGTCGCGCGCACGGCGGCGCTAGGCGGCCGCCCGCTCCAGGGCCACCGCCTCCGCTTCCTCGAAGGTCATCCCCTCCTCCCACACGTGCATGAAGGCGATCTTCAGCACCTTCGCGAGCGAGGGGTGCTCGACCACGAGCATCGTCAGCGGCGGGCCGACGGCGACCGGGTCCTCCATCCCGAAGAGGACGATGCGCTCGTCGATGATGACGAGCTTGAGCGGCAGCTCCTCGACGAAGCGCGCCTGCTCGCCCGCGGCGATGAAGCGGCGCACGCCCTCCACGTTCTGCGGGTCGTCGAAGATCGAGAGCTCGTAGACGCTGTACACCTCGTGCGAGCGGGTCACCTCGAGACCCTCGACGTTCTCCTCGGGGGGCGTCGCGTAGGGCGGCTTCGTGAAGACGAGGATCTCCCGCTCGATCCCGGCCTGGAGCTCGCCGAAGCGCTGGTTGATCGCCCGTCGATCGCGCAGCACCTCGATGTAGTCGAGCGGGTCCTGGTGCTCCTGCGCCTCGTCGAAGGCGGGCGCGAGCGCCTCGGCGAGAAGGCGCGACTCGCGCTCCAGGCGCTCCAGCCGCTGCCGGTGCTCGGAGACGAGGCGCTCGACCGCGTCCGTGGGGTGCGTGGCGACGTACTTCGTCACCTGGCCGGGCCGCGTGGAGGCGAGGCCGCGGCCGACGAGGCTCGCGAGCACGTCGTAGATCCGCTGCCGGGGGATACCGGCCACGCGTGCGGCCTCGGCCGCGGTGGAGGAGCCGCGGCGCGTGAGCGCCAGGTAGACGCGCGCCTCGTAGTTGGTGAGCCCGAGATCGGAGAGCGTGGTGACGAGGGAGGCGTCCATCAGCCGCACGCTACCACCCGGGTCGGTGGTGTCAAGCCGCGGGCTCAGCGGCGGGCCGCGTAGCCGCGGATCCCGTCCACGAGGATGGCGGTGAAGCGGTCGGCGAGCCCGTCCGTGTCGTGGCCGGGGGCGAGCCAGGTGTAGGCCCAGTTGGCCGCCGAGAGCACGAGCAGCGCGGCCGCGCCCACGTCCAGGTCGGTGCGCAGCTCGCCCGACTCGACGCCCTCCCGGAAGAGCGTCCGCCAGCGCTCCTCGTAGCGGCGCCGCTCGGCCAGGATCTCGTCCCGGTAGGCGCCGGTCAGGTAGCGCCACTCGCGGGTGAAGACCGTGGCCACGTCGAGCTGCTCGGCGACGACGCGCAGGTGGCCGCGGAGCGCGAGGCGCACCCGCTCGACGGCGGGCGCGTCCTCGGGCACCGCGTCGAGCGCGGCGTGGAAGGCGTCGGCGCCCGCGCGCATCGCCGCGTAGAGGAGTTCCTGCTTCGAGCCGGTGAGCGAGTAGAGCGACCCCTTCTGCACGCCGAGCGCGTCGGCGAGGTCGTTCATGGAGGTGCCGTGGAAGCCGCGCGCGGCGAAGAGGCGGGCGGCCTGGCGGGTCAGCTCGTCGCGCCTTCCGGCCATATACTCGATGCTAACGACCGTTCGGTAGGGAGGCTGCCGTGGACCAACGCACGCAGGAGTTCGTCGAGTACGTGCAGGCGGGCGGGCAGGTGGAGACGGGCGACTGGATGCCCGACGAGTACCGGGCCCGGCTGATCAAGTTCATCGAGATGCACGCCAACTCGGAGCTGATGGGCGTGCTGCCGGAGCGGGACTGGATCCTGCGCGCGCCCACGCTGCAGCGGAAGCTGGCGCTGACCGCGAAGATCCAGGACGAGGTCGGGCACGCGCAGCTCATCTACCGCGTGGTCGAGGACCTCGGCAAGCCGCGGCGGGCCTGCCTGGACGACCTCGTCGCCGGCAGGTCGAAGTTCCACAACGTCTTCCACTACCCGACCAAGACCTGGGGCGACGTGGGCGTGATCGCCTGGCTCGTGGACGCGGCCGCGATCGTCTCCCAGAAGGCGCTCCTCAAGTGCTCGTACGCGCCCTATGCGCGGATCATGAAGAAGATCTGCTGGGAGGAGTCCTTCCATATCCTCCACGGACGCGACGTCGTGCTCGCGATGGTGACGGGCACGCAGGAGCAGTTCGAGCTCGTCCAAGAGGCGCTGAACCGCTGGTGGGAGCCGCTCATGCACTTCCACGGCACGCCCGTCCCCGCCGAGCAGGACCCGATGTACTTCTGGCGGATCAAGTCGCAGGCGAACGAGGACGCGCGCCAGCAGTTCCTGGACGGGTACGTGCCGCAGATCCTCGAGCTCGGGCTCGAGATCCCCGACCCCGCGCTCCGGAAAGACGAGGAGACCGGCCGCTGGCGCTACACCGAGCCGGACTGGGACAAGCTGCGCGCGGTGATCACGGGGCACGGCCCCGCCTCCCAGGAGCGGCTCGCCTTCCGGCGGCTCTCCCGGGAGCAGGTCGCCTGGGTGGAGCGGGTCGTGCTCGCCGAGGCGGCGTGAGATGAGCCCGGTGTACGAGGTCTTCCGCCAGGAGCGCAAGGGGCAGCCCTTCCAGCACGCGGGCTCCCTCAGCGCCCCCGACGAGCGCTTCGCGGAGATCTACGCGCGCGAGCAGTACGGGCGCCGGCAGGAGTCGGCCGCGCTCTGGCTCGTGCCGCGGGAGGCGATCCGGAGGATCGACGAGTTCCCGGACGAGTTCGACCTCAAGTACCGGCGCGTCGACGGCTACTCGCTCAAGGAGCGGCTCCGCGAGGCGCGGGAGCGGGCGGGGACGAGGGCGCTGGCGCCGGGAGCGACCGCGCGGTGAGCACGCGCGTCGACCTGCTCCTCTCGCTCGCCGACGACGAGCTCGTCCTCGGCTGGCGGAACTCCGAGTGGACGGGGATCGCGCCCTTCCTGGAGGAGGACGTCGCCTTCTCCTCGATCGCGCAGAACGAGATCGGGCATGCCCGCGCGCTCTACGAGCTGGCGGCGCGCGACCTCGGCGGAGACGCGGACGCGCTGGCGTTCGACCGCGAGCCGGGCGCGTACCGCTGCGCGGCGCTCGTCGAGCTGCGCCTGGTACCCGACTGGGCCGGCACGATCGCCCGCCACTTCCTCTACGAGAGCGCCGACGCGGTGCGCCTCGAGGCGCTCCGGGACGGCCCGGATCCGGAGGTGGCCGCGATCGCCACCAAGATCGACCGCGAGGAGGTCTACCACCGCATCCACGCCGAGATGTGGATCGACCGGCTCGGCGCCGAGCCGGTCGTACGCGACGCGCTGGAGCGGCTGTGGCCGTACGCGCTGGGCGTCGTCGACCCGGAGCTGCGGCCCGAGCTGGGGCGGCGCGTCGAGGCGATGCTGGGCCGCGCGCTGCCGGAGGCCGAGCCCGTCGAGCGAGGCGTCCACGTGCCCGAGCTCGCCGCGCTCTGGGAGGAGATGACGGCGGTGCGCCGCTCCGCGCCCGCCGGCGCCCGGTGGTGAGCGGCAACCCGGGCGCAGCCGGTCGCGGCCAAGTGGCTCAGAGCCACGAGGCTGTCCGTGCGCGGGGCCGTCCGGACGCCGGTGGCGCGACCGTCTCCGCGCGTGACGTCTGGGACGCGCTCGGGGGGATCGCCGACCCCGAGATCCCGGTGATCTCCATCGTCGACCTCGGCGTCGTGCAGGACGTGAGGGTGGAGGGCGAGCGGGTGCGAGTCGCCTTCACGCCGACGTTCATGGGCTGCCCGGCGCTCGACGCCATGCGCAGCTCGATCGAGAGAGCGATCGAGGCGCTCGGCGCCACGCCCCAGGTGGACGTCGTGCTCGACGACTCCTGGTCGAGCGACCGCATCACGCCCGCCGGCCGGGCGAAGCTCGAGGCGGCCGGGTTCGCGCCGCCCGCGCCCCGCGGAGCCGCGCCGCCGACGCTCGTCCAGTTGCAGCGCTCGCCGACGCGCTGCCCCTGGTGCGGCTCCGCGGAGACCCGTCTGGAGAACCTGTTCGGGCCGACGCCCTGCCGGTCGCTTCGCTACTGCGACGCGTGCCGGCAGCCGTTCGAGCAGTTCAAGACGCTGTAGGCGTCGCGCTGCCGGGCGTCCCGGAACGGGTCAGACCCGGTGTCCAGCCTGATCGTCGCTCGCGAATTCCTGCCCGCATTTCGGACCGGACGACGAGAGCTGTGTCGCGGATTGCCCTTGCAATCGTCCGCCGGATCGTCTATCGTCGTTGCTTCGCAACCCTGGAGACATGCTGATGCCGACCACGACCCACACCTGCACGATCGACGCGGCGGCGGCCGCGCCGGTCGCGCGGAGCCCGCAGACGCTCGGGAACGAGCGCTCGCTGGGCTTCGGCCGGGCCCTCGCAGGAGGACGCATGCGCTAGGAAGCTAGCGACAGAGCGGCTTCTCGCGAGGGCGACCCGAGAGGGTCGCCTTCGTCGTCTGGGAGGCGACCGCGGCAGTGAACGGAGGTGATGCGCAGGCAAGAACCGACGTCGAGTTCGCACAGGTCCGCCCCGGATTCGAGCTCACGCGCGATCGCGCGATAAAGCACGCTCGTCATTTTTGGAGCTTATTTGCGGCTGCTTTTCGCGGCACGGTCGCGCTCACCCTCGAACCGGGTTCGTTCAGAGAGGAGACGAGCATGCGCCCGCACCTGGTCGTCGTCCGGGCTCGGGAGGCCGAGCGGGCACCACGGCCACAGCGCCCGGCGAAGGTGATCTCGCTCGAGGCACGCCGGCAGGCGCGCGTCGAGGCCGAGAAGGCACGGCGGCCGCCCGAGCGGCCGGCAGCATAGGGGCA
>DATLYU010000042.1:0-11350 GCA_035574435.1 Gaiellaceae bacterium | reverse complement strand
GGGCTCCCGGTGGGAGCCCGCCGCGCCGTCGATACGAGTTCGCTCAGCTCGCAGCCACGACGTTCGCGGCCTGGGCACCCTTGGGACCCTGGACGACCTCGAACTCCACCCGCTGGCCCTCGGTCAGGGTCTTGAAGCCCTCCATGCTGATCGCGCTGAAGTGGACGAACACGTCGTCGCCTCCGTCGCGCTCGATGAAGCCGTAGCCCTTCTCGTTCGAAAACCACTTGACGGTGCCCTGCTCCACGTACGTCCTCCTGAACGAAGACGCCGACCCCGGGCAGGGCCGGCGCCGATGGTCTGAACGCGGCGAACCGTAGCGCCTACGCGCCGGGAACCGCAACCCCGAGCCGCCGGTGGCGGGCGGCGGCGAGCGTGTTGCGGAGGAGCATCGCGATCGTCATGGGCCCCACGCCTCCCGGCACCGGCGTCAGGTATCCGGCCACCTCGGCGACGGCCGGGTCCACGTCGCCGACGAGACCGGCCTCCGTCCGGGTGATGCCGACGTCGGCGACCGCGGCCCCCGGCTTGACCATGTCGGGCGTGATCAGCCCCGGCCGCCCGACGGCCGCGACGAGCACGTCCGCGCGGCGGGTGTGGGCGGCGAGGTCGACCGTCCGCGAGTGGCAGATGGTCACGGTCGCGTGCTCGGCGAGCAGGAGCATCGCCATCGGCTTGCCCACGATCTCGCTGCGCCCGACGACGACCGCCTCCCTGCCGGAGAGCTCGACGCCGTACTCGGCGAGCATGGCCATGACGCCGAGCGGCGTCGCCGGCACGTGCAGCGGCTCGCCGAGGTAGAGCAGGCCGGCGTTCAGCGGGTGGAACCCGTCCACGTCCTTCTCCGGGTCCACCGCACGGGTCACCTTCGCCTCGTCCATGTGCCCGGGCAGGGGCAGCTGAACGAGGATGCCGTCCACGGCGTCGTCGGCGTTCAGCTCCTCCAGGAGCTCGAGCACCTCGCGCTCGGGCGTGTCCGCGGGGAAGCGGTGGTCGCGCGAGTCGATGCCGGCCTCCGCGGAGGCCTTGTGCTTGCTCGCCACGTAGGTGTGCGAGGCGGGATCGTCGCCCACGAGCACGGTCGCGAGGCAGACGGGCTGGCCGAAGGCGGCCACCTCCTCGGCGACCTGCGCGCGCACCTTCTCGGCCAGCGCGCGTCCGTCCATGCGGATCGCGGCCATCGCCCCATACCCTACTGAGCGCGCTTCGTCGAGGGTCTACGGAGAACGCCCGCTCGTGCCGATATCCACGAGGATCGGACCATGCTGCGGATCGTCGTCATCGCCGCCTTCCTCGCGGTCGGGCTCGCGGTCGCGAAGCAGCAGCACCTGTTCGAGCGCGCCGGCGTCGTCGGCTCGTGTCAGAGGGTGGCGGCGCCGATCGGCGACCGGGCGCAGTGGCGGGCGTGCAAGCAGGGCTTCCTCACGGGCTACCCGAACCTGCTCGGGGAGAGCTGCACGTACGAGCTGACCGCCGCCGGCTACGAGTACTGGCGCTGCCCGTCCTGAGAGCGGCCGCGGCGCGGCCCGCCGGAAGAAGGGGCTGTGCTATAAAACCACTTCTTGGTTGTGGAGTTGTATAGCAGCGAAAGGACCAGATGACCCTCGTCCATCCCCTCCCCGACGCGCTCGTCGAGCACATCGCCCAGCGCTTCCGCGTCCTCGGCGAGCCGACCCGCATCCGCCTGCTCGACCGCCTGCGCGAGGGCGAGGCGAGCGTCCAGGAGCTGACCGCGGCGCTCGGCACGACGCAGCAGAACGCGTCCAAGCACCTCGGCGTCCTGCACGCCGCCGGCATCGTCTCCCGCCGGCGCGAGGGCAACCGCGTCCTCTACTCCGCCGCCGACGAGGGCGTGTTCGCGCTCTGCGAGACGGTGTGCGGCGACCTGCGGCGGCAGGTGGCCGACCTCGAGGCGCTGCTCGAGCGAGCCGCGGGATGAGCGCGCTCGGGCCGCTGGGACGCCTCGGCGCGTGGACGGCCGACCACGTCCGGCTCGTGGCCGTCGCCTGGGCGCTCGTCGCCGTCGGGTTCGGCGTCTTCGCCCCGCAGGCCGAGCACGCGCTCTCGGGCGCGGGCTGGGAAGCCTCCGGCTCGGAGTCGGTTGCCGCGCGCGGCGAGATCGAGCGCGCCTTCGGTGGGCAGGGCGCCTACGCGCTCATGGTCGTCGTGCACGGCGAGGGCGACCTCGGCCCCGCTCTGGCGCGCGTCCGCGACGTGCTCGAGTCCGACCCCCGGATCGCGTCCGTCTCGGAGCCCCGCTTCTCTGCGGACGGGCGCACGGCGATCGTCCAGGGAGGCGCGGGCGGGACCCCGACGGAGATGGTCGCCGCCGCCGGCGAGCTCCGGGACGAGCTCGAGGGCGCCGGCGACGAGCGCGTGGCGGCCAGCGTGACCGGCGCGCCCGGCATGTGGGCGGACTTCAACGAGGCGAACAAGGAGGCGATGCTCCGTTCCGAGCTCCTCTCCTGGCCGCTGACGCTCGGCATCCTCGTCCTCGCGTTCGGCTCGCTCGTGGCGGCGGGCTTGCCGCTCCTCCTCACCATCCTCGGCCTCGTCGCCTCGGGCGGGAGCCTCTTCCTGCTCGCCCAGGCCTTCGACGTGTCGATCTGGGCGATGAACTTCGCGCTCATGTTCGCGCTCGCGCTCGGGATCGACTACGCGCTCTTCGTGGTCGCCCGCTTCCGCGGGGCGCGCTTCGGCTCCGGCCTGCCCGTGCGGGAGGCGGTGGCCGTGACCATGGACACGGCCGGAAAGGCCGTCCTCTTCTCCGGGATCACCGTGCTCGTGTCGCTGTCCGCGGTGATGCTCGTGCCGAGCCCGGCGTTCCGCTCCATGAGCCTGGGAATCATGCTCTCGGTCGCCTTCGTCCTGCTCGCGACGCTCACCCTGCTCCCGGCCGTGCTCGCGAAGCTCGGCGACCGGGTCGACCGCCTCGCGCTGCCGTGGGTGCACGCGGGGGAGCACCACTCGCCGGCGTTCGCTCGCTGGGCGGAGCGGCTCTGGCGCCGGCCGTGGCCCTACGGCGCCGCCGCCGTGGCCGCCCTCGTCGTGCTCGCGCTGCCCGCGCTCGGGCTCGAGACCGGCATGCCGTCGATCAAGGTCGTCCCGGAGAGCGACGGCTCGCGCGTCGGCTACGCGCGCGTCCAGGAGGCGTTCGGGCCGGGCGCGCCGGGGACGCTCCAGCTCGTCGGTCCCGCCGGCGAGTCGGCCACGCTCGTGCGCGTCGCCGACGCCGACCCGGGGATCGCGGAGGTCGCCCCGCCGCTCGTCTCCGGCGGCACCGCGCTCGTGCTCGCGACCCCCGCGGACGACCCCTCGGCGCCGGAGGTGGGCCAGACGATCGAGCGCCTGCGCGAGGCGCTTCCGGCCTCCGCGCTCGTGGGCGGCGCCGCGGCCGAGAACCACGACCTCGAGGAGGCGCTCGCGAGCCGGACCGCGCTCGTCTTCGCGGTCGTGCTCGCGCTCGGCTTCCTGCTCCTCCTCGTCGCCCTGCAGGCGCCCGTGCTCGCAGCCGTGGGCGTGGTGGCGAACCTGCTCGCGACGGCCGCCGCGTTCGGCGTCGCGAAGGCGGTCTTCCAGGACGGGCGCCTGGAGTCGCTCCTCGGCTTCGAGTCGCAGGGCTTCCTGAACGCCTGGGGTCCCGTCTTCTTCTTCGCCATGATCTTCGCCATCGCCATGGACTACACCGTCTTCCTGCTCTCCTCGGCGAAGGAGCACTTCGACCGCTCCGGCGATCCGCGCGAGGCGATGATCGGCGGCGTCGCGCACTCGGGCCGCGTCGTCTTCGCCGCGGCCGGCGTGATGATCGCGGTGTTCTTCACCTTCGCGCTCTCCGGGCCGCTGCCGCCCAAGGAGATGGGCGTGATCCTCGGCGTGGCCGTCCTGCTCGACGCCATGCTCGTGCGGCTCGTGCTCGTGCCGGTGCTGCTGCGGCTGATCGGCCGGCACGCGTGGGCGCTCCCCGGCTGGCTCGACCGCGTTCTGCCCGACGTACGCTTCGGGCACTCGTAGATGTCGCGCACGCTCATCCTGGGAGGCGGCTTCGGCGGGATCGCCGCGGCGGTGGAGCTGAAGGGCCTGCTCGGCGACCGCCACGAGGTGGTGCTCGTGGACCGCGAGGAGGGGTTCGCGATGGGGCTGCGCAAGCTCTGGGAGCTCGTCGGCCACGCGACCATCGCGGACGGAAGCCGCTCGCGCGAGCTCCTCGGCCGGCACGGGATCGAGGTCGTGCGCGGCGAGGTGACGGCCATCGACCCCACCCGCCGCTCGGCCGTCGTGGACGGGAGGCCGCTCACGGGCGACCATCTCCTGCTCGCGCTGGGGGCCGTCTCCCGCCCAGACCTCGTGCGCGGCCTCGCCGAGCACGGCCACGACGTCTGGAGCCGGAGCGGGGCTCGGGCCGCCGCGCGCGCCCTCGCCGCCTTCCGGGGCGGCCGGGTGGTCGTGCTCGTGGCCGGCGCTCCCTACCCCTGCCCGCCCGCGCCGTTCGAATGCGCCCTGCACGTGGACGAGCACCTGCGCACGCGCGGGCTGCGCGGGGGCTCGGAGATCGAGGTCGTGACCGTGCAGCCGCTGCTCATGCCGAACGCCGGCCGGGAGGGCTCGGCCTGGATGGCGGGACGCCTCGCCGCGCGCGAGATCTCCTCGCGCACGGCCGCCAGGGTGGTCGCCGTCGAGGACCGCGTCCTGCGCCTCGAGGACGGCGACATCCCGTTCGACCTGCTCCTCGCGGTGCCGCCCCACCGGGTCCCCGAGGTGGTCTCGGCGAGCGGCCTGACGGCCGAGCACGGCTGGATCCCGGTGGACGGGCGCACGCTCGCGACGCGCCACCCCGGGGTCTTCGCGGTCGGCGACGCGACCCTGATCGTTCTTGCCAACGGCCTGCCGCTGCCGAAGGCCGGGATCGTGGCCGAGCGCCAGGGCGCGCGCGTGGCGGCGGCGATCGCGGCCGAGCTGCGCGGGGAGTCGGAGCCGGCGCCGTTCGACGGCGCCGCCTCGTGCTGGGTGGAGATGGGCCCGAGCGTGGCCGCGCGGATCGACGGCGAGTTCTACGCGAGCCCCGAGCCGCGGCTCACCATCGCCCAGCCGGACCCGCGCTGGGCGCTCGAGAAGCGCGAGTTCGAGCGCGCCCGGCTCGAGCGCTGGTTCGGCGGCTGAGCGTCTAGCTCTGCGACCAGCCCTGCACGCGGTCGACGCCCGCGGCCTGCACGACGAACGCCTTCGCGAGCTGGGCCTTGGCCTGCGTACGGGCCTGCGTCCTCGCGAGCGTTCTCGCCTGCGAGCGCACCGCGCTCCCGACGACCGCGCGCTCGACGTTCGCGCTCTCCACGCTGGCCGCCGAAACCTGCGGAGAGACGGACGGGTTGACCGACTGCGGCAGCGCCGCCTGCGAGACGGGAGCCAGCACGGCCGCGCTCGTGGCCGCGATCGCGAGCGCCGCGCGCAGCCCATGCGCCTCTACCTCGCCGTCCTCGAAGAGTCCGGTGAGGCCGTCGGCGTCGAGCGCGAGCACGATGTCGTACCCGCCGGGCTGTCCGAGCAGCGCCTCGATCTGCGCGAGCTCGAGGTCCACCTCGACGCGCCTCGTCTCCTCTTCCGTGCCCACGTCGAACCAGAGCCGCGCGGGCGCGCTCGCGGCGCGGGCGGCCTCCAGCTCGGCGCGCGGGAGGACGGCCGTCGGCGCGCGCTCGAGGTCGAGGGCTCCCTCGTCCACGAGGATGGCGCTGGTCGTCAGCTCGTGCATGGCTGCACCTCCGGGATCGACGCTCTGTCCACAGGACTCGCGAGCGTGCCTCCATCTTCCCTCGCCTGCTCCGGAAAGGGAAGGCGCCGAGCGGACTCGAACCGCTGTACGAGGCTTTGCAGGCCTCTGCCTAACCTCTCGGCCACGGCGCCGCGCCGGCCATCGTAGCCGTCCTCTTCGCGCGCTACGGTCGTCGCGTGAGCCCGCCGCCCGTGCCCGTCGTGGAGCTCTGCCTGCGCTGCGGCGCGGCGCTGGAGTGGCGCCACGGCACGTGGCAGTGCCCGCGCTGCCGGTTCAAGATCGGCTGCTGCGAGGGCGAGACGGGCGACTGCCGCCCGGGCGGCGCGTAGGCGGCCCGTGCGGGCTCACGGGTGCCCGCGGTGCGCGAGCGCGTGCCGCCAGGCCTGGCCGTAGGTGCGCCGGCGCGCGCCGTCCGCGAGCGCGGGAGGCCTGCCCGCCGCGTTCGCCTCGACGGCCTGCTCGCGCGCGCGGTCGACGGCGTCCGCGATCCGCCTGATGCCGAGCTCCACGCCCGCTCGCCCGACCGGGACGTCGCCGAGCTCGATCGGCTCTCCGAGGACGGCGACGCAGGCGCGCCGCCGGCGCCTCGACCAGCCGTACGTGTCGAGGCCGCAGGGGACGACCGGCACCCCCGCGCGCAGCGCGAGGAGCGCGGCTCCCGGGCGGGCCTCCCCCATCTCGCCCCCGCGCTGCCGGGCGCCCTCCACGAAGATCCCGACCACGCGACCGGCCCGCAGGAGCTCCGTCGCGTGCCGGATCGCCGCCCGGTTGTCGGCGCGCCACCCGACCGGGATCGCGCCCGCCCAGACGAGCGCCTCGGTGAGCAGCGAACGGTGGAAGAGCTGGCCCTTGGCGAAGAAGTGCAGCGCCCGCGGGACGAAGAGGCCGACGAGGATCGGGTCGAGCGCCGTGTAGTGGTTCGCGGCCAGCACGACGCCGCCCTCGCGCGGTACGCGCTCCACCCCGTACACCACCGACCCGGGGGCGAGCGCGGCGACGACGGGCGTCACGACCACCCGCCCGAGCCGCCAGCCGCCCGCGGGGTCGCCCCTCCACAGGCGGTCGGGCCCGAGACGCCGGACGACACGCGCGAGCCTGCCCGAGGGCGGGACGGGGAAGATCGCGGCAGGCCGAGGCGGGACGGCCACGACGCGACTATGCCGCCGGTCAGCCGCGCGTCAAGTCGGAGCGCCCGTGCGACGCCTGCCGCGCGTCCTGCTTGTGGGCGTTGCCCGCGAGCGCGCCGAGCCCGATCCCGGCGAGCACGGTCGCGATCGCGAGCGAGTCGGAGGTCGCTCGCGAGACCAGTCCCAGCGTCTCCAGCGCAGCGAGCGTGGTGGCGCCGCCCACGACCGCGAGCACCCAGCCCACGAACGCCCCCACCAGGATGCGCCGCCAGTGCCGCCGGACGGCCTCGACCAGCCGCGCCGACGCCGCGAGCGACCACACCAGCATGCGATCCGCCTGATCCACGTTCCTCTCCCCTTCCGCAGTTCTCCCAAGGGAGAGGTACCACCGCCCGGGCCGCCGGCAAACCGCCCGCCCGGGCGACCGAACGGCCCCGTCTCCGGGGCCGCGAGAGAGCGGATGATGGGACTCGAACCCACGACCTTCTGCATGGCAAGCAGACGCTCTAGCCAACTGAGCTACATCCGCACGCAGCCCTCAGGATAGCGTCCCCGGTCGCGCGGCGGCGGGGGCGCGGGCGGGCGGTCAGCCCTCGCCTGCGGCGTCGAGCGCCTCGTTGACGAGGCGGTCGGCGAGCTCGTTGTGCTCGCGGCGGACCGCGCGGTAGGTGACGCGGCCGATCTCGCGCGCGAGCCGCGCGGCGTTCAGGGAGAGCTCCTGCAGCGCCTTGTTCTTGACCCGGTACTCGCCGCGCATCTGCTTCACGAGGAGCTCCGAGTCGGAGACGACCTCGAGCTCGGTCACGCCGGCGGCGGCGGCGCGGGCGAGGCCGGCCACGAGCGCCCGGTACTCGGCCACGTTGTTCGTGGCCACGCCGATCGCCTCCCCGCGCGCGTCGAGCAGGGTCCCGTTCTCCGCCTCCAGCACGTACGCGTACGCGGCCGGCCCCGGGTTCCCGCGCGAGCCCCCGTCCGTGTACAGCGTCGCCTTCACGCGTCGAGGAGCGGGTAGACGTCGTATGCCGGCTCCTCGTACGGATGCGCGGCCACGAGCGCCGCGACCGCGGCCGCTGCGAGCTCCTCCGGGACGACCGTCTCCACGCGCAGCTCGGGCACGCGCTCCTCCCTCCCCCGCTCGCCCACGGCCGGGTCCGTGCCCTCGCCGCCCAGGAACGTGCCCGTCCCGGCCGCGTACCACGAGCAGCGCTCGTAGGCCCCGATGCGCCCTCCCCCCGCGGCGAACACCGCGTCCCGCGTGGCGTCGAGCGCGTCCTCCGGCACGAACCAGACGAGCTTCACCCGGCGCATCGGCGACAACCTACTCGAGCGCCTCGAGCAGCCCGCCCGGGAGCTCGCGGACGCCGGCGCAGTGGAAGCCGCCGCACACGTGGTCCGAGCCGGCGCCACTCCCGCCGGTCTCCCGGCACACGAGCTCCACGACGAGGTCGAGCACCTCGCCGGCCCGCTCGCGCGAGGCGGCGAAGACGACGCTCAGCTCGAACACGGGCAGGTCCTGCTCGCGCATGACACACCTCCGTCTGTCGGGGCGCCCGCCCGGCGGGCGGGCTACCGTCGGTGGCGCGCTGCGCTCGTCATTCGGCCGTGTCGATCTGGGCCCGCTGGAGCGTGCCCGAGTAGTCCACGTACACGGACTTCCACTCGGTGAACACGTCGAGCGCCGCCTGGCCCGCCTCCCGGTGGCCGTTGCCGGTCTCCTTGACGCCGCCGAACGGCAGGTGCACCTCCGCGCCGATCGTGCCCGCGTTGACGTACGTGATCCCGGCCTCGAGATCGCGCAGCGCGCGGAACGCGCGGTTCACGTCGCGGGTGAAGATCGAGGAGGAGAGCCCGTAGCGGATCCCGTTCGAGACCGCGATCGCCTCCTCCAGGCTGCGCACCCTGATGAGCGCGGTGGTGGGGCCGAAGATCTCCTCCTGCGCGATGCGCATGCCCGGCTCGACGTCGCCGAAGATGGTGGGCCGGTAGTAGAAGCCTTTCGCGAGATCGCCCTCCGAGGCGATCTCGCCGCCCGTGAGCAGCGTCGCGCCCTCGTCGAGGCCGATCTGCGTGTACGAGTGGATCTTCTCCAGCGCGCGGGCGTTGATGACCGGGCCGACGTCCGTGTCCTCCTCCCAGCCCGGGCCGAGGCGCATCTTCTCGGCGCGCTCGACGAGGCGGGAGGCGACGGCGTCGTACACGTCCTCGTGCACGATCACGCGGCTCGCCGCGGTGCAGCGCTGGCCCGAGGTGCCGAACGCGGACCACAGGATCCCGTCCACGGCCAGGTCGAGGTCGGCGTCCTCCATGACGATGATCCCGTTCTTGCCGCCCAGCTCGAGATGGATGTGCTTGAGCCCGTCCGCGGCATTGCGCATGACGGCCACGCCCGTCTCGCGCGAGCCAGTGAGCGTGATGACGGGCACGTCCGGATGGCGCACGAGCCGGTCGCCGACCGCGCCGCCACCCCCGTGGACGATGTTCACGACGCCCTTCGGGATGCCCGCCTCGTCGAGCAGCTCCACGAAGCGCTGGCCGAGCGCCGGCGTGTCGGTCGCGGGCTTGAAGACGACTGTGTCGCCGGCGACGAGCGCCGGCATGATCTTCCACGAGGGGATGGCGATCGGGAAGTTCCAGGGCGTGATCACGCCGATCACGCCGATCGGCATCCGCACCGACATGTTGAACTTGTCGCGCAGCTCGGACGGCGTCGTCTGGCCGAACAGCCGCCGGCCCTCGCCGCCCATGTAGTAGCTCATGTCGATCGCTTCCTGGACGTCGCCGCCCGCCTCCGGGCGCACCTTCCCCATCTCGTGGGTCATGAGGTCGGTCAGCTCCGCCTTGTGCTCGACGAGGAGCTGCGCGAAGCGGAAGAGGAGCTCGCCGCGCTTGGGCGCCGGGACGAGACGCCACTCCTCGTACGCCGCCTTCGCGGCCGCGACGGCACGGTCGACGTCCTCCGCCCCCGAGCGCGGGAAGACCCCGATCAGCTCGCCGTCGGCCGGGCTCGTGGACTCGAAGGTCTCGCCCGAGGCGGCGTCCACCCACTCGCCGCCGATGAAGTTCTTGTGCTCGCGTACGCCTGTGGTAGCCATGCCGTGAGCGTATCGCCAACATGCAGCTGCGCGCCCGCGCAGGACCCGTGACGAAGACCGACGATCCGAGGCTCGACCGGCTCGACCGCCGTGACCGCGAGTACGTGGAGACGCTCGCCGCGCCCGAGCGCGAGGTCGTCGTCTCGACGATCCTGCGCTACCAGCGCCAGACGCAGCTCGACGTCGGCGATCGTCTCCCCGAGCTCGAGCTGCTCGCGTTTCCGAGCCGCGCTCGCGTCCGGCTCGGCGACCTGGTGGACGGCCGTCCGCTCGTCCTCGTCTTCGGCAGCTTCACCTGACCGCCGTTCCGTCGCCGGTCCGGCGACGTGCAGGCGCTCTGGGAGCGCTACCGGGATCGCACCTCCGTCGTCTTCGTCTACGTGGCGGAGGCGCATGCGACCGACGGGTGGCAGATGCAGGCGAACCTGGACGAGGGCGTCCTCATCGCCCAGCACCGCACCCTCGAGGACCGGCTCGCCGCCGCCCGCGCCGGTGTCGAGCGGCTCGGCCTGACCATGCCCGTCTACGTGGACCAGATGGGCGACGCCGTGAGCGAGGCGTTCGCCGCGTGGCCGGAGCGGATCTTCGTCGCGGACGGCGCGGGGCGGCTCGCGTTCCTCGGCGGCCCCGGCCCGTGGGAGTTCGATCCCGACGCCGCGGCGGAGGCGCTCGAGCGCCTCCTCTAGCCCATGTGAGGCGCCTCCGGCAGGCTGCGGGCGCGGAAGGGCGCGCGCGGCCAGCTCTCCGGCGCGAGCGCGGTCGCGCCCGCCGCCCCGGCGACGAAGCCCCCGACGTGCGCGAAGAAGGCGATCCCGGCGAGCTCCTCCTCGGGGTGCGCGAGCCCGTACGTGCCCTCGAGCGCCTGCAGCGCGAACCAGACGGCGAGCAGGGCGAGCGCAGGCACGCGCAGGAAGAAGACCGGCAGGAGGATGGTCACCACCCGCGAGAAGGGGAAGAGCACGAGGTACGCGCCGAGCACGCCGGAGATGGCGCCGCTCGCGCCGATGCCCGGCAGGTTCTGGTAGTCCTCGCTCATCCACGCGAGCTCGACCGCCGCCTGCAGCGCGGTCGCCGCGTAGCCGGCGACGAGGTAGAGCACGAGGTAGCGCAGGCGCCCGAGCCGGTCCTCGACGCGCACGCCGAAGGCGAGCAGGAAGAGCATGTTCCCCGCGAGGTGCGCCCAGCCCCCGTGCGCGAACATGGAGACGCTCGCGGTCAGCGGCCAGGCGGTCGTCTCCTCCCGGCAGTCGCCGCCGAGCGCGCACGCGCGGAAGCCGACCTCGTCCACCGAGGACTCGAGGCCGTGCGGGAGCTGGTAGGCGAGCCAGAAGCCGACGTTCGCGACGACGAGCAGGGCCGTCAGCCAC
>DATLYU010000041.1:0-30793 GCA_035574435.1 Gaiellaceae bacterium | reverse complement strand
TCGCGTGGAGCGCTCGAGCTTCACCGTGGATCTCGGCGCGATCCGCCGCAACGCGGCCACGCTGCTCCGGGCGGCCGGCGGCGCGGAGCTGTGGGCGGTGGTCAAGGCCGAGGGTTACGGGCACGGCGCGGTGGACGTGTCCCGGGCCGCGCTCGACGCCGGCGCGACGGCCCTCTGCGTGGCGACGCTGCCCGAGGCGCTGCACCTGCGCGCCGCGTGCCGCGAGGCGCGCATCCTGGTCATGGGGCCGGTCAGCGAGCGGGAGGTCGGGGAGGCGCGTGCGGCCAAGCTCGAGCTGGTCGCCGCGGACGGCCGCGTCCCCGAGGGCATCCGCGTGCACCTGAAGCTCGACACGGGCATGGGCCGGTGGGGCGTCTCCGAGCTCCCGGCGCCGGGGCGCGACGTCGTCGGCGTCATGAGCCACCTCGCCTCGGCCGAGTCGGACGAGGAGTTCACGCGCGCGCAGGTCGAGCGCTTCCGCGAGGCGACGGAGGGGCTCGGCGGCCACCTCGTCCGGCACATCGCGAACAGCGCGGCCACGCTCCGCTATCACGAGGCCTGCCTGGATGCCGTGCGCTGCGGGATCGCGCTGTACGGGATCTCGCCGTTCGGCGGCGATCCGGGCGACGACGGGCTCGAGCCGGCGCTGCGCTGGGAGTCTTACCTCGCGCTCGTCAAGCTCCTCCAGCCGGGGCAGAGCACCGGGTACGGGCGCCGTTTCGTCGCCGAGCGCCCGACGTGGGTCGGGATCGTGCCCGTCGGCTACGCGGACGGGTTCCGCCGCGACCTGACCGGGACCGAGGTGCTCGTGGACGGCGAGCGCCGGCGCGTCGTGGGGACGATCTCCATGGACGCGCTCGCGGTCGAGCTCGAGCGCGAGCTGCCGACGGGCACGCCGGTGACGCTCGTCGGCGACGGCGTCCGCATCGAGCAGCACGCCCGGGTGGCGGAGACGATCGCGTACGAGATAGCCACCGGCCTGAACACGCGCTCGGGGCGCGCGCGGCGCGTGACGCGCGATGGATGAGCGGGTGCGCGAGGTGCTCGCCGGAGAGGAGGCGTGGGTCGTGGGGGGCGCGGTGCGCGACGCTCTGCTCGGCCGCCCGGTCGTCGACCTGGACGTCGCCTGCCGCGCGCCCGAGGAGGCCGCGCGCCGCTACGCCGCCCGCTTCGGCGGGGCCTCCTTCCCACTCTCCGAGCAGCACGGGGCCTGGCGCGTGGTCGTGCCGGGCTCGGAGGAGACGGTGGACTTCACGCCGCTCCCGGACGGGATCGAGCGCGACCTGGCCACGCGCGACTTCACCTTCAACGCGATCGCGGTGCCCGTCGGCGGGGGCGAGCCGGCCGATCCGCACGGCGGGCGGGCCGACCTCGAGGCCCGCGTCGTCCGGGCGGTCTCGGAGGATGTCTTCCGCGCCGATCCGCTCCGGCTCCTGCGGGCCGTGCGCTTCGAGGACGAGCTGGGCTTCCGACTCGACGAGGCGACCGAGGCGCTCGTGCGCCGGGATGCGGAGCTCGTGACGCGACCGTCCGGGGAGCGCCTGCTGGCCGAGCTGCGGCGGCTGTCGGCGAACGGCTTCCGGCGCCTGGGCGAGCTCGGGCTGCTCGCGCCCCTGGGCGGCTCGGCGGACGGGCGGCTGGACGCTCGCGACGACCCCGACTTCCGGCTCGTCGCCGTGTTCGGAGAGGGGCTCGCGCGCTTCCCGGTCTCGAACCGGCTGCGCCGCTACGCGACGACGCTCCTGCGCGCTCGGGCGCCCGCCGACGCGTCGGCCCGCGCGATCCACCGCTTCCGGCGCGCGACCGAGCCCTGGGCGCTCGACGCACTCGACTTCGTCGGCGCGTCCGCGCTCGCCGGCGCGGTCGTGGAGGCCCGGCGCCGCGATCCTCCGGCGCCGCTCGTGCGCGGCGACGAGCTCGGCCTTCCCCCCGGGCCGCTCGTGGGCCGCATCCTGGACGCGATCGCCGAGGAGCGCGCGGCCGGCACGATCGCGACGCGCGAGGAGGCGCTCGCGCTCGCGCGCGAGCTCGCCGGGCGGGAGGACGAGCCGTGAGCGTCGAGCTTCGCCGCGCCCTGCAGGCGCGGCGCGCGGACGAGCTCGCGGAGCGCGTCCGGCGCCTGCTCGGGCCGTTCACGGGGGCGGAGGTCGCGCTCGACGCCGGCTGCGGGACGGGCGCGCTCGCATTCGCGCTCGCGCCGCACGTGGCCGAGGTGGTCGCCGTGGACACGCGGGCGGACTACCTGGAGGCGGCGCGCAAGGAGGCACCCGCGAACGTCCGCTTCGTCGAGGCGGACGCCACCGAGCTGCCCTTCGCGTACGGGACGTTCGACATCGCCGGCTGCCTCCGTCTCCTGCACCACGTCCGCTGGCCGGGTCTCGTCGTCTCGGAGCTCGCACGCGTCACGCGCCCGGGCGGGCGGCTGCTGATCGCCGACCAGCTCGGATCGGCGGATCCGCTCCGCAGCCTCGAGCGCGACCGCTTCGAGCGCCTTCGCGACCCCACCCATCAACGGCTCCTGCCGGACGCGGACATCCGCGGCTTCCTCGACGCGAACGACCTCGTCCTCGTGAGCTACGAGGTGACGCACGAGACGGTGGACGTGGAGGAGCGCTTCGAGCTGCGCGGCGTGCCCGAGGAGGAGCGCCGGCGCATCCGCGGGCCGGCGCCGATGGCGCCCTACCCGATCGAGATCGGCTGGTACGTCGCGCGCAAGCCCGGGCCGCAGTAGCGGCGAGGGGGCCGGCACAGCCGCAGCTCGGCTAGGGCGGCGTCCCGTCGCGGTAGCCGGAGACGCCGACGAGGCGGGAGAAGAGGCCGGGGACGAGCGCCTGCGCGACGGAGATCGGGCGGTACGGGAACCAGGGTACGGTGATCTCGCGCTTGCCCTTCTCCACCGCATCGACGAGGGCGCGCGCGACGTCGTCCGGCTCGATCACGAAGCGCCGCATGAGCCGGCTGCGCAGGACGGAGTGCTGCGGGAAGCCCTCCGTCTCCACGAACCCCGGCATGACCGTGTGCACCTGGATGCCGCTGCCGCGCAGCGCGGCCGCCGTCGAGCGCGAGAAGGCGAGCTGCGCGTGCTTGGCGGCCGCGTACGCGCCGGCGGGAGCGAACGCGACCGTGCCGGCGACGGAGACGACGTTCACCAGGTGCGCACCTCCTGCGCTCGCCGCCGCCTGCAGCCCCGGAAGGTACGCGCGCAGGCACCAGAAGCCGGCGAGGTAGTTCACGCGCATGACGAGCTCGACGAGGTCCGGATCGACCTCCAGGAAGCTCCGCCGCGCCGGGATGCCGGCGTTGTTGACGAGGAGGGCGACCTGCGGGTGGCGCTCGAGGACGCGCTCGGCGACCTCCTCGACCTGCGCGCGCTCGGCCACGTCGCAGACCTCCCACTCGCCGCCGATACCCTCCGCGACCCGCTGCAGGCGGTCCGCCCGGCGGGCCAGGAGCACGCATCGCCAGCCGCGGCGAGCGAGCTCGCGCGCCGTCGCCTCCCCGATCCCCGAGGACGCTCCGGTCACGACCGCGATCCGCCCGCCGGACATGGCCGGCGGAGCGTATCCCGAACCCCGGGTGTCTGACACCGAGGCGCCTCCAACCCGCATGGCTCCTTGGGGTGGTGTCAGACACCGTTAGGCTTGCCGACATGGCCGGAAGGTTCGAGGGCAAGCAGGCGCTCGTGCTCGGGGTCGCCAACCGGCGCTCCATCGCCTGGGCAATCGCCCGCCGGCTCGCGGAGGAGGGGGCGCAGGTCGCCTTCACCTTCCAGGGCGAGCGGATCGAGAAGACCGTGCGCGAGCTGGCGGAGAGCGTCGCGAGCCCGCTCGTCACGGAGTGCGACGTGCGTTCCGACGCGGACGTCGCCCGCGTCTTCTCCGAGGTCGCGGACGCGTTCGGCGGCGGGCTCGACGTGCTCGTGCATTCGGTCGCCTTCGCGGCCGCCGAGGACCTCGAGGGTCGCTTCGTGGACACGCCGCGCGACCGCTTCTGGCTCGCGGTGGACGTCAGCGCCTACTCGCTCGTCGCCTGCGCTCGCGCGGCCGAGCCGCTCATGGAGGCCCGCGGCGGCGGCGCCGTCCTCACCATGACGTACCTCGGGGGCGAGCGAGCCGTCCCCCACTACAACGTGATGGGCGTCGCGAAGGCGACGCTGGACGCCTCCGTCCGCTACCTCGCCTGGGACCTCGGCTTCAAGAACATCCGCGTGAACGCCATCTCCGCCGGGCCCGTGCGCACGCTCGCCGCCCGCTCCATCCACGGCTTCACGACCATGGAGGAGCTCTTCGAGCAGCGCGCACCGCTGCACCGCCAGATCTCCGCGGAGGACTGCGGCGCGGCCGCGGCCTACCTCCTGTCAGAGGAGGCGGCGAACGTGACCGGAACCACGCTGTACGTGGACGCCGGCTACCACGCGATGGGCATGTAGCGAGGCCGGGAGGAACGGGCCTCTGGCGCAGCCAACCCGCTCATGCGGGTTCCTCCCTCATGCGCAGCAGGAGAGGTGCGCGACCTGCCGGTCGACGGCCTGGGCGGCGAGCTTGAAGGCCTCGCTCATCGTCAGGTACGGCGCCCAGGTGCCGACGACCTGGTCGACGGTGAGCCCGAACTGGACGGCGTAGACGGCGGCCAGGATCACGTCGCCGGCCCCCTCGGCGACGACGGTCGCGCCGATGATCCGGCGCGTGCCACGCTCGATCACGAGCTTCGCGAGTCCGCGCGTGTCGCGCTCGACGAGGGCGCGGGGGACGTAGTCGAGCGGAAGCGTACGGCAGGAGCACTCGATGCCCTGTTCGTTCGCCTGCTCGTCGGTGAGCCCGACCGCGGCGATCTGCGGGCTCGTGAAGGTGATCCGCGGCAGCGCCGAGTAGTCGATCGCGCGCTCGCCCTCCCCGAGCGCGTTCTCGGCTGCGGCCGCGCCCATCGCGGCTGCGACGTAGACGAACTGCGGGGCGGGGGTGACGTCGCCTGCGGCGAAGACGCGCGGGTTGCTGGTGCGGAGGGTCGGATGGACGATGACCTGGCCCTGTCCGTTCGTCGCGATGCCGGCGCGCTCGAGCGCGAGCAGGCTCGTGTTCGCGCGGCGGCCCGTGGCGACGAGCACCTCCTCCGTGCGGAAGTGCTGCTCGCTCCCGCCGACGGTCGCATGGACGACCTTCTCGCCCGCCCGGCGGCTCACGCTCTCGACGCGCGCGCCGGTGACGACGCGGATCCCCTCCGACGCGAAGACGTTCGCGACGACCTCGCTCGCCTCGGGCTCCTCGAAGGGGGCGAGCCGGTCGAGCAGCTCGACGACCGTGACCTCCGAGCCGAGGCGGGCGAACAGCTGCGCGAACTCGAGCCCGACGTAGTTGCCGCCGATCACGACCAGCCGCTCCGGGAGCTCGGTGAGCTCGAGGGCCGTCGTGGAGGTGAGATAGCCGACCTCGTCGAGGCCTGCGACCGGCGGTGCCGCCGGCGAGGCGCCCGTCGCGAGCAGGTAGTGGTCGGCCCGCAGCGGCTGTCCGTCGACGAGCAGCGTGTCCGGGTCGGCGAACTGCCCCGTCCCGGTCACGAGCTCGAACCCGTAGTGCTCGACGAGGTCGAGGTAGCGCTCCTGCCGTAGCGAGCGCACGATCTCGTCCTTGCCGGCGACGAGCGCTCCCAGGTCGACGCCGTCCGCGGAGGTCGTCACGCCGGGGAAGGGGTTGCGCGCGGCGCGATGGCGCTGGGCGGCGGCCGCTAGCTCCGCTTTCGAGGGGATGCAGCCGATGTTGACGCAGGTGCCGCCGACCGTGCCGCGCTCGACCATCGCCACCCGCGCGCCCAGCTCGCTCGCGCGGATCGCGCCCGAGAAGGCCGCGGAGCCGGACCCGACGATCGCGATGTCGAAGTCGTTCGTGCGCATTCGCGTCCCCTGCCGTCCGGACAGCGCGATTAGAATATTCTTATATCAGAAAGGAGACCTGGTGTTGCAAGCCGCGCCGTTCCGACTGCCCGAGGCTCCGACCCGCAGCGACCTCGTCGCCAAGTACTTCCGCGGCCTCGGCGACCCGACCCGGCTGCGCATCCTCGAGCTCCTGCGCGAGCACGGCGAGCTGAGCGTGGGAGAGCTCGTCGAGCGCCTCGGCATCGCGCAGCCGAAGGTCTCCAACCACCTCGCCTGCCTCCGCTGGTGCGGGTTCATCGAGGGACGCCGCGACCACCGCACCGTCTACAACCGGATCGCCGACGAGCGCGTGGCCCAGATCGTCGCTCTCGGGCACGCGCTGCTCGAGGACAACGAGGAGCACGTGGCGGTCTGCTGCCGGATCGATGGCTGATCGCCGCAGCGAGAGGCGCCCTCGACGAGCACCGGCCTGGGGGAGCGGCCGCCGGCTCGGTCCTACGACGCGCGCGCCTGCTGCCGCACCACGGTTCGGTGCTCGCGGTAGTGCACGAGGTCCCAGGCGATCAGCGCGCAGCAGATCGCGGCCACGAGCAGGAGCGAGGCGAGCGCGGGTAGCTCGAGGACGAGCGGCGTCACGACGAGCAGGGCGAGGGCGGTCGCCAGCCGACCCGGCCCGATCCAGCCGGGCCGCTCCGACGTCGTGCGCCGGAGGTGGTGGACGAGCCGGATCCGCATGGCCAGGTGCGCGAGGAAGTAGAGGCAGAGCCCGCCGCTCAGCGCGAGCGCGGGGAGCGTCGCGAGCGGGTCGTCGACGTGCTCGAGCGTCTTCTTCAGCCCGAGGGCGAAGAGGACGATGCCTGCGACCATCGGCAGGTGGAGGTAGCTGTAGTAGTCGCGGGCGAGCAGGGCACGGTTGGTGCCGCTGGCCCGCGACAGCAGCTGCTCGGCGAGCACGGCGTAGACGTCGAAGTACGCCCACCAGAGGGCGGCGACGACGACCATCCCCAGGATCGCCGCCGAGACGACGCCCGCGGTGAGCGGCACTCCGGCCGCGCCCACGCCGATGGCCACGATCGACTCGCCGAGCGCGATGAGGACGATGAGCCCGTGCCGCTCGGCGAAGTGCGCGGGGGAGACGCGCCAGCCCTGGCCTCGACCGACGAGGGCCCCGAGGTAGTCGCCGGCGAGCGCGAGGGCCCAGAGCGTCGCCTGCGTCGCTCCGTCGGCGAACCCGGCGCCGAGGATGATCGCGGGCGCGAGCGTCGCGGACGGCGTCAAGCGCAGCACCGCTCCGAGCAGATCGGGGTCCTTCTTGCCCGCCAGCGCGTACAGGACGACGTGGAGGACGCGCACCACGAGGTACGCAACCCCGAAGAGGACGGCGTCTCCGGCGAAGGCTCCCGGCACCGCGAGCGCGACGACGAGCATCGCGGCCATGGCCGCGAGCACGCCCGCTCGGACGGCACCCTGCTCCGGCTCGAGCGTGTTCGTCAACCACGCGTACCCCGTCCACGCCCACCAGACGGCGGCGAGCACGAGGAGGCCGCGCGCGACGCCCGCCCAGCTGGGGTCGTTCGACATGGAGAGCGTGACCTGCGTGATCGCGTACACGAAGACGAGGTCGAAGAAGAGCTCGAGCGGGGTGACCCGCTGCTCGCGGACCGGCATCGGCGCAGGCTAGACAACCGGTTCGCCGGCGCTCCGGGCGACGGTCGCGGGTTCGCGAGCTCGACGATGCGGGTACCCCTGGCGTGTGAGGTGGCGGTACGCCCTGCTCGGCTGGCTCGTCTGGAAGGTCGGGCGCCGCCTGGCGCGGCGCCGGCTTCCGCGCGCCCTGCGGTGAGCACGCTGCGCGAGCGCTGGTGGCGGGCGCGCGACCTGCCCGTGCTGCTCGCGCGCGGCGCCAGGGCCGCGCTCGCCGACGACGCGCCGCTCTTCGCCTCCGCCGTCGCGTACAGCGCCTTCCTCGCCGTCCCGGCGACGCTCCTGCTCCTCGTGGGCGCCTTCTCCCTCCTCGCCGATGCCTCGGCGATCGAGGAGCTGATGGACACGGTGGGAGCGGTGCTGCCGGGAGAGGCGGTCACGCTCCTCCGCGACAGCCTGCTCCAGCTCGAGCGACGCTCCTCGACGGGGCTGCTCATGACGGCGGTCGGCCTCGGCCTCGCGCTCTGGACCGCGACGGGCGCGGTGGGCGCTCTCATGACCGCGATCAACCGCGCGCATGGGGTGGAGGACACGCGCGGGTTCGCCCGCCGGCGGGCGGCCGCGCTCCTGCTCGTCGTCGCGCTGGGCTCCGCCGTCGTGCTCGTGACGGGCCTGCTCGTCCTCGGCCCGCACCTCGAGCGCTGGCTGGGCGGCGCGCTCGGCGCCGAGACGCCGCTGGCCTGGGTCTGGTGGACGGCGCAGTGGCCGATCCTCCTGGCCGCGCTCTTCGGCTCCTTCGCCGTCGTGTACGCGCTCGCCGCCGACCGCCGCAGCCGCCACTGGCGGATCGTCTCCCCGGGAGCGCTCGTGGCCACGGCCGGCTGGCTCCTCGCCTCGGGCGGCTTCGCGCTGTACGCGGCCGGCTTCGGCTCCTACAACAAGGCGTGGGGCTCGCTCTCGGCCGCGATCGTCACGCTCGTGTGGCTGTGGCTCTCCGCGCTCGTCGTCCTCCTCGGCGCGGCGGTGAACGCGGAGGCTGAGCGTGTGGCGGCGGCGCGGGCGCGCGGGCTCAGCGGTAGCGGCGAGCGAAGTCCCGCACCGCGCGCTCGTCGGGCAGCGTGACGACGACGCCGTCCGCGCCCGTCTCCAGCACCGCGTCCACGCGCTCCGGGCTCGTGCGTACGACGGTGCGCAGCTCCGGATGCTGCGCCCGCACCTCGCGTAGCCGCTCCGGCGTGCCGGCGCGGCTCGGATGCCACACGCCGCCGTGCGCGAGCGCGCGACGCACGGCGCGGTCGGAGGCGCCGCCGAACCAGAGCTCCGGCTCGGGCTCCGGGAGCGGGCCGAACGCGGCGTCCCGGAACGACCAGCGCGCGCCCGCGAAGGAGGTCTCTCCGCGCCAGAGCGCACGCACGACGGCCAGCGCCTCCTCGGCGCGGCGTCCCCGCCCGCGAAACTCGACGCCGAAGAAGCGGAACTCGTCCTCGTGCCAGCCCATGCCCAGGCCGAGGAGCAGCCGCCCGCCGGAGAGCTCCTGCAGCGTGGCCGCCTCCTTCGCCACGTGGAACGGGTGGTGGAGCGGGAGCAGGAGGATGGAGGTGCCGAGCCGCACGCGCTCGGTGAGCCCCGCGAGCCAGGCGAGCGTGGCGAGCGGCGCGTACACGCGGCCGTAGGGGTCGGCCGCCTCCGGACCGACGAGCACGTGCTCGGTCGCCCACACGGAGTCGAAGCCCGCCTCCTCGGCCGCCTCCGCGAACCGGCGGATCGCCGCCGGCGAGGAGCCCGCTCCGTAGTTGGGCAGGATCAGCCCGAGGTGCACGCGCGGAGGCTACTCGCGCGCGTCCTCCCCCGCCTCCTCAGCGCGGACAGCACCAGCCGTCCACGCGAGGGAACGAGCGCGTCCGGAACTGCTCCGCCACATTCGCGACCGCGCGGATCCCGGCGCCGCTCGCGCGCAGGAACACGAGCTGGTCGGCGGTCGGCCACTCCACGACCACCCAGCGGGCGTCGGGCGACCAGGCGACGCCGGCCAGCGTGCCGGCCCCGGAGAGGAGCCGGCGAGCGCTGCTCGCGTCCGGTCGGATGGCCGGCACCACCCAGGCCTCGCTGCGCCCGCGCGCCTGCTGGGCGAAGACGAGCGAGCGCCCGTGCGGCGCGAGGGCCGCAGCGGTGACGGGCGCTGCCCCGGGGCCGAGCGTGTACAGCCGCGCTCCGCGCGGGCCGTAGACCGCGATCCCTCGAGCCGACGCGAGGAGCAGACGGCGCCCGTCCGCCGACCACTCGAGCGCGCGCACCGGCCCGCGCGGACGCGGCGCCTGCCAGCGCGGCGCTCCGGTCTCGGCGTCCACCACGCGCACCCGCCGCGCTGTCGCGTACGCGAGCACGAAGCTCGCGCGCGGCCGCCACGCAAGCGAGCCGCGAGCACGTGGAACGAGCAGACGGTCGCCCGTGCCGTCTCCCGCCACCACGCGCAGCCCCGTGCGGTCGGCGTAGGCGATCCGCGTGTCCGTCTCCGTACCCGCCCAGCGCGGCGAGCGCACGCCGGGCCGGGCGAGCGTCCAGCGGACGTCGCCGTCCGGCTCGAGCGCGGCGAGCTCGTCTGCCCGCGCGGCGACCACGAAGCGGCCGAACGGCGACCAGCTCGCCTCCCGGTAGGGGCCGAGGAGGCGCTTCGAGCCGTCGGCGCCCACCACCCACATGCCTGCGTCCGAGGAGACGAGCAGGCGGCCCTGCGCGGGGAGCGAGAAGAGGGCGCGCTGCGCGCGCTCCACGCCGACGAGCTCGCGGAGCTCGTCCACGACCGCGCGGCCGGGCGCGCTCAGCGCAGCGCCCAGAACGGCGGCGAGCGCCACTGCGACGGCCGCCACGCGCGGGAGCGGCGAGCGCCGTGGCCGCGGCTCCCGTTCCGCGAAGGCCGACCGCACGACCTTCCAGGCGCGCTCGCGGGCAGGCTCCTCGCCCGGGATCGGCACCTGCTCGAGCCGCCGCTTCACAGCTCCTCCTGCAGCGCGTCGAGGCCCCGACGCAGGCGGGAGTTGACCGTCCCGCGGGGCAGCTCGAGCGCCTCGGCGATCTCGCCGGGGGTGAGCTCGAGCAGGTAGCGAAGCACGATCACGGCCCGGTGCTCGGGCGTGAGCCGAGCGAGCGCGGCGAGGACGTCGCCGCCCGGAGCGGCCGCAGGAGCCGGCGCGGGAACCGACTCGGAGAGCTCGGCCTCCGCGCGCAGGCGGCGTGCCCGCGTCCAGTCGATGGCGCGGTTGACGGCGATCCGGTGCAGCCACGGCCCGAACGGCCGCCGACGGTCGAAGCGGTCGAGCGTGCGAATCGCGGCCAGGAAGGACTCCTGGGCGATGTCCTCGGCGGCCGCCGCGTCGTGGGTGACGAGGTAGGCGGCCCGGAAGGCGCGCGGCCAGTGCGTGCGGAAGAGCGCCTCGAGATCCGAGACCGATCCTCGCTGCGCGCCGCGCACGCGGGCGCGCTCGTCCCGACCCGCGCGCATCCGACGCCCAGGGTACGACGGAACCTGCTTCGGAGGTCCACGCCCGGGATACGACCGGGGCGGCCCGGGAGGTCCAGGGACCCCGCGCCGGGCCCCGGCCGTATCACCGGCATGGACAGGCGCCGCTTCCTCGCCGCCGCCGCGGGCGCCGGTGCCGGCCTCGCCCTCGACCCGCTCGCCTTCGCGACCCGTCTCGGCGGCACCTGGTTGGCGTTCGTGACGGCCGACCTCGAGAGCAACGTCGCCGTGCTGCACGGATGGAGCCTCGCCCCGATCGGGAAGATCCGCACGGGGCCCGGGCCCCGGAGCATCGAGTCGGCGCACGACCGCGTCGCCGTCGTCGCGCACTCCGAGCACGGCGTCGTGACCCTCCTGGATGCAGACACGCGCAACGTCTACGCCGCACGAGGCGACCGCGTGCTCGCAGAGCTCGACCGCTTCGCCGCCCCGCGCTACACGGCCGTGCACCCTCGAAGGCGCATCGCGTACGTCACGGACTCCGAGGACGAGGCCGTCGTCGCGCTCGACCTCGGCACCGCCCGCGTCCTGCGGCGCGTCGCCGTGCCGGGCCCGGCACGGCACGTGTCGATCAGCCGCGACGGGCGCACGCTCTGGACCGCCCTCGGCTCGAAGGCGCCGCGCCTGGCCGTCCTCGACACGAGCGACCCGCGACGGCCGCGGCTCGTCTCGACGTTCGCCCCGCCCTTCCTCGCCCACGACGTCGCCTTCGCGCTCGACGGCCGCACGGTGTGGGTGACGTCCGGCGACGAGCGCCGGATCGCGCTGTACGGCCGGGAGCGGCGCCCGCTGAAGCTCCTGGATGCCGGTGCGCCGCCGCAGCACGTGGCGTTCGCGCTCGAGAAGGCCTTCGTGGCCTCCGGGGACGACGGCACGGTGCGCAGGCACCGGCTCGACGGTGCGCTCGTGCGCGAGACGCGCGTCCCGCTCGGCTCGTACAACATCGCCTTCCGCTTCGGGCTCGGCGTCACCCCGTCGCTCGCGGACGGCTCGGTCTCCTGCCTCGGCCCGAGCGGCCGGGCGCTGAGCCGCCGCGACGTCGGCCGAGCCGCCCACGACGCCTGCATCGTCTTCGGCCCATGAAGGAGGAGCCGTGAAGAGGATCCTTGTGCCCGCCCTGCTCGCGCTCGCTGCGCTGTCTCCTCCCGGAGCCGGCGCGAACGGGTCGCCGTACTCGCCCGGCCTCCTCCAGGGAGGCGAAGGCGTCCGCTCCCGGGACGGCCTCCGCTTCGTGACCACGTTCGCCGGCGGCGAGGCTTCGCTCGTCGCCGCCGTTCGCGGCTACCGCGTCGTGCGCGTACGGATGCTCCGCGGCCTGTTCGCGGTCCCGCTCGTCGCGTACGACGGCACCGCCGGCGGTCTCTCGGGCGACGGTCGGCGCCTGGTGCTCGCGTCGTACGGCCCTCCGCCCGGGCAGCGCGGCTCCACGCGGTTCGTCGTCCTGGACGCGCGGACGCTCGTCGCGCGGAGCCGCATCGAGCTCAGGGGCTCGTGGTCGTACGACGCGAGCTCGCCGGACGGGAAGCGACTCTTCCTGGTCGAGCACCTGCGGGGCGGGGCGAGCCCTCGCTACCGCGTGCGCGTCTTCGATCTTGCCCGCGGCCTGAGGCCGGGCGCCGTCGTCGACCGGCTGGAGGGGGAGGCCGTGATGGGCGGGGAGCCCGTCACACGCGCGACCTCGCCGGGCGGCCGCTGGGCGTACACCCTCTACGCCCGTGCCGGCAAGGGACCCTTTGTGCACGCCCTCGACACCGCGCGCACGGAGGCGTTCTGCATCGATCTTCCGCTCGAGCTCTCGCGCGACGAGCAGTGGTCGCTCCGGCTCGCGCTCTTCGAGGGGTCTCTCGCCGTCCGGAAGGGAGACGGCGGGACGACCGTCGCGGTCGTCGACACGCGGAGCTTCGAGGCGCGGACCGCCCGCTAGCCCGGCAGGACGGCTTCCGCCTCGATCTCCACCTTCCACGCGGGATCGAGCAGCGAGGCGATGACCGTGGTGTTCGCCGGCCGAACCTCGCGGAACGCCTCCCCGTGGGCCTGCGCGACCCCCTCGAAGTGCGCCAGGTCGGTGAGGTAGACGCGTGTGCGGACGACGTGCTCGAGCCCCGATCCGGCTCGCTCGAGCGCCTCGCCGATGATGCGCAGGCAGAGCTTCGCCTGCTCGTACGCGCTCTCCGGGGGCGGGGCGCCGCCGCCGGGGATGGGCGCGGTCCCGGAGACGTGCACGCGGTCGCCGGCGACGACGGCGCGCGAGTAGCCGACCACGGGCTCGAAGGGCGAGTGCCCGGAGATGAGGCGGCGCTCCATGAGCGGGCTAGTATCGCCGCCCGTGGAGGCCCTGCGCCAGATCGCCGGCTGGCCGGTCTCCTTCGCCGCTGCGGGCGTCGTGCGCGCCGACGGGTGGGTCGCCGCCCACGGCGACTCCGCTCACGTCGTCCGGCTCGCCTCGGTCTCGAAGCCGGTCGCGGCGCTTGCCGTGCTCGTGGCGGCCGAGGAGGGGGTGGTGGATCTCGACGCTCCGGCCGGGCCGCCCGGCGCCACCGTGCGGCACCTGCTCGCCCACGCATCGGGGCTCCCGTTCGAAGGGACGCAGCCCATCTCCCCTCCAGGGCGCCGGCGCATCTACTCGAACGAGGGCTTCCGCGTCCTCGCCGAGCACCTGGAGCGGGAGGCGGAGATCCCGTTTGCGGATTACGTGAGGGAGGCCGTGTGCCGGCCGCTCGGAATCGGTCTCGACCCGCGCGGAGACCCGGGCTCGGGCATGCACGCCTCGCTCGCCGACGTGCTCGCGCTCGGCCGGGAGCTGCTCGCTCCCACGCTCCTCGCGCCCGAGACGCTCGCCGAGATGACGAGCGTCCAGTTCCCGGGGCTCTCCGGTGTGCTTCCCGACTTCGGGCGCTTCGAGCCGCTCGACTGGGGGCTCGGGGTGCAGCTCAACACCCATCCGCCCTCGTGGATGGGCACCCGCACCTCGGCGCGCGCGTTCGGCCACTTCGGCGGCTCCGGAACGTTCCTGTGGGTGGATCCCGAGGCGGGGGTCGCGTGCGCCGTGCTCACCGACCGCGAGTTCGGCCCGTGGGCGAAGGAGGCCTGGCCGGCGCTCTCCGACGCCGTGCTCGCCGAGCTCCGCGGCACGGTCGCCTCCCGCTCTTAAGGACACGTCCAGGGGACAGACCCCCGGACATGTCCGGGTTATCCGAACCGCTGCGTGTGTCCAGCTCTCTTTCCCCCCGCCGGGTCCCGGTGGGACCTGTCCTGGGGTCTGTCCCCGGGGCCTGTCCCCGCGGGGCATGTCCGAGAGCAGGCCCCGGGCGAGCGCTACTCGCCGTCGTCGGCGAAGAGCGGCCGCACGAGCTCGTCGAACGTTCGCGCGTCGCAGCTCGCGACGACGCACGGCGTCATGGCCGTCACGGTTGCCGTCCGGGGGACGCCCATGGTCAGCGCCACCTCCCCGAAGAACTCCCCGGCACGGAGGATGCGCCGGTCGCCGAGCGCCGACTGGGAGACGCCGGCGACGCCCGAGAGGAGCACGAAGAAGCGGTCGCCGGGCTCGCCCTCCCGCACGAGCACTGTGCCCGCGGGCACCTCGCGGCGCTCCATGCGCTCGGCGAGACGGCCGAGCGTCTCCCCTGCGAGGGTCGCGAACAGGCCGACGCGCGCCAGCTCCGTGACCGATGCCGGAACGTGGCGCGGAGACACGCCGGGTACGGTACCCGCGTGGGTGTCCTCGACCGCTGGCGGCACTGCCCGGAGTGCGCCGCCGCCCTCGACCGGCTGCCCGGGCGGGTCGAGTGCCCGGCCTGCGGCTTCGTGCACTACGCGCACTCGGGGCTCGCCGTGGCCGGGCTCGTGGTGGACGACCGGGGACGCCTGCTCCTCGCCCGCCGTGCGGTCGAGCCGGATGCCGGCCGCTGGGACACGCCTGGAGGCTTCCTCGAGGAGGGCGAGGATCCGCTCGACGGCCTGCGCCGCGAGCTGCTCGAGGAGACCGGGCTCGAGATCGAGGTGGACGAGTTCGCCGGCGCCTACGTCGACCGCTACGGCGCCGAGCCCGGCGACCCGCCCGTCCTCAACCTCGTCTGGCATGCGCGCGTCCGGTCCGGGGAGGCGAGCCCGGCCGACGACGTGTCCGAGCTGCGCTGGTTCGCCCCGGACGAGCTGCCCGCCGACGAGGAGCTCGCGTTCCGCTGGCTCGCTCCCTGCCTCCGCGCCTGGGCGGAGAGGACGCGCGCAGCCTAGAGACGCCGAAGGGCCGGCGAACCGGCCCTTCGACTAGGGGAGGGGGAGGGGGAAGCCTCGAGCAAGAACGTCCTGCAAATGCTCCACCTCGCAGGATAGCCACTCGGCCTCGGCCCGCGCCGGGCGACCCGTCTCGCCGCTACGCCGCGAGGCCGAGCGCTCGCTCGAGCGACGACTTTGGCTGGGCGCCGATCGCGGCCGCCGCCGGCTGCCCGTCCTTGAAGAGGATCATCGTCGGGATGGACATGACCCCGTAGCGCATCGACAGGCCCTGCTCCTCGTCGATGTTCACCTTCACGAGCTTGAGCTCGTCCTTGCGCTCTTCGGCGATCTTCTCGAGAACGGGGGAGACGGCGTGGCAGGGCCCACACCACTCCGCCCAGAAGTCCACGAGCACGGGCCTGTCGCTCTGGAGGACCTCCTGCTCGAACGTCGCCTCGGTCACGTCGATTGCCATCTGCTGTACCGGTTGTCCTTTCTACCTCGAATAAAGGGTGCTTAAGGGTAACGCGGGGGCTCACGCAACCCTTCCCTAGACTGGATTGCCCGTGACGCCGATCTTCACACCGCTTCCGGACAAGCCCGACCACGACGCCCTCGAGCTCGCCGTCCTCGAGCGCTGGGAGCGCGAGCGGACGTTCGAGCGCCTGCGCGAGCGCAACCGCGGCGGCCCCACGTTCAGCTTCGTGGACGGCCCGATCACGGCCAACAACCCGATGGGCGTGCACCACGCCTGGGGCCGCACGCTCAAGGACGTCTTCCAGCGCTACAAGGCGCTGCGCGGCTTCGACCAGCGCTACCAGAACGGCTTCGACTGCCAGGGCCTGTGGGTCGAGGTGGAGGTGGAGAAGGCGCTCGGGCTGAACTCCAAGCGCGAGATCGAGGAGTACGGACTCGCCGAGTTCGCCGCCCGCTGCCGCGAGCGGGTTGCCCACTACTCCGAGGTGATCACGCGCCAGTCGCGCCGGCTCGGCATGTGGATGGACTGGGACAACGACTACTACACGTTCACCGACACGAACATCGAGTACATCTGGCGCTTCCTGAAGACGGTGCACGAGCGCGGCTGGCTGTACCAGGGGCACCGCTCGACGGTCTGGTGCCCGCGCTGCGGGACCTCCATCTCCCAGCACGAGGTCTTCTCCGGCGAGTACGTCGAGCTCGAGCACCCCTCGCTGTACGTTCGCTTCCCGCTGAAGGGACGGGAGCGCGAGGCGCTCGTCGTGTGGACGACGACGCCCTGGACGCTCCCCGCCAACGTTGCCGCCGCGGTGAACCCGCAGGCGCAGTACGGCCTCACCGAGGACGGGGAGTGGTGGGCGACGGCGCGCAAGCCGGACGCGACGTTCGTCCGCACGGCGCTCGGCGCCGAGCTCGTCGGGCTCGAGTACGAGGGCCCCTTCGACCACGTGCCCGCCCAGGAGGGCGTCGTCCACCGCGTCATCCCCTGGGACGACGTCGCCCTCGACGAGGGGACGGGGATCGTGCACATCGCCCCCGGGGCGGGGGCGGAGGACTTCGAGCTCTCGCGCGTCCACGACCTGCCCGTGCTCGCGCCGCTGGACGAGGCCGGCCGCATGCTCCCCGGCTTCGGGTTCGACGGGCTGGCGAGCGACGAGGTGGCGGAGCCCGCGATCGAGGACCTGCGCGCCCGCGGCCTGCTCGTGGAGGCGGGCACGATCGTCCACCGCTACCCGACCTGCTGGCGCTGCATGACGCCGCTCGTCTTCCGCGTCGTCGACGACTGGTTCATCAGCGCGGACGAGATCCGGCAGCCGATGCTGGATGCGAACGCGACCGTCGAGTGGACGCCGGCCTTCTACGGCAAGCGGATGGAGGACTGGCTGCGCAACATGGGCGACTGGAACATCTCCCGCAAGCGCTACTTCGGCCTGCCGCTCCCGTTCTACCCCTGCGCGTGCGGCCACCTCACGGTCGTCGGCTCGCGCCGGGAGCTCGAGGAGCGGGCGGTGCGCGGCCTCGAGCAGCTCCAGGAGCTGCACCGGCCCTGGATCGACGAGGTGGTCGTCCGCTGCGAGGCCTGCGGCGAGGAGGTGCGCCGGATTCCCGAGGTCGGCGACGCGTGGCTCGACGCGGGCATCGTCCCGCTCTCGACGCTCGGCTGGCAGAACCCGCACTGGATCGAGCACGGCTACGCGACCGGCGCCGGGGAGGGCCTGAGCGGCGCCGACCTGCCCGACCACGCCTACTGGGAGCGCTGGTTCCCGGCGGACTGGGTCTCCGAGATGCGGGAGCAGATCCGGACCTGGTTCTACTCCATCTCGTTCATGTCCGTGACGCTCGTCGGGCAGTCGCCGTACCGGCGCGTGCTCACCTACGAGAAGCTCCTGGACGAGACCGGGCGCGAGATGCACCGCTCGTGGGGCAACGCGATCGAGGTGGACGAGGCCTTCGAGCGCATGGGCGCGGACGTGATGCGCTGGCAGTACTGCTCGCAGCCGCCCTCCCAGAACCTCAAGTTCGGCTACGGCCCCGCCCAGGAGATCAAGCGGCGCCTGCTCACGCTCTGGCACTCGGCCAAGTTCCTCGTCGACTACGCGAACGTGGAGGGCTGGCGGCCCCGGCTGACGGATCTCGAGCCGGGGCCGGAGGGCGAGCTGCAGCCGCTCGACCGCTGGCTCCTCGCCCGCACGGCGGCGCTCGTGCGGGAGGCCGAGGCGGCGTACGAGAGCTTCCTGACCGTGAACGTCGTGCGCGCGTTCGAGTCGTTCGTGGACGACGTCTCGAACTGGTACATCCGGCGCTCGCGGCGGCGCTTCTGGGACGGCGACGAGACGGCCTTCCGCGTCCTCTGGAACGCGCTCGTGCAGGGCCTGCGCGTCGTCTCGCCGCTCATGCCGTTCCTCGCCGACCACCTCTGGCGCGAGCTCGTCGAGCCCTGCGAGGGCGCCCCGGACTCCGTCTTCCTGGCCGGCTGGCCGGAGGTGCGCGAGCCGGACGCCGACCTGCTCGCGGAGATCGCCGAGCTTCGCCGCGTGGTCGAGCTCGGCCGGCAGGCCCGGGCCGGTGCGGGCGTGAAGCTGCGCCAGCCGCTGCGCGCGCTCGTCGTGGACGGCGCCGAGCGGGCGCGCGCCCACGCGGAGGAGATCGCGGAGGAGCTGCGCGTCAAGGAGGTCCTCTTCGCGGAGGTGGACGCGAGCGAGCTGCGCGTGCGGCCGAACCTGCCGGTGCTCGGGCCCAAGCTCGGCCGGGAGCTGCAGGTGGTGCGCGCCGCGCTCGAGCGGGGCGAGTTCGAGGAGCTGCCCGAGGGCCGCTTCCGCGTGGCCGGTCGCGAGCTCGGCCCCGACGAGGTGCTCGTCGAGCGGGCCGGCAAGGAGGGGTTCGCGGTCGCGGCGGCGGACGGTGTCACCGTCGCCCTGGACACGCGCCTCGACGACGAGCTCGTGCGGGAGGGGCGCGTGTACGAGCTCGTCCACCGCGTGAACACGATGCGCAAGGAGGCGGGCCTGGAGCTCGGCGACCGGATCGCGCTCACGCTCGCCGAGGACGACGCCGACCTGCTCGCCTACCGCGACTGGATCGCCCGCGAGACGCTCGCCGTCTCGGTCGACGCCGACGGCGGCGGCCTGCGGATCGCCCGCGTCGAAGCGCGCGCTTCGGACTGAGCGGCCGTTTCCAGCACCCTCTCTACGGGCACCGGCTCCGAGCCCTGCCTGGGCGCGGCGGCCCACGAGACCGGCGCATCGCCGTATGCTGCGACCATGCGCTGCCGGAGCTGTGCCGGAGAGCTCGAGGGCGAGTTCCGCTTCTGCCCCTGGTGCGCCGCGCCGCAGCGGTCGAAGCTCGTGGAGTTCTTCCGCGGCACGGGGGGCGACGCCCGCCGGGCGCTGCGCGTCTCGCGCTACCTGGCTGAAGGTCGCGTCCGCTTCAGCGTCTGGGACGAGACGGGGACGGCGCGCGCGGCCGTCTCGCTGGACGAGGAGGAGGCCGGCCGCCTGGGCGACTTCCTGCGGCAGGCAGGCGGACGCAGCCCGCGCCTGCTCGACGACCTGCGGGCGCTGATCCGCCGCTGAGGGGCGCCTACGCGCGCGTCCCCAGGACGAGCAGGTACTCGCGCTCGTGCACGACGCCGCCGTTCCTGCGGTGGTTCTGCTCGAAGAACTCGACCCAGTCGCGCCGCAGGTCCTCGGCCCGCTCGCCGATCGTCTCCACGAGCGTCTTCGTTGGGCCGTACGAGGTCGCGAAGAGCTCCCAGTAGGCCTCGCCCGAGGCGATCTCGAGCGTGGACACGTGGCGCTCGATGCGCAGGTCGAAGGCGTCGCCGAGCAGCTCGCGCACGCGCTCCTCGTCGCCCCAGGCGAAGGGGCTCGAGGGCGGCGGCGCCGGCTGGTAGGGCGCCATGAGGCGGAAGAGGTCGGACACTCCGCCCTCCGGCGTCCAGTTCGCGAGCGCGAGACGCCCGCCGGGCGCGGTCACGCGCGCGAGCTCGCGCGCGACGGCCTCGTGGTCGGGCGCGAACATGACGCCGCACGTCGAGGAGACGGCGTCGAAGCTGCCGTCGGCGAAGCCCGTGCTCTCGCAGTCGCCCACGACGTACTCGATCTCCAGGCCGCGCTCGCGGGCGCGCTCCTTCGCGGTCTCGATCAGCGCCGGGGCGAGGTCGAGGCCGGTGACCGAGGCGCCGCGGGCCGCCGCCCGCTCGGCGACCGCGCCCGTCCCGCAGGCGAGGTCGAGCCAGCGCGTCCCCGGTTGCGGGTCGAGGCGCTCCACCACGAGCTCGTGGATGTCGGCGATCGTCTCCGTGATCCGCTGGTACGGGCCGTTCCCCCAGGCGACGCTCTGGCGCGCCTTCAGCTCCTCGTAGGCCATCTGCTCCTCCTTCTCTCGAGGTCTTGTTACCCCAAAGACGCTGCACGCGCCCCGAGTGTTGCGCCCGCCCGATGCCCGGCGGCAGTCAGTCGCCGGCGACGAAGAACGCCCAGCGGCCGTCCGGGTAGATCCCTGCCCGCCAGCCCAGGTACCCGGTGCCGGGCGAGAAGAGGCGCTCCAGCGGGCCGATCGGGGCGAGCAGCGAGCGCCCGTGGTCGGAGAGCTGCTCGGGGCTCTCCACCGCATACGCCCACGGCCACACGTAGATCCCGCCCGCGAGCACGTACGGCATGCGCAGGATGGCGGCCAGCAGGTCGAGCGGGCGCTCGCCCGTCGTCCGCTCCAGGCGCCGCCAGTACGCGAGCGGCCCGCCCGCGACCTCGCCGCCGAAGGTGTACGAGAAGCCCTTCTCCGGGACGAGCGGCCGGAGCGCCTCGTAGTCGGCCGACTCGGCGGCTCGGAGCAGCGCGTCGCGGGTCTCTTGCACCGGCAGCGGGAGCACCGGCTCCTGCCCGGGGACGGTCTCGGTGACGGTGACCGTGGCCGGCTCGGACGCCTCGCCGCCTCCGCCCAGCCACCAGCCGCCGGCAAGCCCGACGAGGGCCCCGACGGCCACGGCGCCGGCCCAGCGGAGGCTAGCCCGGCCCAGCGAGCTCGAGCTCCCGTCGCAGCTCGACGGGCAGGCGGAAGGTGACGTCCTCCTCGACGAGCCGGTAGGACTCGATGTCGTGCACGCCGCGCGCGCGGAACCAGTCGCACACGCGCGCGACGAGCTTCTCCGGAGCGGATGCGCCGGAGGTGATCCCGACCGTCTGCGCGCCCTCGAGCCACGCCTCCTCGATCTCCGTCTCGTCGTCGATTAGGTACGCGGGCACGCCGCCCGCACGCGCGGTCTCGACGAGCCGGTTCGAGTTCGAGGAGTTGCGCGAGCCGATCACGAGCAGCACGTCCACTTCGGGGAGCATCTCCTTGACCGCCCACTGCCGGTTGGAGGTCGCGTAGCAGATGTCCTCCTTGCGGGGCGCCCGGATGTCGGGGAAGCGGCGGCGCAGCGTGCGGATGATCTCGCCCGTCTCGTCCACCGAGAGCGTCGTCTGCGTGACGTAGGCGAGCTTCGTCCCCGGCGCGACGTCGAGCGCCTCCGCCTCCTCGACCGTCTGCACGAGCACGGTCGAGTCGGGCGCCTCGCCCATCGTCCCCACCACCTCCTCGTGGCCCGCGTGTCCGATGAGGACGATCGTGTAGCCCTCCTCCGCGTAGCGGCGCGCCTGCACGTGCACCTTCGTCACGAGCGGGCAGACGGCGTCGATCACGTTGTGGCCGAGCCGGCGCGAGTTCGCGTACACGCTGGGCGCGACGCCGTGCGCCGAGTAGACGACGGTCGCGCCCTCGGGGGCCTCCGTCTCCTCCTCCACGAAGATCGCCCCGCGCGCCTCGAGGTCGCGCACGACGTGGATGTTGTGGACGATCTGCTTGCGCACGTACACGGGCGCGCCGTAGTGCTCGAGCGCGCGCTCGACCGTCTCCACGGCGCGCTCCACGCCCGCGCAGTAGCCGCGTGGGGAGGCCAGGAGGACACGGCGGACCACGGCCGAAGCGTAGCCGCGCTCAGCGCGCGGTCTGGGCCAGGAAGAGCCCGAGCAGGACAACTGCGCCGCCCGCGAGCTGTGCGGCGGAGAGGGTCTCGTCCAGCCAGGCCCAGGCGACCAGCGAGGCAACCACGGGCTCGAACGTGAGCGTGATGCCGAGCCGCGTGGCCGGGAGATGGCGGAGGGCGGCGATGGAGAGCGCGAACGGGGCGATCGTCCCCAGCACGATCGTCCACAGCGCGAACGCCCACACGGGAGCCGTGTGGCCGGCGAGGTTCCCCTGGAAGGAGGTCCGCTCGCCGAGCTCGGCGAGCGGGAACGACCACCACGGGTTCACGACCGCCCACAGCGCGGCGGCGAAGAGGAGCGCGAAGCACAGCACCGTGAGCGGCTCGCGCGCCTGCACGCCGTGCTCGCCGGCGAGCAGGTACACGGCGAGCGCGACCGCGGCGCCGGCGGCGGCGAGGACGCCGACCGTGTCCAGGCTCCAGCCCAGCCACAGCTCGGAGATGAGCGCGAGCCCGACGAGCGTGAGGCTGAGCGCGGCCCACACGCGCGGGCGGACGCGCGCGTGCCAGACGAGACGCGCCCACAGCGCGACGAGCACGATGCCGGAGAACTGGATGAGAAGCGCGATCCCGATCGGCAGGTGCTCGATCGCGACGAAGTACAGCCACTGCACGAGCGCGAAGCTGAAGATGCCGTAGAAGACGAGGAACGGCAGGTCGGCCAGCGAGATGCGGAGCTGCTCGCGCGCGAGCACGGCGAGCCCGAGCGCGAGGCCCAGGAAGGCGCCGGTGGCGCGGAGCTGCGTGTAGTCCACGGCTGAGAGCTCGCTCCCGGTGAGCGCGACCTTGGAGACGGTGCCGTTGACGGCGAAGAGCGCGGCCGCGACCAGGGCCATGCCGTAGCCGAGGCCGGGCCGCCGGTCGCGCTGCGCGGCGCCGGGGATGGGCAGGGGCGCGTCGGCCATGGGCGGCAGGCTATCCCCCTAGACTGTGGGCTCCGGGGCGTAGCTCAGCCTGGTAGAGCGCCTGCTTTGGGAGCAGGAGGTCGCCGGTTCAGATCCGGCCGCCCCGACTGGTGAGGTCGGCGCTGCTAGCGACGGCCGGCGCGGCGCTCGTCCTCGCGCTCGCAGCCGGAGCGCACCCGACGCGGGGAGCCGCCTTCGAGGGCTCGGTCGAGCGGATCGATGCCGCGCAGGCGCAGCGGATGACCGGCGTCTCCTGGCGGCCCGGGTGCCCCGTCCCCCTGCGCGACCTGCGCCTGCTCCGGCTGACGCACTGGGGCTTCGACGGCCGGGCGCGGCACGGGCGCCTGATCGTGCACGCGGCCGTCGCCCGCGACGTCCTCTCCGTCTTCCGGCGCCTGTACGAGGCGCGCTTCCCGCTCCGCCGCGTCGTTCCCGTGGACGCGTACCGGGCCAGCGACTTCCGCTCCATCGAGGCGGACAACACCTCGGCGTTCAACTGCCGCTTCGTGGAGGGCACGCGGCGCTGGTCGGAGCACGCGTACGGCCGGGCGATCGACGTCAACCCGATCGAGAACCCGTACGTGGCGGGCGGCCGGACCGCGCATCGGGCGAGCGAGCCCTACGTCGACCGCTCGCGGCGCCGTCCGGGCATGGCCTACGAGGGCGGCGTGCTCGTGCGCGCCTTCGACGCGATCGGCTGGGGCTGGGGAGGCCGCTGGCGCCCGGCCCGGGACTACCAGCACTTCTCCGCGAGCGGCCGCTGAGGCCGGTCGCGCAGGCGCGCGCCGCGGGGGCCGGGGCGGGAGCGCCGCTCGTGCGCCCCGCCCCGGGTGCCCTCACCCCTGGCCGCGTCCGACGACGCCGGACCAGAGCGCGCCGCCGAGGATCGCGCCGGCGAAGGGCCCGACGAGGTAGATCCAGAGGTCGCCCCACTCCTGGTTGTAGAGCACGGGGTCGAGCGAGCGCGCCGGGTTGAACGAGCCTCCGGACGCGGGCCCGACGACGGTCGCGGCGGTGAAGATGACGAGCCCGATCAGGAGGGGCGCGAGCACGCCCTTCCAGTCGGCCCGGTCGTCGCTCGTGACCGTGAGGATGACCATGACGAGGAGCGCGGTCACGACGATCTCGAGCACGAGCGCGGACCAGTCCTCGACCCCGCTGCCCGGCTGCGTGTGCAGCACGTCGGTCACGTCGCCCGAGTACGCGATCGCGATCACGAGCACGGCGGCGAACCCGCCCACGAGTTGCGCCAGCCAGTAGGGCACGACGTCGCGTGCGGGAAAGCGGCCCGACGTCGCCAGCCCTGCGGTCACGGCCGGGTTGAAGTGACCGCCGGACAGGTGGCCGAACGCGGCGATGCCGAGCGTGAGCCCGAAGCCGAACCCCGCCGCGACGCCGAGCGGGCCGATCGCGTCCGCGCCGATGTCCACGACGATGGCGACGCCGCTGAAGCCGAAGAAGAAGAACAGGAACGTGCCGAGCGCCTCTGCGCCGAGTCGTACGCCGAGGGGCTGAACCATGCTGGCCCTCCGTGGGTCGGTGTGCGCGGCTGGATTCGCCGTCCCAGAGCCTTCTCCTAGTCTCCCTGGATGGACCCCGGGCTCGTCGTCGCCGTCGGACTCGCGTACGCGTTCGCGTTCACGAACGGCGTGCAGGACGCCGCGAACGCGATCGCCACCCTCGTCGCGACGAGGGCAGGGCGGCCCGCCCCGGCCCTCGTCGCCTCCGCCCTCGCCGCGCTCGCCGGCCCCATGCTGCTCGGCGCGGGAGTGGCGGGAACGATCGCCGGGCTGATCCACGTGGACGACGCGGAAGCGGCGGAGGTCGTGAGCGCGGGGCTGCTCGCCGCGCTCGCCTGGAACCTCGCCGCCTGGAGCCGCGGGCTCCCGTCCAGCTCCAGCCACGCCCTCGTGGGCGGGCTGGCCGGCGCGGCCGCGACCGCCGCGGGCCTCGATGCCGTCAACTGGGGCGAGCTCGACGGCTGGCGGCCGGGCGGGGTCGCCGCCGTGCTCGTCGCGCTCGCCGTCTCGCCGCTGCTCGGCGCCGCGGCCAGCGCGCTCCTGCTCCGCTTCCTGCGCCGGGCGCTCGCGCGCGCGACGCGGCGGATGCTCGGCCCGGTGCGCGCCGGGCAGTGGGGCTCCTCGCTCGTGCTCGCCGTCGCCCAGGGGGCGAACGACGCCCAGAAGGCGGTCGGCGTGGTCGCGATCGTGCTCGTCGCCGAGGGCGTGACCGAGTCGGAGCGGGCTCCGCTCTGGGCGACCGCGGGCGCCGCGCTCGCGCTCGCGGCCGGGACCGCGGTCGGCGGCTGGGGGATCGTGCGCACGATCGGCCGGCGCATCTACGAGCTCCGCCCGCTCGACGGCCTGGCCAACCAGACCGCGTCCGCCGCGGTCGTCCTCGGCGCCTCGCTCGTGGGGGCGCCGGTCTCCACCACGCACACGGTCGCCTCCTCCGTCGTCGGCGCCGGGCTCGGGCGCGAGCGTTGGGGCCGCATCCGCTGGGCCGTGGTCCGCGAGCTGGGGCTAGCCTGGCTGACGACCCTGCCCGCGACCGCCCTGCTGGGGGCGGTCCTGCTCTCCCTCTGGAGGTGGCTCGAGTGAACGTGCGCCGCTGGTTCCTGCCGGAGCAGCCCGACGTCCTCGGCATGCTCCGCAACCAGCTCGACGCCACGCGCGACGCCGTGGACGCGCTCGTCGCGTGGGCACGGGGGGATGCCTCGCAGGTCGAGGTCATCCGCAGCCTCGAGCACCGCGGGGACGCGCACAAGCGCGAGCTCGAGCGCGCCCTGCGCACGGCGTTCACGACGCCGCTCGAGCCCGAGGACCTCTACACCCTCTCCCGCGACGTGGACTGGATCCTCAACCTCGCCAAGGACCTCGTCCGCGAGAGCGAGGTCATGGCGTGTCCGCCCGACGAGGCGCTGGCCGAGATGTGCGAGCGGCTGGCCGAGTCGGTCCACCTCGTCGCCGAGGCGGCCGAGCTCCTGGGGACGGACCCGCACGGGGCGACCGAGAAGGCGAACGAGGCGCTGCGCGCCCAGCGTCAGATCGAGAAGGTGTACCGCGACGCGATGGCGCGCCTCGTCGAGGTGGACGACCTCAGGGAGGTCATGTGCCGGCGTGAGCTCTACCGCCGCGTGTCCCGCATCGGGGAGGTGGTCGTGGACGTCGCCGAGCGCATCTGGTACTCGGTCGTGCGCGAGAGCTGAGCGTCAGTCCAGCCACTCGGGTCGCTCGAAGCCGCCGTACTCCTGGATCGCGCCGTAGAGGCTCTGGACGATGCACGTCGAGTGCACGGTCACGCGCACGGTCCCGTACGGGAGCCTGTTGCGGCGCTTCTTGTCGCTGTACTTGGAGTAGACGTTCACCGTCGACTTCCGGAGACACGACGCGGGCAGCGCGAGGACGTCGAGCCAGAACTGCTCAATCTCGCGCTGCCGTGGCTCGTGGTCTGCGAACAGGTTGCAGTGGAGGCGGAAGCGATCGTCCTCGACCCCGAAGGTGACGCGCAGGAAGTCGACGAAGAACCGGACGAGATCGGGGTCCGAGTTCGTGAACGTGACGGCGTTCCGTGCCTTCGAGCCCTCTGCCCAGAAGAGCATGCAGCCCGCAGCGTGCACTGGATCGCCTCGGCCGGCGAGTGCGCGCCCGTGCTGCTGGAACCCCCGTCGCCGGGCTTGAAAGTGGGCCCGTCGCGAGCAGTCGCGCCGCTCCTGAGCCCGCTCGGCCATCTCTTGGCGCTGGCGAGCGCTCAGAGGCACGTCTCGAACCCAGACGCTGACCGACGACTGCGCGTGTCCGAGGCGACGGGCGATGTCCTTGACCGACCACCCCTCGTCGCGCAGGTGGCGTGCGTGCTCGCGTGCCTTCGTTGCCATTGATGAGAACAGCGTACAGGTGGCATCGGACGCTGTCGCCGGGAGGAGGAGAAGCGGGCGACGGGGCTCGAACCCGTGACACCCGGGTTGGAAACCCGGTGCTCTGCCAGCTGAGCTACGCCCGCGAGGCGCCGTTAGCGTAGCGCCGTGGATCCGTACGCGTGGTCGTGGAATCCCGAGGCGCTCGCCGGGGTTCCGCTCCTCGCCGTGGGCTACGTCCTCGCGCTCCGGCGGCGCCCGGCCGAGGGCTGGCGAGTCGCCTGCTTCGTGCTCGGCCTCGCGCTCCTGCTTGCCGTCACGATCACGCCTCTCGAGACGCTCGCGCTCGAGTACCTGCTGCTGGTGCACCTGCTGCAGAACGTCGTGCTCGCGGAATGGGCGCCGCTCCTCCTCGTGCTCGGCCTGCCGCCCGCGCTCGCCTCCTCGCTCGCGCGCGTGCCCGGCGCGCGCGCGATCCTGCACCCTGCGGTCGCGCTGCCGCTCTGGCTCGCGAACTACATGCTCTGGCACCTGCCGTGGCTGTACGACGAGGCCCTACGCCGCCCGCACTCGCTCCTGCATCTGGAGCACCTCCTGTACCTCGTGACCGGGATCGCGCTCTGGTGGAGCGTCGTGCACGACGAGCCGCACCGCCTGCCGCCGGGGCGCCGGGCGGCGCTCGTCTTCGCGGCGTTCGTCCTGGGCAGCCCGATCGGCCTCGTCATCGCGCTCGTCCCGGAGCCGATGTACGACTTCTACGTCGCGGCTCCGGAGCGCCTGTGGGGCCTGAGCGCGCTCCAGGACCAGCAGCTCGCCGGCATGTTCATGGCGCTCGAGCAGGCGGCCGTGTTCTTCGCCGTCTTCGCGTTCTGGTTTCTGCGCTTCCTCGCCGCGGAGGCGCGCGACGAGGGCGTTGACCCGTCGCGGGACGCGGCGTAGCGTGCCGCCCGTGCGTGCCCTGCCCGCCTTCGGCCTCGCCGCGTGCGCGCTCCTCGCCGGCGCGCAGGCCGGCTCCGGCGCGCCCGTGCAGGTCGGCTTCGCGTACGGGGTGGCCGCGGGAGAGGTCACGGCGTCCTCGGCGCTCCTCTGGACGCGCGCGCCGCGCGCCGGTGCCGTGACCCTGGAGCTGCTCGACTCGGCGGGCGCCCGCGTGGCCGCTGCGATCCGCCCGCGCAGGCTCGTCGCCGGCCCCGCTGCGGATCTCACCGTCCAGGCCACGGTCGGCCGCCTGCGGCCCGGCACCCGCTACCGGTACCGCTTCCGGCAGGGCGGCGCGGTGAGCGCGACTGGGACGTTCGAGACCGCGCCGGCCGCGACCGCCTCCGTGCCCGTGCGGTTCGCGATCTCCGGGGACGCGGACGCGACCCCGCGCGCGGACGGGACGCTCGCCTTCAACCGCTTCGGGGTGTACGCGCGCATGGCGGCGGAGGGCAACGACTTCAACGTCAACCTCGGCGACACCATCTACTCGGACAGCGCCGTCGGGGGCGCTCCCGTCGCGCGCACGGTCGCCGCCAAGTGGGCCAAGTACAGGCTGGGGCTCGCGCTCCCGGCGCTCCGGCGCCTGCGCGCCGCGACGGGCCTGTACAGCCACTGGGACGACCACGAGTTCGTCAACGACTTCTCGCGGCCGGAGCATGGAGAGGCGATCTACCGCGCGGGCGTGAAGGCGTTCCGCGACTACGCGCCGGTGGCGTACTCGAGCCGGCTCGGCCTCTACCGCTCCGTGCGCTGGGGCCGGCACCTGGAGCTCTTCTTCCTCGACGAGCGCTCGTTCCGCGACGCGAAGGCGACCGCGGCCTGCGCCGGCGACCTCGCCCCGACGCTCCCGCAGCCGGTGCGCGACGCGTTCGCGACGCTCGCGCCGGGGCTGCGGACGCCCCCCTCGGCGGCGTGCCTGGCGGCCGTCTCGGACCCGGCCCGCACGCTGCTCGGCGCCGCCCAGTACGCCGTGTTCACGCGTGCGGTGGCCGGCTCGACGGCGACGTGGAAGGTGATCGTGAACGAGGTGCCGATCCAGCAGTACTACGCGCTCCCGTACGACCGCTGGGAGGGCTATGCGGTTGAACGGGAGCGGCTCCTCCGCTTCCTCCAGGCACGCGTGCGCAACGTCGTCTTCCTGACCACGGACACGCACGCGAACCTCGTCAACGAGGTGCGCTACCGGACGGTTGGCGGACCGCTCGAGGGCACGGGCATCTGGGAGGTGGTGACGGGCCCCGTGGCCACGAACACGTTCGCGAAGGAGATCGACCGCTTCCTCGGCACGCCCGGCGCGGGCACCGCCATCGGCTCGCTCTTCTTCAAGCCGCCGCCGCCGCAGGGGCTCGGCATGCGCTGCGCCGCGCTCGACGTGTACAGCTACGCGCAGGTGACGGTCACGGCGCGGACGCTGACCGTCGCCCTGCGCGACGCCCGCGGCCGGCCGGTGCGCGAGGCGACCGGCGAGCCCTGCGCCCCGCTCGTGCTGCGGGCGCGCTGAAGGCGGACAGCCCGGCTGCCGACTACCCTGCCGGTGGGCGCCCGTAGCTCAGTGGACAGAGCGGCGGACTTCTAATCCGCGGGTCGGAGGTTCGAATCCTCCCGGGCGCACCTCCCGCCTGTCTGCCGGCGTCCCTCGTGCCGTGCGTGCTCGTCGTCGCGCTCGAACGCGCCCCGGCGGCGCAGGACGAGCTTGGTCACCTCCAGCACGGGCAGGATCGTCGCTGCGGCCAAGACCACGAGCGCCCAGTCCTCGACGGAGAGGGACCGCGTCCCGAAAGCGTCCTGCAGCAGGGGCACATTGATAACGAGGAGCGCGAGGGCGACCTCCCAGAGGATGGCGAGGTTCAGCCACCGGTTCGCGAAGGGACGGTCGAGGACGGAGTTGCGGTCCGAGCGGAAGCTGTACGCCTTGAAGAACTCGATCGCCACGAGCGCGGCGAACGTCATCGTCATCGCCTCCTCGAGCGGACGCCCCGAGGAGTCGGCCCAGACGAAGAGCGCGAGGGTGACGAGCGCCGCCCAGGCGCCGGCCACGCCGATCAGCAGCACGACCGGACGCGTGAAGATGCCCGTCCGGCGGCTCCGCGGCGGCCGGCGCATGAGGTCGCGCTCCTGGGGATCCACCGAGAGCGCGAGCGCGGGCAAACCGTCGGTGGCGAGGTTCACGTACAGGATCTGCACGGCGCTCAGCGGCAGCGGCCGTCCCAGGAGCGACGCGCCCAGCAGCAGCCCGATCTCCCCCAGGTTCGCCGCGAGCAGGTACATGAGGTACTTGCGGACGTTGGCGAACACACCGCGCCCGGCCTCGACCGCGGCCACGATGGAGGCGAAGTTGTCGTCGGTCAGCGTCATGGACGCGGCCTCCTTGGCCACGTCGGTGCCGGTGATGCCCATCGCCACGCCGATGTCGGCCTTCTTCAGGGCCGGGGCGTCGTTCACGCCGTCCCCCGTCATCGCGACGGTGTGGCCGAGGCGCTGCAGGGCGGTGACGACGCGGAGCTTGTGCTCGGGGGAGACGCGCGCGTACACCTGGATCGACTCGACGGCCTCCTCGAGCTCCTCGTCGTCCAGCCGGTCGAGCTCGGCGCCCGTGACCACGCGCCCGCTCGTGAGGATGCCGAGCTCCCGCGCGATCGCCTCGGCCGTGAGCGGGTGGTCGCCGGTGATCATCACCGGCACGATCCCCGCGCGCACGCACGTGGCGACCGCCTCCTTCGCCTCGGGTCGGGGCGGGTCGATGAGGCCCACGAGACCGAGCAGCGTGAGCCCATCCTCTGCGTCTGCGAGGGAGGACGCACGCCGGCGCGCCACGGCGAGCACCCGCAGGGCGTCGCTCGCGAAGTCGCGTGCTGTCTCCGCGACGCTCGCGCGACCCTGCTCGCCGAGCGGCTCCTCGCCGTCCGAGGTGAGCACGTGCGTGCAGCTCGCGAGCACGACCTCGGGCGCGCCCTTCACGAACGCGACGCGGCCGTCAGGCGAGTCGTGCAGCGTCGTCATCCGCTTGCTCTCGGACGTGAACGGCACCTCGTCCACGCGCGGGAAGCGCTCCTCGAGCGCTCCGCGATCCAGGCCGACCTTGCCCGCCGCCACGACCAGCGCGCCCTCCGTGGGATCGCCGCGCACCGCCCAGGAGCCGTCCTCCCGCCGCTCGAGCGCGGCGTCCGAGGCGAGGACGGCGGCGCGGAGCGTCTCGAGCAACGGCTCCGGCGGCTCGATCGGCTCTCCGGCCCGGAGGACCTCGCCGCGCGGCTCGAAGCCAGCGCCGGAGAGCTCGAGCAGCTCGCCGGCGACGGCG
>DATLYU010000040.1:0-8652 GCA_035574435.1 Gaiellaceae bacterium | reverse complement strand
GCGCAGCTGCACGACATCGGCAAGCTGGCCATCCCGGACGAGATCCTGCGCAAGTCGGGACCGCTGGACGAGCCCGAGTGGCAGTTCGTCCGCCAGCACACCCTCGTCGGCGAGCGCATCCTGCGCGCCTCGCCGCAGATGCGCAGCGTGGCGTCGGTCGTCCGCTCGACGCACGAGCACTGGGACGGAACGGGGTATCCGGACGCTCTCGCGGGCGAGGACATCCCGCTGGCCGCGCGCATCGTCGGCGCCTGCGACGCGTACGTGGCGATGCTCGCGCCGCGGCCCTACCGCGACGCGCGCCCGCCCGAGGAGGCGCTCTCCGAGCTCGAGCGGCTCGCCGGCGCCCAGTTCGACCCCACCGTCAGCCGCGTCCTCGCCGGGATCGTGCGCGAGCGGCTCGAGGCCGAGCGCGCGGCCTGACCGGACCTGTCCGGGGGACAGACCCCGGGACCTGTCCGGGGGACAGACCCCGGGACGTGTCCGCAGGAGCAGCCCCGGCCCCCAGATCGCCGCCAGACGGGTCCAATGGTCCGACCCCAAGACAAGGGGTCAGACCCCAAGACACGTCCGTGGGAGACGTCCGTCGAGCGTCGGCGCCCAGACATGTCCAGGGGTCTGACCCCAAGACACGTCCGTGCCAGACGCCCCTCAAGCTTCGGCGCTCCGAGGCCGAAAACGACGGCATGGGTGCGTACTGGAGCAGCGCTCGCGCCCCGCGCGGCGCGGGCGTCCTGGAGACAGGCCCTCCCCTGATCGTCGCCGTCAGCGTGGCGGCGCTCGTGTACGCCGGGGTGCGGGAGCTCCCGCGCGCGGTCGTCGCCCTGGCGGCCGTGAGCGCGCTCGCGATGGTCGCGCTCATCCTCGTCCAGCGGCGCGTGTCGGCGCAGGCCGAGCCGGACACCGACCCCGTCACCGGCCTGGGCACGCACGACGCGCTCGTCGCCGACCTCGACCGCCGCCTCGGGGCCGAGCCGTCCCCCACGCTCATGCTCCTCTTCGACCTGCACGGCTTCAAGGCGTACAACGACGACTTCGGTCACGGCGCGGGGAACGTCCTGCTCGTGCGCCTGGCGGAGAAGCTCCGCAAGGTCGCCGGTCCGGACGGGGCCGTCTTCCGTGCCAGCGGCGACGAGTTCTGGCTCGTTGCCCCCGTCGCCGAGGGCGACGCCGAGGACCTGATCGAGCGCGCGAGCGCCGCGCTGGCCGAGAAGGGCGAGGGCTTTCGCATCGACTCGTCGTTCGGCGGCGTCCTGCTCCCGTACGAGGCGACCGACGCGCGGACCGCGCTGCGCCTCGCCGAGGAGCGCCTGGCCGGCCACCGCCGCATGAAGCAGGGCGCACGGGCGATGAGCGCGCTCGCCGAGGCGCTGGCCGTCGGTGGCCAGGGAGCGCCGCTCTCCGGCCGGGTCGAGTCGCTCGCGGTGGCTGTCGGTGGGCTGCTCGGCGTGCACGGCGACCGGCTCCAGGAGCTCGCCCGGGCGGCCGAGCTGCACGACCTGGGCAAGCTCTCCATCCCCGGCGAGATCCTCGACAAGCCCGGCCCGTTGGACCAGAAGGAGTGGGAGTTCGTCCGCCAGCAGACGCTCGTCGCCGAGCACGTCGTGCGCACCTCCCCGCAGCTGCGCGGCGTGGCGCCGATCGTGCGCGCGACCTACGAGAACTTCGACGGCAGCGGCTACCCGGACGGCCGCGCGGGCGAGGACATCCCGCTCCCCGCGCGCATCATCCGCGTCTGCCAGGCGTTCGACGCCATGCTCTCGCCGCGCAGCTACCGCCCGGCCCTGACGCCGGAGGAGGCGCTCGCCGAGCTCGAGGCCCGGGCGGGCTCGAGCTTCGATCCCGCGGTCGTCCGCGTCCTCGCCGCGCTCGTCACCGCGCGCGCCGAGGAGCGACGCGCGGCGTAGCGCACCCCGCCCGCGGGCGCGCTACCGTGCCCTCGCCGGGCCCCGTAGCTCAGCGGATAGAGCGGCAGACTTCGAATCTGCGTGCGGAGGTTCGACTCCTCCCGGGGCCACTCCGCCCCGCGGGCGCACGCTCGGCGGTTTTCCGACGGGTCCCGCGGGCAACATTCCGGAGCCATGAAGTCGCGCTTCGCAGTGCGCCAGGGACGCCGCGTCGTCGCGCTCCGCGACGCGAACAGCGCCGAGGAGGCGGCGATCGAGCACGTCCGCTCGCTCGGCTCTACCCGGGAGGAGATCACCCGGCTGGGCGGGGCCGCGGTCTCCTGGCGCGGAGCGGTCTTCCGAGCCGCGCCCGCGCGAGAGACGGACGCACCACCGAAGCGCGGCGGCCTGCGCGCCCCGTAGCCGGCCGGTCGCCTCGCGAGCGGCGACCGCGCCGAGCCGGACGCTCGGCGCGTGCGGCCTACGGCTTTCCGCCGTAGCGGCGCGCTCTCCGCGTCTCCCGCGCCCGCGCGCGCCAGCGCTGCTTGAGCTCCCGCCGGGCCCGGGCGCTGGAGCGCCGCTCGACCGCCGCGAGCTCGCGCTGCAGCTTGCGGTAGCTCGCCCAGCGCGCCGCGTCGAGGAGCCCGGACGCGAGCGCCTCGCGCACGGCGCACCCGGGCTCGGTCTCGTGCGCGCAGTCCGTGAAGCGGCACCGCGCGGCGAGCTCCGCCACGTCGCCGAACGCGCCGTCCACGTCCCCTTCCCACACCTGCAGCTCGCGCAACCCGGGCGTGTCGAGCAGGAGCACCCCGCCCGGGAGAACGAGGAGCTGCCGGTGCCGCGTGGTGTGCCGGCCGCGGCCGTCTCGGCGCAGGTCGCCGGTCGCCATCACGCGGCGCCCGGCGAGCCGGTTGACGAGCGTGGACTTGCCGACGCCGGAGGAACCGAGGAGGACGAAGGTGCGGCGCGGCTCGAGCCGCGCCCGCAGCTCCTCGACACCCTCGCCCGTGACGTTGCTGACGGCGAGGACCGGGACGCCGATCGCGACACGCTCCGCCTCGAGCAGCTTGTCGTCGTCGTCGAGGAGGTCGAGCTTCGTGAGCACGAGCACCGGGTCCGCGCCGCTGTCCCAGGCCGCCGTCAGGTAGCGCTCGAGCCGGCGTGGGTTGAAGTCGCCGTCCAGGCCCGAGACGAGGAGGACGGTGTCCACGTTCGCGGCGAGGACGTGCTCCTCCGCCTTGAGCCAGGGCGTCTTGCGCGAGACCTTCGTGCGCCGCGGGAGGACGGCCTCGATCGCGTAGCGCTCGCCGGTGGCGTCGCAGACGGCGACGAAGTCGCCGACCGCGGGCATCCCGCCCTCGAGCTCGTGGTCGCGCAGCTTCCCGCGGGCGTGCGCGAGCCGCTCGTCGCGATCCGAGCGGACGAGGTAGCCGCCGCGGTGCTCGGCGACGACGCGCGCCGGCTCGAAGCCGCGCACCGCGTACGGGGTGAAGGCCGCCTCGAGCTCGTCGGTCCAGCCGAGGTCGGCCAGGGGTCGATCGGACAAGGAAACGCTCCTTCGGTCGTGGGGCCTGGCCGGGCCCGCGACGCCGCGGAGCGGAGGCTACGAGGCGTCGTCGAGCCGGAGGGTGCTGCCGGATGCGTCTCTCATTACGGCCTCCTCTCGCTCGACGACGGGACAGGGGGACGGTACTCGCGGCGCCGGCCGCACGTCAACCCGCGCTTGACTTCGCGCGGGCCGTCTCGTTACATCCCCCGTTGGGTGGTGTTCGAGGTCTCGGCCCAGGTGGGAGGCACAGCCGGGCTGCCACAGGGGGCCCCGGTGCCCATGGTCCGGCTCGAGGGCGTGCGCAAGAGCTTCGGCGACCACCTCGTGCTGGACGGGATCGACCTCGAAGTCGCGCAGGGTGAGGTGCTGGTCGTCATCGGCCCGAGCGGGAGCGGGAAGAGCACGCTCCTGCGCTGCGTGAACCTGCTCGAGCCGATCCAGGAGGGGCGGATCTTCCTCGAGGGCGAGGAGATCACGCGCCGGGGCGTCGACGTCTCAGCCGTCCGGCAGCGGATCGGGATCGTCTTCCAGCAGTTCAACCTCTTCCCGCACCTGAAGGCGATCGACAACCTGACGCTCGCGGCCCGCCGCATCCGCAAGATGTCGCGCCGCGACGCCGAGGCGCGCGCCCGCGAGCTCCTGGCCACGGTCGGGCTCGAGGAGAAGGCCGACGCCTACCCCCACCAGCTCTCGGGCGGCCAGCAGCAGCGGGTGGCGATCGCGCGCGCGCTGATGATGGACCCGCACGTCATGCTCTTCGACGAGGTCACCTCGGCCCTCGACCCCGAGCTCGTGGGCGAGGTGCTCGTCACCATGCGCGACCTCGCCCATACGGGGATGACGATGCTCGTCGTCACCCACGAGATGCACTTCGCCCGGGACGTCGGCGACCGGGTGGTGTTCATGGACGAGGGTCGGATCGTCGAGGAGGGCCGGCCCGCCGACCTGCTCGACCGGCCGGCGAAGGAGCGGACGCGGCGGTTCCTGCGCCGCAGCCTGCAGCTCGCCCACTCGCTCGAGGACCTGACCGTCGAGGAGGTAGAAGCACCAACCGAAGGAGGAGGAACGACATGAGACGGACCGCGACGCTCGCCGTCGCCGTAGCGCTCGTCGCCGGCGCGCTCTTGGCGACCTGGGGAGGCGCCGCCTCCGCCCGGGAGGCGGGACCGGCAAGCGCCGACCAGCGGAGGCTCCCCGCGCTGCCCTCGAACATCAAGGAGCGCGGCCGGTTCAACATCGGCGTGAAGTGCGACTCGCCGCCGTTCGGGTACATCAACGTCCGCGGGCAGCACGACGGCTTCGACGTCGAGATCGCCCGCTGGTTCTCGCGGTTCGCGTTCGGGAAGCCCACGCGGGTCAACTTCACCTGCCTCACGACGCCGGCGCGCGAGCCGGCGCTGACGAGCGACCGCGTCGACATGGTGATCGCGACCTTCACGTACACGCAGGATCGCGACACGCGCATCGACTTCTCGCGCGCGTACTACAAGGCGACCGGACGGATCCTGGCGCCGAACGACGCGCCCAACGACTACCTCTCGCAGATCGCGGGCAAGACGATCGCCACGACCAGCGGCTCGATCTACGACCGCTGGCTGCGGAACTGCTTCAAGGACACGAGGGTCCTGACGACGGACAGCTTCACGAACGCGCTGCTCGAGTTCCGCAACGGCCGCGCGAACGCGCTCATGTGGGACGACACCGTGCTGCTCGGGATCGCGACCGCGGACCGGACGGTGAAGCTCACGAGCGACACCTTCCTCGCGCTCCCGTACGGGATCGGCATCAAGCAGGGGAACGTCGCGCTCAAGCGCTGGATCGACTCGCGGCTCGAGATCATGCGCAAGCGGGACACGTTCAACACCATCCTCAAGAACAACGTGCCCGCCCGCGTGTTCGCGACCTTCCAGCGGAACATCCTGCGCCCGAACAACACGTTCGGCTACTCGCAGGGAGACCTGACCACGCAGTGCCCGTAACGGGCGCTCGCAGGACAGCGGGGGCGGCCGCGACGGCGGCCGCTCTCGCCTTCGTATGACGGCGCTCGTCGCCGAGCTCGGGCTCGACTTCCTGCGCGACCTGTGGTCGTTCGTGGACGCGAACGCGGGCGACCTCGCCGGCGGGCTGCGCCGCACGCTCACCGTCTCCGCGATCGGGATCGCCGGAGCGTTCACGATCGGCCTCGTCCTCGGCGCCGCGCGCGCCCACCGCGTGCCCGTCCTGCACCAGCTCGCCGGCGCCTACGTCGAGGCGATCCGCAACACGCCGATCCTCATCCAGATCTTCATGCTCTACTTCGCGCTCCCGCAGTTCGGCATCCGGCTGGAGGCGTTCACGGTCGCCTGGCTCGCGGTGATGATCTGGGGCGGCGCGTTCAACACCGAGAACTTCCGCGCCGGCTTCGAGGCGGTCCCCGTGCGCTACCGGGAGGCGGGATACGCGCTCGGCTTCGGCCGCCTGGCCACCTTCCTCAACGTCACGCTCCCGATCGGCGGCCGGATCGCGCTGCCCTCCTCCATCAACACCTACATCAGCGTCGTCAAGAACACCTCGTTGATGTACGTGATCGCCTACCCGGAGCTGACCTTCGAGGCCAAGCGGGTGCAGGACCTCACCCTGCAGACGGTGGAGGCGTTCACCGTCCTCGCCATCGCCTACCTGGCGATCGTGTGGACGCTCTCCGCGCTGATCCGCCTGCTCGAGTCGCACCTGGCGCTGCCGGAGGACCGCCGATGAGCATCCCCGACTGGGTCCGCCCCGTCGCCGAGTACATGATCGAGGAGGGGCTCAGGAACACGCTCCAGATCGCGCTCATCTCGCTCGTCTGCTCCTCGGTCATCGGCGTCACGCTCGGCACGCTGCTCACCATCCGTTTCCTGCCGACGCGCGCGCTCATCCGCCTCTACATCGAGGTCTGGCGCGGCCTCCCCATCCTGGTGACCATCTTCATCGTCTTCTTCGCGCTGCCCGCGATGTCGAGCGAGCTCGACTTCAGCGCGATCACGTCCGCCTCGATCGCCCTCACGCTGTGGGGGAGCGCGCAGGTCGCCGAGGCGACGCGGGGCGCGGTCCAGTCGATCCCGCGCGAGCAGCACGAGGCGGCCTCCGCCCTCGGGTTCGGCTGGGTCGGGCGGCACGTGTTCGTGATCATGCCGCAGGCCCTGCGCCGGCTCCTGCCGCCGGTCGTCGGGCTCCTCGTGAACATCATCCAGAACACGACCATCGCGCAGGTGATCGGCGCGCCCGAGCTGCTCGAGACCGGCGAGCGGCAGGTGGAGCGGCTCGCGTTTCCGCCGCCGTCCGGGATCGGCGAGCTGCACGCGTTCGAGATCTACGGCGCGGTCATGGTCGTGTTCTTCCTCATCTCCTTCCCGCTCACGAGGCTCGCCGCCTACCTCGAGCGGCGCCTCGTGTGAGCGGCTGCGCGGGGGCCACGACCGTCCCGGCGCTATCCTGTGCCGGCGCGCGGTGGCGGTAGCTCAGCTGGTAGAGCCCCGGGTTGTGGTCCCGGTGGTCGTGGGTTCGAATCCCATCCGCCACCCCTGACATGCGCCAGACCAGCCTCGCCTCGGCGACCCGGGGCCTCGTTCTCGCGCTCAGCCTCCTGTACCTGACTGCCGCCGCGGCGGGCGCGCTCTGGATCGACTTCGACACCACGCGCGACCTCGTCTTCTGGCTCGTCTTCCTGTGCGCCGGCGCGGCGCTGATGCTCGCCGGGCAGCTCGCGCTGCCCGTCTCCACCTGGCCGTCGGCCCTCCTCGTCTCCCTGGGAGCCGCGGCCGGCGGGCTTCCGCTCTTCTGGACGATCCTCGTCCCGATCGCCGCCGCGACCGTGATGGCCTGCAGCATCGCCCTCGCGCGCGCCGGCTCGGGCTCGGCCCCCGCCGCGTAGTGCGGCACACGCGCCACGGCTGGTGGCTCGAGGAGGCGGGACCGGTCGTCCCGCGGCCGCCGCTCGAGGGCGACGCGAGCGCGGACGTCGTCGTCGTCGGAGGCGGCTACCTCGGGCTGTGGACGGCGTGGCATCTTCTCGCCCTGGAGCCGGGCGCGGACGTCCTCGTCCTCGACGCCGCCGTGTGCGGACACGGCCCGAGCGGCCGCAACGGCGGCTTCTGCGAGACCCTCTGGGGCGACGCCCCCACGCTCCGCGAGCGGGCGGGCGACGCGGCGGCCCTCGCCGTGTGCCGCGCCTCCGAGGAGGCCGTCCACGGCATCGGCGCCTGGTGCGAGACGACCGGCGTGGACGCCTGGTTCCGGCCTGCGCCCATGCTCCGCGTCGCGACGACGCCGTCGCAGGTGGGGAGCTGGGAGGAGGTCGTGCGCGCCGCCGCGGAGCTGGGGGCGCCCGAGGAGGTCGTCTCGCTCGACGCGGAGGAGGTGCAGCGCGCGTGCGCCTCGCCGCTCTTCCTGGGCGGCGCTCGCTACCGGCTGAACGCGACCGTCCACCCCGCCCGGCTCGCGCTCGGGCTTCGCGCGCAGCTCCTGCAGCGCGGCGTTCGCGTCCACGAGCGCACCCGCGTGACCGGGCTCGGGCGCGACGGCTCCGTGCGCACGCCGCACGGGCGGGTGCGCGCCGGCGCCGCCGTGCTCGCGGTGAACGCGGCGGCTGCGGGCTTCGCGGGCTACCGGCTCTCGCTCGCCGTCGCCTCGAGCCACGTCGTCGTCACGGAGCCGGTGCCGGAGGTGCTCGAGGAGCTCGGCTGGACCGGCGGCGAGGCGATCGTGGACAGCCGCACCCTCGTCCACTACACCCGCACGACCCGGGACGGCCGCATCGTCTTCGGCTGGGGCGGCGGGGCGATGGGCTTCGGAGGCCGGCCCTCGGACCGGCTCGAGCTCGACCCGTGGGTCGTCTCCCGGACGCGGGAGCACCTCGTGCGCTTCTTCCCCCAGCTCCGCGGGCGCGCGGTCGAGCACGCGTGGGGCGGGCCCATCGACGTCTCGCCCACGCACCTGCCGATCTTCGGCAGCCGCGGCCGCGTGCACCACGGCTTCGGATTCACCGGCAACGGCGTCGGCCCCTCCTACCTGGGCGGCGAGATCCTCGCCCGGCTGGCGCTCGACCGGCGCGACGAGCGCACGCGGCTCGCGCTCGTCGACCCGCCGCGCAAGCTCTTCCCGCCCGAGCCCTTCCGGTACGCGGGCGGGGCGCTCATCCGCCGCGCCCTGCTGGCGAAGGACGCCGCCGAGGACGAAGGCCGCGCGCCCGGGCGCCTC
>DATLYU010000039.1:0-11845 GCA_035574435.1 Gaiellaceae bacterium | reverse complement strand
GACACCTTCTGCGCGGAGCGCGGCATTGAACAGATCAACTACCTGAAAATCGACACGGAAGGCGCTGACCTGGAGGTTCTCAAAGGCGCGTCGAGGATGCTTGCGGAGAACCGGATCGACCTCGTCCAGGTCGAGGCGGGCCTGAACCCCAACCATGACTGGCATGTGCCGTTCGAAACTCTGAAGGCCGAGCTCGAACGCTTCGGCTATCACCTGTTCTCGGTCTTCGAGCAGACCCGCAACTGGTATCCCGGTGCGCCATACCTACAATGGGCGAACCCGGTCTTCGTCTCCAACGCAGTAGTGGAGGCTCACCGCGAGGTTTTCGCGGCGGATTCGGCTTCCGCAGCGCGCTGATGCCATTTCCAGGCGGTGGCGATGATCGTGTCGATGTCGCTCAGGCGCGGCTGCCAGCCGAGGTCGCGCTTCGCCCTCGAGGCATCGGCCACCAGCACGGGCGGGTCGCCGGGCCGTCGCGGTCCCGTTCGACAGGGCACGGCGCGGCCGGTCACGCGCTCGACCGAATCCAGGATTTCGCGGACGCTCACGCCCGCGCCGGTGCCGAGGTTGAAGGCGCGGCTCGGCCCGCCCTCCTCCAGATAATGCAGAGCGCGAACATGGGCGTCGGCGAGGTCGGAGACGTGGATATAGTCGCGGATGCAGGTGCCGTCCGGGGTCAGATAGTCGTCCCCGAACACCGTCAGCTCCGGCCCCTGCCCGGCCGCCGCGGCCAGCGCCAGCGGGATGAGATGGGTTTCCGGGTCGTGCGCCTCGCCGATCTCGCCGTCGGGGCTGGCGCCGGCGGCATTGAAATAGCGTAACGGCGTCGAACGCAGTCCGTGCGCCCTCGCGAAGTCGGCCAGCATCTGCTCGACCATCAGCTTCGACATTCCATAGGGGTTGATCGGGGTTTGCGGCTCATCCTCCGTAATCGGCACGGCCTGCGGCTCGCCGTAGGTGGCGCAGGTGCTGGAAAAGACCAGCTTGTCGATGCCGTGGTCGCGCATCGCCTCGAGCAGGGTCAGCGTTCCGCCGACATTGTTGCGGTAATATTTGCCCGGATCGCCGACCGATTCGCCGACATAGGCAAAGGCTGCAAAGTGCATGACCGCCGACGGCCGGTACGTCTCCAGCACCTCGTCCAGCCTGCCACGGTCGGCGATGTCGCCGCGCTCGAACGGGCCCCACTGCACCGCCTGCTCATGGCCGTAGACCAGATTGTCGAGGACGACGGGCCGATAGCCGGCCGCCGCCAGCGCCTTGCAGCCATGGGCGCCGACATAGCCTGCCCCGCCGGTAACCAGGACGATGCTCGCCATTCCCTCGCTCACACCAATGTCCTGAAATAATCGACGGTCCGCCGAAGGCCCTCGTCAATCTCTATGGCCGGTTCCCAGCCAAGCAGTTGCCGGGCCCTGGAAATATCCGGCTGCCGCTGGCGCGGGTCGTCCTGCGGCAGCGGTGCAAAGGCGATTTCGGACTTGCTGGCGGTCGCCGCGATCACCAGCCGGGCGAGCTCGGCCATCGAAAATTCCTTGGGGTTGCCGAGGTTCACCGGCCCGGTCACCTCGTCGGGGCTGTCCATCAGCCGAACCAGGCCGTCGATCATGTCGTCGACATAGCAGAAGCTGCGGGTCTGCTGGCCGTCGCCATAGAGGGTGATCGGCTGGTTCGTCAGCGCCTGGACGATGAAGTTGGACACCACCCGCCCGTCGGCAATGTGCATTCGCGGGCCATAGGTGTTGAAGATTCGCGCCACCTTGATCTGCAGTCCGAGCTGGCGGTGATAGTCGAAGAACAGCGTCTCGGCGCAGCGCTTGCCTTCGTCGTAGCAGCTGCGCGGCCCGATCGGGTTGACGTGGCCCCAATACTCCTCGGTCTGCGGATGGACCGAGGGGTCGCCATAGACTTCGCTGGTCGAGGCCTGGAGGATCTTCACCTTCAGCCGCTTGGCGAGGCCGAGCATGTTGATCGCGCCATGCACCGACGTCTTGGTCGTCTGCACCGGGTCGTGCTGGTAATGGATCGGGCTGGCCGGGCAGGCCAGATTGTAGATTTCATCGACCTCGACGAACAGCGGGAAGGTGACGTCGTGGCGCATCAGCTCGAAGCGCTCGTGGTTCAGCAAATGGGCGATGTTCCGCTTGTCGCCGGTGAAGAAATTGTCGACGCACAGCACTTCGTGCCCGTCGTCGATCAGCCGGTCGCACAGGTGCGAGCCGAGGAAGCCGGCGCCGCCGGTCACGACCGAGGTCGGCATCCGCGCGATGGTAGCTCGGCGCGCGGCCGGAGGGCCTAGGGCGGGCCGTCGAGCAGCTCGGCCAGCTCGCCGGCCTCGCCGCGCTTGCGCACGACGTCGTAGCGGCCGTGGCGCGAGACGACGTCCTCCACGTCCGCCGCGGCGTGGCCGGGGAGGACGGTGAAGTGGGTGGAGTCGGCGTGCGCGGCCGTGTACTCCTCGGGCGTCATGGAGATGTGCGCCGTGCACGAGAGCTCCGCGCACTCGCAGTACGTGCTGATCTCCTCCACCGTCTGGAGCTGCGTCGCCTCCTCGTGGATGCGCTCGTTCACCTCCCGGAAGAGGGACTCGTTCAGCGCCGCGCGCTCGGCACGATCGGACACGGCGAGGACCCTACCCGCTCAGCGCAGGTCCTTGTTCTGCTCCATGTCGAACCACATGGCGAAGAGCGTGAGCTGCAGGCCGGCGATGAGGAGCACGGCCACGAGCACGATCGTGGCGGCGGGGATCTCGTTGCCGAGGATGCGCAGCACCACCTCCAGCGTGCCCAGGGCGACGCCGGCCAGCGTCATCGCCACGCCGAACGCGTAGAAGAACACGAGCGGATGGAAGTCGCGGATGACGTACTTCTGCCCCATCCGCCACCAGAAGGCCTTGAAGAGCAGCCAGGAGATGCGCGGCACGACGGAGCGCAGGCGGATCCCCGAGGTCTCGCCGACGTCGTAGATCGGGCGCGCGGGCACGTCGCGCACGCGCGCGTTCTGGACGTTCAGGTGAACGAGCACGTCGTTCGGGAAGCCGTACCGCGGGTACAGGCGGTCGAGGTCGAGCCGGCGCAGCGCGGGCAGCGCGAGCGCCGTGTACCCGGTCTGCGAGTCGGCGACGTGCCAGTACCCGGAGGCGATCTTCGTCAGCAGCGAGAGCACGGCGTTGCCGAGGTAGCGGGTGCGCGGGATGACCGTCCAAGCCTCGCCGGAGACGAGGCGGTTGGCCTTCGCGTACTCGACCTCGCCTCGGGCGACGGGCTCGGCGAGCGAGCGCAGCTCCGCCGGGTCCATCTGCCCGTCGGCGGCCATCACGCAGGTGACGTCGATCTCCTCCTCGAGCGCCCGCCGGTAGCCGCTCACGATCGCGGCCCCCACGCCGCGGTTGCGCTCGTGGCGGACGAGCTCGACGCGCGGGTCGCCCACCGCGAGCGCCTCCTCGGCGGTGCGGTCGCGGGAGGCGTCGTCCACCACGAACACGCGGTCGACGAAGTCCGGGATCCCGCGCAGCGTCTGCCCGACGAGCCGCTCCTCGTCGTAGGCGGGCACGACGACCGCGACCCGCTTGCCCGCGAGCATCAGCCCGCGGTGGAGCCCCGGCCGCGGCGGCGGGCGAGGATCGGCTCGGCGGCGAGCGCGGCCAGCGCTCCCAGCAGGAGGCCCGCGAGCGCGCCCACGAGCAGCGCCGTACGGCTCGAGCGGGCGCTCGTCTTCGCCGCCGCGGCGGGCTCCACCACGCGGCTCATCTCCACGCTGCGCGCCAGGTTGAGGAGCTGGTTCGCCTCGTCCACGTCGTCCTGCAGCGAGCTGCGGCGGGCGTCCGCGGTGGTGATCACGGAGTTCAGGTTCGCGCTCAGCAGGAGCCGCTGGTCGAGCGGGATGGACGAGTCGCGGATGAGCTGGTCCTGCTGCCGCTGGGCGTCCTGGATGCGCGCCTCGACCGCCGCGAGCTGGGCGCGGGCGACCTCGCGCTTCGTCTCCAGCAGCTCGACCTTCTCGGCCACGTACAGCGACACCCGTGCGACGACGCGCGCGGCGAGCGCCTGCGCCGCCAGCTCGACCTTGCGCTTGCCCGCCGAGCCCTTGACCGAGAGCTCGATCAGCGGGTTGACGCCGCGGGGCTGGCCGGTCGCGACCAGCTCCTGCGTGGAGACGGACGAGCGGAGCTTGGCGACGGGGATCCCGCTCGCCCGCGAGGCCGCCTGCAGCGCGGACTCCGAGCGCACGACCTCGCTCACGGTGCGCGGGTTCGTGGCCAGGCTCTGGATCTGGCCGCCGCCGAGCGGGGCGAACGGCTGCCCGAGGTAGAGCAGCGTCTCCGCCCGCCAGACGGTGCCGCCGGAGAGCGCGAGCGCGAGCCCGAGGACGGCGCCGGCGAGGAGGCCGCCGACCGGGAGCCACCAGCGCAGCGTCAGGCGCTGCCAGGCGGAGGCGAGGTCCACCTCCTGCTCGTCGAACGGGCTCGGCTGACCGTCCGTCATGCGGCCGCGACCCTATCAGCGGCCCACCGCCACTGAGCCGCGAGCCCCTCCGCGAACGGCGTGCGCGGCTCCCAGCCGAGCGCGGCGCGGATGCGCGTGACGTCGGCGCACGTGCGGCGCACGTCCCCCTCCACGCGTGCGCCGCGCACGACCTCGAGCCGCCGGCCGGAGACGCGCTCGAGCGTCTCGAGCGCGGCGAGCATCGTCACCTCCTCGCCGCCGCCGACGTTGTACAGCGCGCCCGCCGGAGCTCCCTCCATCGCGCGCACCGTCGCCTCCACCACGTCGTCCACGTACGTGAAGCTGCGCGACTGCGTCCCGTCGCCGTACAGCTCGAAGGGCCGGCCGGCGGCGAGCGCGTCCACCATGCGCGCGAACGCCATGTCCGGGCGCTGCCCGGGCCCGTAGGCGTTGAAGTAGCGGAGCACGACGGCGTCGAGGCCGAAGGCGCGCGCGTAGGCGTGGGCGAGGTGCTCGGCGGCGAGCTTCGTGATCCCGTACGGCGAGAGCGGGCGCGGGACGGCGTCCTCGGGCGTCGGGTACGTCTCCGCGTCCCCGTACACGGACGAGGACGAGGAGTAGACCACGCGGGCCCCGGCCGCCGCGGCCGCCTCGAACAGGCGCTGGCTCGCGAGCACGTTCTGGCGCACGTAGGCGGGGAACACGCCGCCGAAGCTGCGCACCCCGGGCTGGCCGGCGAGGTGGAAGACGCCGTCCACGCCCGCGAGGTCGAGCTCGTCGGCGGCCAGGTCGAGCCGCTCGACCGGGAGCCCGGCCGCGTTCTCCTCCTTGAGCGCGGGGTCGTAGTAGTCGGTGAAGGCGTCCCAGCCGACGGCGTCGTGCCCGCGCTCGAGGAGGGAGCGGAGCAGGTGAGAGCCCACGAAGCCGGCCGCGCCGGTGACGACGTAGCGCACGGCGGCGAATGCTAGTGGGCGCGAGCGAGGACGCCCGCCGCGCGTGAGCGCGGATGGTTACCCGAGCGGGCGGAAGGAGCCCTCGCCGTCGGGAGCGAGGCACACCTCGGAGAAGAAGCGCGTCATCACGAGCCCCTCCTCGAACTCGCCCACCCGCGGCTCCGGACGCTCCCCGCGCGCGAGCGCGAGCGCGAGCTCCGGATAGCGGCTGCCCGCGGCGAGCGGGAGCGGGAAGCCGCCGCCGAAGCGGGTGTTCACGTCCGTCACGGGCAGGCTGCCGTCCGGCTCGCGGAAGCACTGCACGTTGGCCGGCCCGACGATCCCGACCGTCTCCGCCACCCGCCGGCCGTGCTCGATCAGCTCCCAGTCCTTGAGCGAGGCGCCCTTGATCGACTCGCCGCCCTTGGACTGGATCATCGTGCGCGGGATCGCGTTCAGGCACCGGCCCTCGAGGTCGCAGAGGACGTCGATCGAGAACTCCTCTCCGAGGCAGCGCTCCTGGACGAACGAGGGGACGGTCGTGTAGCGCAGGAAGAAGGCGAGCTGCTCCGGATCGGCGGCCGCGAAGATGTGGCGCGAGCCGTAGCCCGCGCGCGCCTTCACGAGCAGCGGGTAGCGCGCGTCCGCGGGCACCTCCTCCGGGAGCCAGCTGCGCGGCGAGGCGATCCCGTGCTCGCGGAAGAAGCGGTGCGCCTCCAGCTTGTCCGACATCCGCTCGCACACCTCCGCGTCGGGGAGGAGCACGACCGCCGGCGCGAGCTCCTGGCGGCGGCGGGCGAGCACGGGGAAGTCGAGGTCGTTGAGCGGGACGACGAGCCGCACGTCGTGGGCGCGCACGAGCGCCGCGAGCGCGGGCACGTAGCCCTCCTCCACGATGCGGGGGACGAGCGCGCGCTCGTCCGCGTGGTACAGGGCCGGCGCGAGCGGGTCCGCGTCCGCGGCCACGGTCAGCGCGCCGGCCGCGCGGAAGGCGCGCACGATGTCCACGCGCTGGCCGGCGCTCGTGAAGAGGACGGCGGTCACGGTGGCAGAGCGTACTCGGCTGCGCCGGCCGGGCCGGAGGACTTCGCGGGCGCCCCGCTAACGTGAGACGCCGTGGCCGGCGAGCCCGTCCGCGTGCTCCGCGTCATCGCGCGCCTGAACATGGGCGGGCCGGCGATCCACGTGGTCAACCTCTCCGCCGGGCTCGAGGCCCGCGGCTACCACACGACGCTCGTCGCCGGGAGCCTCGCCTTCGGGGAGGACTCGATGGCGTTCCTCGCCGAGCAGGCGGGAGTGTCCGTGGTCAGCATGCCCGCCATCCAGCGCGAGGTCTCGGCGCTGCACGACGCCCGCTCCGCGCTCCAGCTCGCACGGCTGATCCGCGCCGAGCGTCCGCACGTCCTGCACACGCACACCGCGAAGGCGGGCGCGATCGGGCGCGCGGCCGCAGTGCTCGCGGGCGACGCGCGGCCGCCGGTCGTCCTGCACACCTTCCACGGCCACGTGCTCAAGGGCTACTTCGACCCCGCGCGGACGGCGTTCTTCCGCCGGATCGAGCAGGCGCTCGCGCGGGCCTCGGACGCGCTCGTCGCGGTCAGCCCCGAGGTGCGCGACGACCTGGTCGAGCTCGGCGTCGCCCCCGCCGAGAAGTTCGCGGTCATCCGGCTCGGCATCCCGCTCGCGGAGCGCCTGGGCGGGAACGGCGCCGGCCCGGACTACCGGCTCCTGTACGGCATCGACCCGAACGCCTTCATCGTCGGCTGGGTCGGCCGCATGACCGGCGTCAAGGACACGGGCGCCGTGCTCGAGATCGTGGCCCGGCTGCGCGCCCGCGGCGTGCCCGCGGCCCTGTGCCTGGTGGGGGACGGGCCCGACCGGGAGCGGCTCGAGCAGCTCGCGCACGACCTCGGCCTCGCGCGCTCGAGCTACTTCGTCGGCTACCAGGAGGACGTCGGGGGCTACTACCGGCTCTTCGACGCGTTCGTGCTCCCGTCGGTGAACGAGGGCACGCCGGTGAGCGCGATCGAGGCGCTCGCCTCGGGGACGCCGGTGGTCGCGAACCGCGTCGGCGGCGTGCCGGACGTCGTGCGCGACGGCGTGGACGGCTTCCTGGTGGAGCCGGGCGACGCGGAGGCCGCCGCCGAGCGCCTCGCCTGGCTCGCCGCCGACCCCGAGCTCCGCCGCCGCCTCGGCGAGGCGGGCCGCGCGCGCGTCCTCGAGCGCTACTCGGTCGCGCGCCTCGTGGAGGACATGGACAGGCTGTACCGCTCGCTGCTCGCCGCCAAGGGCGTCCGTGCCGGCTAGCGCCAGCCGCCCGTGGCGCCCCGGTACGTGCCGCGGAAGAGCGCGAGCGGCGTGCGCAGGAGGATCTTGAGGTCGAGCCAGGGCGAGCGGTGCTCGACGTACCAGACGTCGAGCTCGATCCGCTCGGACCAGGGCAGCGCGGCGCGCCCGTTCACCTGCGCCCAGCCGGTCAGCCCCGGCCGCACCTCGAGGCGGCGCCGCTGCCGCTCGTCGTACTGCTCCACCTGGTAGCGCAGCGTCGGTCGCGGGCCGATCACGCTCATGTCCCCGCGCAGGACGTTCCAGAGCTGCGGCAGCTCGTCCAGGGAGGTACGGCGGAGGACGCGGCCGACCCTCGTGATGCGCGGGTCGCCCTTGTCCACCGCGAACCCGGCGCCCATCCGCTCCGCGCCCACGACCATGGTGCGCAGCTTGAGCAGCTCGAAGTCGCGGCCGTCCTTCCCCACGCGGGTCTGCCGGTAGAGGACCGGTCCCCCGTCCTCGAGCTTGATCGCGAGCGCGGCGAGCCCGAGCAGCGGGCTCGTGAGCGCGAGCCCCGTGCCCGCGAGGACGACGTCGAGCGCCCGGTTCATCGCGTGCCCTTCGCCTTCTCCCAGGTCTGCGGCGTGCCCGAGCGCAGGTAGCGGACGAGCCCGGCGGCCGTGGCCCAGGTGACGAGGAGGTAGTAGTAGGCGAGCCGCGCGCCGGGGACGGGGACGCGGGCCCGGCCGGCGGCGGCGAGCGCGAGCCAGGCGAGCTGCCCGGCGAGCACGACCCGGTAGACGGCGCCGCGCGCGACCAGCGCGACGCTCGCGACCAGCAGCGCCCCGTGCAGGAGCCCGCTCGAGTAGCGCAGCACCCGGTGCGAGACGAGCTCGAAGAGGTAGAGCGCCCGCACCCGCCGGCGGAACATGCGCCCGCTCGCGATGTGCCCCCAGGAGCGGGCGATCGTGCGCTCCTTGCGGCCGTACTCGTCCTCGGGCTCGCTCGCCGCCTTCTCGATCGCCACCGCCTCCGGCTCGTACACCGCGCGCAGGCCCTGCTGCTCCATCAGGTACGGGAACCCGAAGTCGTGCCCGAACTTGGGGTCGTCCTCCACGTACGCCGAGCGGCGCACGGCGTAGATGGCGCCGTTGCCCGCCGTGATCGAGCTGCAGGCGGACTCCTGCGCGCGCACCCACACCTCGTAGCGCCAGTACAGGCCCTCGACGTTGCGCCCGTCCGCGCTCTCCAGGCGGAGCTGCCCGCATGCGTACCCGACCTCGGGGTCGGCGAGGTTGCGCACGAGCAGGCGCAGTGCGTCCGGGCGCCACTCCGTGTTCGCGTCCGTGAAGGCGAGCACCTCGCTCTCCGTCTCGCGGACGGCGCGGTGCTGCGCCGCCACCTTTCCCTCGCGCGGGCAGCGCAAGAGCCGGACGCGCGGCTCGCGCGCGGCCACCTCCTCCACGATCGCGTCCGTGCGGTCGGTGGAGCCGTCCGAGGCGACCACGATGTGCAGGAGCTCGGGCGGGTAGTCGAGCGCGAGCAGGTTCTCGAGGCGCTTGCCGATGACCGCCTCCTCGTCGTGGGCGGAGACGACGAGCGTCACCGAGGGCGTCACGTCCTCCCTGCGCACGGGCCGCGGGCGCAGCCGCGCGAGCAGGCCCATGGCCGCCGGGTAGCCCGCGTGCGTCCAGGCGAGCGCGCCCAGCGAGCCCCAGAAGACCACCTTGGCCAGGCCCATGCGCGGGCGAGTCTAGACGCGGGCCGGAGCGCGGCCGTCGAGCAGCTCCCGCACGAGGGCGCGGTAGCGCTCCATGGCGACGAGACGGTCGGCCTCCCGCTCGACCCAGGCGCGTCCCCGGCGCCCCATCCCGGCGAGGTCGTAGGCCCCGTCCGCGGCCTCGCGGATGGTGCGGGCGAGGAGCTCCGGACGGCCCGGCGGGATGACCACCCCGCACCCGACCTCGCGCACGAGCCGCGCGGTCTCACTCTCCGCGTCCGCCGCCGCGATGACGGGGCGCCCGGCGGAGAGGATCCCGTACAGGCGGCTCGGGACGACGTACCCGGCGAGGCCCCGGGCGAGGCCGACCACGTGCACGTCCGCGCTCGAGAGCGAGCTCGGCAGGTTCCCGCGCTTCTGGTAGGGGAGGAAGCGCACGGCGTCCTCCACCTCCAGGCGCTTGGCGAGCGCGACCATCTCGCCGTGCCGGGCGCCGAAGCCAGCGACGACGATGCGGACGTCGGCGCGGTCGCGCAGGAACGTGGCCGAGCGGACGAGGCTGTCCAGGTCCTGCGCGTGCCCGACGTTGCCCGAGTGCATGACCACGAACGGCCCCACGAGGCCTCGCGCACGCGCCCACTCGTTGTCGCGCGGCTGGGGGGTGATCTCGCGCGTGTCCACCCAGTTCGGGATCACGCGCAGCCGCTCGGCGGGCGCGCCCTTGGCCTCCAGCCGGGCGCGCATCGTCTCCCCGATGGCGACGATGCGGTCGGCCCGCCGCAGGTAGCCGCGCACGAGGGCGCCGAGGACGGCGACGACGGCGGGGTTGCGCAGCCGGTTGAGCTCGGTCGCGATCTCCGGGAAGACGTCCTGGCTGACCACCACCACGGGGGCGCGGAAGCGGCGGCCGACGAGGACGCCGAGGTCGCCCACGATGGGCGGGTCGGTCATGCAGAGCACGAGGTCGGGCGCCGGCCCGGAGAGGACGTGCGCGAGCGCCGAGCCGAGGTAGGAGAAGTAGTTCGCGGCGCGGCGCGAGAGCTCCGAGCGCTCGTACGAGGTGGACGTGACGCGTGTGATCCGCACCCCGTTGCGCTCGTCGTGGCGGGGCGCCTCCTCGTGCCCGTGCAGGACGCCGGTCACGACCTCGACGTCGTAGTCCTCGGCGAGGGACTCGCACAGCTCGGTCAGGAGGTGCGCGGTCGCCTCGACCCCCGGCCAGTAGTACTGGTTCAGGACGAGGATGCGCGGCCTGCGGCCGTTCTCCGCCACGCGGGCAGGCTAGCGGCGTTCCGCGACGGCCTCCTGCACCGCCTCCACGAAGGCCTGCACGCTCGGCTCGTACCCCCAGCCCGCCACGAGCTCCCGCGAGCGCGCCCCGAGCCGGGCCCGCAGCGCTTCGTCGGCGGCCAGGCGCCGGAGCGCCTCGGCCGCGGAGGCGACGTCCCCGGCCGGCACCAGGAAGCCGTTCTCGCCGTCGCGCAGGAGGTCGTGCGCCGCGCCGACACGGTCCGAGAGCACGAGCGGGAGGCCGCACGCCGCCGCCTCGTTGACGACCACGCCCCACGGCTCGCGCTCCGAGAGGAGCGCGAACACGTCCGCGGCGGCGTACGCCTCGGCGATCCGCTCCCACGGCAGGTCGCCGGCCAGTCGCAGGCGCACGCCCAGCTCCTCGGCGCGGCGCTCGAGCGCCGCGCGCTCCGGCCCGTCGCCCGCCACGAGCAGCGAGAGACCGCTCCCGGCCTCGGCGACGGCCCGCAGCAGCGTGCCGAGCCCCTTCTCGGGCACGAGGCGGGCGACGCAGAGGACCGCGACCTCGTCCTCGTGCACGCCGAAGGCGGCGCGCAGCTCCTTCCGACGCGATGCGAGCCCGGCCGCGTGCCGGGCGAACGCCTCCACGTCGATCGTGTTCGCGAAGACCCGCACGCGCTCCGGCGCGGCGCCGCGTGCCACCATCGAGCGGCGCGCGAGCGTCCCGGTGACGAGCACGCCGGCCGCGCCACGCACGACGCGGGGCACGACGGCGCCCTTCACCCGGCGCCGCCAGCCAGGGCGCGGCCCCTCGTCGTGGCTCTCCACGACGAGCACGTAGGGCACGCCGCGCGCGCGGCACCAGGCGATCGCCGCCTGCGCGGCGAACGTGCTCCAGCCCGAGACGACGACGACCTCGGGCCGCAGGCGGGCGAGCGCGGGGACGACCCCCGGCGTCAGCGGGTAGTCGTGGTGGACGAGCGCCCGCGCGCCGGGCACGCGCAGCCCCCGCAGCACGCGCGCCTCGTGGCGCGGGGCCACCTCCCACGTCCGGTCGGCCACCGTGTCGGCCGCGTAGATGACGCTCAGCTCGATCTCCGGTCGCGCCGCCACCCGGTCGAGGAGCGGCGCGCGGTACGGCGTCGGCTCGGGGAAGACGGCCGCCACCCGCACCGCCGCCGCACGGCCGCCGTCGGCCAGCTCGCGCAGCCACGCGGTCGCCTCCCGCC
>DATLYU010000038.1:0-5955 GCA_035574435.1 Gaiellaceae bacterium | reverse complement strand
GGGCGTGCGCTCCTCGCTCGTGAAGACGGTGATCAGGCGGCCGTCGCCGGGGTCGAAGTAGAGGTGGCTCTCGGCGGCGTTGTCCAGGTTCGGCTGCTCGAACACGAACGGCATGCCGAGGACGCCCTCCCAGAAGCCGATCGACGTCTGCCGGTCGGCCCCGACGAGCGTGATGTGGTGGACGCCCTGGCTCTGCAGCTTCCTCAGCGGGCACGCTCCCGGACGGCCATGGCCGGCAGTCTCGCACGCGCGGGCGGGCGTTTGCGGGCGCCGGGGCCCGGGAACCCGGCTCCCGTGCGACCGAAAGGAGATCACGTGGACAGCGGCCCGCTGCATACCGGCGTCGTCAAGTGGTTCTCGAGCGAGAAGGGCTACGGCTTCATCCAGGACGACTCGGGCCAGGACGTGTTCGTGCACTTCTCCGCCATCCAGGCGACGGGGTACCGCTCGCTGGAGGAGGGACAGCGCGTGGAATTCCAGGTCACGACCGGCGCGAAGGGCCCGCAGGCGGCGAACGTGCACGCCCTGCAGGGCAGCGAGCGCTGACCGTCCGGGTTGCTGCTACCCTGCGGCGACGGTCGGCAATGGTGCCGGCCGGTGAGATGAGCTTCTCGTTCCTCCTTCGGACGTTCGAGGTAGGCGAATCTCGAACGAACCAAAGGAGTGAACAACGTGTCTCAGCAGTCCTTCCGCGAGCTCGGCGTGTCCGAGCGCGTCGCCGGCGCGCTCGCCGCCCGCTCGATCCACGAGCCGTTCCAGATCCAGGCCCGCGTCCTCCCGGACGCGCTGGCGGGCCTGGACGTGCTCGCCAAGTCGCCGACCGGCTCGGGCAAGACGCTCGCCTTCGCCATCCCCATCGTCGAGCGCACGAGCCCGGGCGACCGGCGCCCGAGCGCGCTCGTGCTCGTACCGACGCGCGAGCTGGCGCGCCAGGTGCGCGACGAGCTCACGAGCGTCGCCTCCGTGCAGGGGCTCGCCGTGGCGGTCGTGCACGGCGGCGCTCCGCTCCGCCAGCAGGCCGAGCGGGCGCGCGGCGCGCACGTCGTCGTCGCGACGCCGGGGCGCCTGCAGGACCTCCTCGACCGGCGCCTGCTCGACCTCGCGGCCGTCCGCATCCTCGTCCTCGACGAGGCCGACCGCATGCTCGACATGGGCTTCAAGCCGCAGGTCGACCGGATCGTGCGGCGCCTGCCGCGCAACCGGCAGACCATGTTCTTCTCGGCCACGCTCGACGGCGAGGTGGGCGAGCTCGCACGCGAGTACACGAGCGGGGCGTCTCGGTACGAGGCGCAGCTCCCGACGAGCCGCGCCCCCGGCGACATCGCGCACCGTTTCGTGGCCGTGCAGCCCGACTCGAAGGTGGAGACCCTCGTCTCGCACCTGCGGGAGACGGACGGGCTGACGCTCGTCTTCGTGCGCACGAAGCGCGGTGCCGACCGGCTCGCCCGCAAGCTCGCCGCGCAGGGCGTGCAGGCGGTGGCCATGCACGGAGACATGTCCCAGGCGGCCAGGGAGCGGGCGCTCGCGCGCTTCGAGAGCGGGCGCGTGCCCGTCCTCGTGGCGACGGACGTGGCCGCCCGCGGGCTCGACATCGAGGACGTCGCGCACGTCGTCAACTACGACCCGCCGGAGGAGGACAAGGGCTACGTGCACCGCACGGGCCGCACCGGCCGCGCGGGACGCAGCGGGACGGCGACCACGTTCGTCCTGCCCGAGCAGCAGGCGGAGACGAGCCGGGTCGCGAGCCGTCTCGGGCACCGCGAGCAGTTCGAGGAGGCGGGGCTGCCGGTGGCGCGCGCGCGTCTCGTGTACACGAGCCGCCGCGGCCGCCGCTCGCGCTGGTAGCCGCGACCTAGCCTTCGTCGCGCGCGAGCTGCTCTTCGATCCAGGCGTCCGCCTCCTCGGGCGAGATCCCGCGGGCGCGCGCGATCTCCTCCGAGAGGAGCTTGCGCGCCTTCATGAACACCTCGCGCTCGCCGGCGGAGAGCGTGGGCTTGCTGCCCTTGGCGCGCCGTTCGCGCTCGCGGCGGGCGCCGTCGCCGACGATCTCCGCGAGCTCGACCGGGTCGCCGCCGGAGAGCTTCGCGAGCAGGTCGCGCCGCCGCGAGAGCCACGGGTCCGAGCTCAGCTCGCGGTCCTGGCGGAGCGCCTCGCGGATGCGCCGCAGGTCGGCCTTGCCGACGAGCGGGCGGAGCTGCTCCTGGGCGCGCGCGAGCGGGAGCGTGATCGTCAGCCCATCCTCGAGCTCGAGCACGATCACCTCCTGCTTCGTGCCCAGGACGACCTTCTGCTCACGGGCGGCCACGCGACCGATCCCGTGCGTCCCGTACACGACCAGGTCGCCGACGCCCAGCTCCACGGCGACAGCCTATCCGCGGGCGCGGCGGCTCAAGCGGCCGGCGGGGGCTCGGGCGGCGCCGCCTCCCCGGGCTGCTTCGCTTCTTCTGTCTCCTCCGCGCCCGCCTGCCCCGGCTGGCGCGCGAGCGGCAGCTCCTGCCCGGGCGCCTGGTCGAGATCGCCCTGCACGGTACCGCCGTAGCCCGACTCCTCGGCCTGCTCCTCGGGAGTCTTCTCCTGCTCCGCCATGCTCACTCCTTCGGCCGCTCATCCCGGATCCGGAGCTGCGCCGCCAGCGCCAGCAGCTCCTCCACCTCCAGCTCGCGGCCGACGACCTCGGGGCCGTCGCCGTCGAGCATCGCCTGCCGCGAGGGAACCGCCATGGGATGGTTCTCCCCGCGGGGCGCGACCGACAAACGACGGTCCTGCGGGCGCAACGGCGGCTCAGTCATGGCGCTCGCGGCCGGGCGTGTCCAGAATCCGCATGTGCGCGTGAAGTACGTCGCGCTCTTCGTGCCCGACCTGCGAGCGGCGGAGGCGTTCTACGCAGGCGTCTTCGGCATGGCGCTCCGTTTCCGCGAGGCGGAGGTCGACGGTGTCTGGCGGACGCTGCCTCCGGAGAAGGGTTGGGCCGACGCCCGGGCCGCCGGCATCGAGCTCGGCCTGGTCGCGCTCGAGCGGGACGGCTTCGTGCTCGCCCTCCTCCACGGCTCGCCCTTCCCGGGGACGCTGCACGAGATCTCGATCGGGCTCGCACCGGAGGAGCTCGCGACGCTGCGCGAGCGGCTGCCGGCGTCGGCGGACGTCTTCGAGGAGCGCCCGGACCACGTCCGCTTCCGCGACCCCTTCGGCTTCCGCTGGCAGGCGCAGGCGCCGGACGCCCCGTTCCGCAGCAGCGGGGAGATGGCCGGGCGCTGGCTCCGGATCTGAGCGAGCGAGGTTCACCCCACCCGCTCCGAAGCCAGCTCGACGAAGCGGCAGAGGGCGTTCGCGAGCCGCATGTCGACGACCGAGCGGCAGTCCGCCTCCAGCAGGCGCGGCGAGCAGACGAGCTCCACGCGGCACTGCGCGCGCGAGGTGGCGACGTTGATCCGGTTGCGGTTGAAAACGAAGGCGAGCCCGCGCGGGGCCTCCTCCCCGCTCGAGCTGGCGAGCGAGACGAGCACGACGGGGGCCTCCTGGCCCTGGAACTTGTCCACCGTGCCCACGCGTACGCCGCCCGGCACGCACGCGCGGAGCGCGCGCACCTGGGCGTTGTACGGGGTGACGACGAGGACGTCTTCGACGCCGAGCGGTCGCCTCCGCCCCCTCTCGTCCGCGTACTCGGTGCCGAGCAGCGCCTCGATCGCGGCGGCCACCGCGCGCGCCTCCTCCCAGGACAGCTGCCCGTTGCCCACGTGCTCGACCGCGCGGAAGACGAGGCCGTCGCCCGCGGCCACGCTCCGCCGCGCGCAGATCCGCGCGTGCTCGAGCCGGCCGGCGTAGTACGCGTCGGAGGTGAAGGCGGCGAGCTCGGGCCGCAGACGCCAGGTCTCCGCGAGGAAGAGGCCGCGGTCGGGCGGCACCGTCTCCTCCTCCTCGCCGAGCAGGTGCTGGAGCACGGAGCGCTTCGCCGCCTCCGGATGCGCGCCCTGCGAGACCTGCGGAAGCTGGTTCGGGTCGCCCAGGAAGACGAGGTTGCGCGCCGCGTGCCCCATCGCGACCACGTCCGCGAGCGCGACCTGGCCCGCCTCGTCCACGATTAGCGTGTCGCAGAAGCCCGCGAACTGCTCGCGCGCGAAGAGCCACGCCGTCCCGGCGACGAGCTGGAGCTCCGGGTCGAGCAGCGCCTGCCAGGCGTCGCTCGAGTCGACGAAGTCGCCGACGAAGCGCGAGTCCTCGTCGCCCGAGGACTTCTTGCGCCCGCGGAAGCGAAAGCCCTGCTCGCGCGCCTCGCGCTCGATCTCGGCGAGGAGCTTCCCGATCGCCTTGTGGCTGAGCGAGGTGACGCCCACGCGCCGTCCGGCCCGCATGAGCGCGACCGCCGCCTGCGCGCCCTGCCAGGTCTTCCCCGAGCCGGGCGGGCCCTGCACGAAGAGGTAGCTCCCGTCCAGGGAGAGCGCGGCCTCCGGCACGGGGAGGTCGAGCCGCGCGCGCGGCGGGCGCCGCTCCAGCACCTCGACGAGCGCCTGCTGTCCGCCGCCGGCGGCGTACGCGCGCGCGAAGCGCTCCACCGCCTTGCGCTGCTCCGTGTCCGGGATCGGCGGGGGCGGAATGAGCGCCGCCGGGAGCGGCTCCGCCGCGCGGCTGCGCCGGCGCTTGAGCGTGATCAGGCCGTGCTCGTCGTCCACCTGCACGTGGTAGGTCTTCCCGGTCGCGGGATCCACGCACTCGCCGTCGATCTTGTGCTCCTGCGGCGGGAAGGAGAGCGTGTAGACGAGCGACTGCTTGTCCGCAACGGGCTCCTCCACGAGCTCGATGCCGCCGATCGTGTCCGTGTCCTCGAGGAACTCCTCCCCCACGAGCGAGTTGTGGTGGAACCACTCCCACCACTGCGCCTTCGCCTCGCGACGGTGGTAGGAGAGGAGGTGCGCGAGGCAGAAGCGCGGGTCGCCCTCCTCGGCGCCCTCGAGCAGCGACGCGGCGAGCGCGGCCCGCTCGGCGTCGCGCTCCTCCGCCTCCTCGCTCGGCTCGCGGCCCTCGGGCGGCGGGCGCCAGGGGAGGCCGGGCGGCCGGCGTCGCAGGAGCCACTCGTGCAGCTCCTGCAGCGAGCGGCAGTCCTCCTCGTTGTAGGCGCGGATGCCCTCGAGCAGCGCGTCCTCTCGCGCCTCCAGCCAGCGCTCGAAGAGGACGACCGACTCGTCGCCGCCCGCGACCTCGGCCGTGCGCTCGAAGCCGTATAGCTTCTCGATCTCCTTGATCGAGTAGCTCTCGACCGAGGCGCGCAGCGCCTGGCGGACGACGCGGTACAGGTCGACGAGCACCTCCTGGCGCAGCCAGTCGTCGATCTCGCGCTCGCGCGTGGAGTGCTCGCCCATGAGCCGTCGCAGCGCGGCCCGCTCATAGGAGGCGTAGTGGTAGACGTGCAGGTCGGGGTAGCGCTTCCGTCGATTGACCAGCCAGTCGACGAAGTGCTCGAAGGCGGCCTTCTCGCCCGCGCGGTCGGTTCCCCAGGCGGCCTCGTAGCGCAGCTCCCCGACCTCGTCGCGGTAGCACCAGCCGAACAGGTACTCGAGCCCGCGCGCCGGCTCGAAGAAGGGATGGCCCTCGAGGTCGAGCCAGACGTCGCCCGGCGACGGCGCGGGCAGCATGCGGAAGCCCTTCCCCTCCTCGTCGGGGAGGTGGTCGATGCGCCGCTCGCCCCTGCGCCGGAGGTGGAGCTGGAGCTCGGCCTGGTGGCGGAGCTTCTCGAAGGTCTCCGGGCGCATGCCGTCGACTGACTCGTCAATCGGCGTAAGCGCAAGCGCCTCCAGCGTCGGGATCCCCGCCTCCGCCAGCCGCTCCGCGTGCCGGCGCCCGAGCCCGGCGACGAGCACGGGGTGGTCGTCGTCGCGCAGCTGCTGCCCGCAGAGCGCGCGGAAGTCGCAGATGCGGCAGTGGTCGCACGGCCACGGGTACGTGGCCCCGGCGCCGTCTCCG
>DATLYU010000037.1:0-6239 GCA_035574435.1 Gaiellaceae bacterium | reverse complement strand
CCGCCGCGCTTCACGAGCGCGCGCTGCTGCGGCTGCAGCGGCGGCTCGACGACCTCGACCCGCGGGTTGCCCGGTGCGAGCGAGGGCGGCAGGCGCGGGCCGGGCACACGCGGCTTCGTTAGGCTCGGCCGCCGTGGTCATCGTCCTCGCCCTCGACGCCACCGGCGCCGCGCCGGAGGTCCTCGACGCGCAGCTCGCCTTCCACCTCGCCGCCGGCGTGGACGCGGTGCTCGTGGCCGCGCGCCACGCGCCCGAGGCGTCCCGGCCGGTGCTCGCCGCCTACGGGGAGACGGGCCGCGTGCACATCCACGACCTCCCGAGCGCGGTCGAGCTCGCGCCCCGGGCCGTCGCCGAGCACGCGGCGGACTGGGTGCTCGTCGGCGCCGCGGGCGAGTTCTGGTGGCCGCGCGGCGAGAGCCTAGGCGACGTGCTGGCCGTCGTCCCCGAGCGCTACGCCGTCGTGCAGGCGCTCGAGCGGCGGTTCGAGCCGGTCGAGCCGACCCGGCCCGGGACGCCCGAGGAGCGGACGCTCCGCCGCTCGCTGCTCGTCGAGGGGCGGCGCGAGGGCGAGCGGCCGGCCGACCTCCTCCGCCCGCTCTTCCGCGGCGAGCCCGGCCTCGCCGTCGACCTCGCCGACCCCACGCAGCGCGGCCGCCGGGTTCCGCTCCGCGCCTGGTACCCGATCGAGCTCCTCCGCTTCCCGGACGACCCCGACGAGCCCGACGCGCAGACGGCCCTCGCCGCCGGGCGGCTGGTCGAGGACGCGCGCCTGCGGGAGGCGCTCGCGGCGCTGCGCGCGGCGCGGCCGGCGGGCGCGCCGGGCGCCTACGCGCTCGCCGGGCTCGAGCTCCGCGTGCCGACGATCGTGGACGATGCGTCGTACGCCGTCGAATGCGCCGCCGTCGGGGAGGTGGACCTGGTCGCGCTCGACGCGCACATCCGCGAGCTCGAGCTCCGCATCGCCGCGCTCGAGGCCGGCTTCTGGCCGCGCGTGTTCCGGCTCCTGCGCCGCCTGCGCCGAGGCCGTCGCTAGCATCGGCCCGATGACCGACACCGAGCTCGAGGTCCCTGAGCTCGAGACGGCGGACGGCGACGCGGCCGCACCATCCCAGCCGAGAGCAGAGCGCCTGACCGTCATCAAGCCTGCGCCGCGCTGGCCGCACGTCGACCTGCGCGAGCTCTGGCACTACCGCGAGCTCCTCGCGCGCCTCGTCTGGCGCGACGTGGCCGTCCGCTACAAGCAGACGTCCATCGGCGTCGCCTGGGCGATCCTGCAGCCCTTCCTGACCATGGTCGTCTTCACGTTCGTCTTCGGGCGGTTCGCGAACTTCCCCTCCAAGGGCATCCCGTACCCGATCTTCACGTACTCGGCGCTGCTGCCGTGGACCTACTTCGCCTCCGCGGTCGCCGTCGCCAGCGTCAGCCTCGTCTCCAACCGCGGGCTCGTCACGAAGGTGTACTTCCCGCGCGTGCTCCTCCCGCTCGCGGGCGTGAGCGTGCCGGTCGTGGACTTCCTGCTCGCGAGCGTCGTGCTCGTCGGGATGATGGCCTGGTTCGACGTCTGGCCGAGCACTGCCGTCGTCCTCGCCCCGCTCTTCCTGCTCATGGCCTTCGTCGCGGCGCTCGGGACCGCGCTCCTGCTCTCCGCGGTCAACGTCCGCTACCGCGACGTCCCGTACGCCATCCCCTTCCTCATGCAGATCTGGCTCTACCTCTCGGGCGTCGTGTACGCGATCGACGCGCTCCCGAGCCACTGGCAGTGGGTGCTCTCGCTCAACCCGATGACGGCGGTGATCAACGGCTTCCAGTGGGGCATGCTGAACACCGGCCCGCCCGAGCTCGGCCAGACGCTGGTCAGCGTCGCCTCCACCGTGGTCGTCCTCGTCGTCGGGCTGTGGTACTTCCGGCGCTCCGAGCCCCGCTTCGCGGACACGATCTGATGGCCCAGGCGATCGTCGTCGAGGGGATCTCCAAGCGCTATCGCATCGGCGAGCTCCAGAGTGCCTACGGCACGCTGCGCGACTCGCTGGCGGCCGCGGCGCGCCGCCTCGCCCGGCTCGAGCGCGCCCGCCACCACGAGGAGATCTGGGCGCTCCGCGACGTCTCGTTCGCGGTGCCCGAGGGCGAGGTGCTGGGAATCATCGGACGCAACGGCGCCGGGAAGTCCACGCTCCTCAAGGTCCTGACGCGCATCACCACGCCGACCGAGGGCCGGGCGGAGATCCGCGGGCGCGTAGGCAGCCTGCTCGAGGTCGGCACCGGCTTCCACCCCGAGCTCACCGGCCGCGAGAACGTGTACCTGAACGGCGCGGTGCTCGGGATGAAGCGCCGGGAGATCGAGCGCAAGTTCGCGGACATCGTCGAGTTCGCCGGCGTGGAGCAGTTCATCGACACGCCGGTCAAGCGCTACTCGAGCGGGATGTCGGTGCGGCTCGCCTTCGCCGTCGCGGCGCACCTGGAGCCGGAGATCCTCCTCGTCGACGAGGTGCTCGCCGTCGGCGACGCCGAGTTCCAGAAGCGCTGCCTCGGGCGCATGGAGGACCTGAGCCAGTCGGGCCGGACGGTGCTCTTCGTCTCCCACCAGATGCAGGCCGTGGCGCAGCTCTGCGACCGCGCGCTGCAGCTCGACCACGGGCGCATCGCGGACGAGGGGCCGGCCGGCGAGGTCGTCGCCCGCTACCTGCAGACGGTCGGCGGCTCGGGCTCCGCGAGGACGTGGCCGGACCTGGCCAGCGCGCCGGGCAACCACCTGGTGCGCCTGCGCTCCGTGCGCGTGGTCGGTGAGGAGGGCGACGCGCTCGACGCGGTGGACGTGCGGCGGCCGGTCGGGATCGAGATCGGCTTCGCCGTGCTCGAGCGCGGGCGCGAGGCGCTCTTCCCCAAGATCAAGGTGTACGACCGGCAGGGCCAGGTGGCCTTCAACGCGATGGACACGAGCCCGCGTTGGAGCGAGCCGGCCGCTCCGGGCGAGTACGTGTCCACCGCCTGGATCCCCGGCAACCTGCTGAACGAGGGGCTCGTCACCGTGGACGTCGGTATCTGCTCCATCACGGGGCCGAAGCTGTACCCGCACGCGGGCCAGCGGGAGGCGGTGGCCTTCCACGTCCAGGACCCCGGCGAGGGCGACTCCGCGAAGGGCCTCTTCACCGGCCAGTGGAAGGGCGTCGTCCGGCCGCTGCTCGAGTGGACGACCGAGGAGCGGTGACGCCGTGCAGGTCGTGGGCAGCGTGCTCGTGCGCGACGAGGACGTCTTCCTGGAGCGCGCGATCCGCAACGTGGCGGCGTTCTGCGACCGGATCCACGTCCTCGACCATCTGTCGAGCGACCGTACGCCCGAGATCCTGAGCGAGCTCGCGCGGGAGCTCGACCACGTGGAGGTCGTGCGCTCGAACGACGCGTCCACGTCGCATCGCGTCCTCGAGCGGTATGCCGGCACGCGCACGTGGGTGCTGGGCGTGGACGGCGACGAGCTGTACGACCCCGCGGCGCTCGCGCGGCTCCGCGCCGACCTCGAGGCGGGCGCGCACGACGACGTGTTCCGGCTCAAGGCGCACGTGCTGAACTGCGACCGGCTCGAGGCCGGACGCGCGTCCGGGTTCCTCGCCCCGCCCTCGCGCCCGGTCACGAAGCTCTTCAACTTCGCCGCGGTCTCGCGCTGGACGGGATGCCCAGAGCGCCTCCACGCGGGCGAGCCCGAGTTCGCGAACGGGTTCGACTGGGAGTCGGTCCGGTACCTGTCCGAGGACACGACCTGGGAGACGGATCCGCTCCGGCTCCTGCACGTCTGCTTCCTGCGCCGCTCGAGCACCCCGGGGCTCGATCCTCCCGCCGGGCGGCCGAGCGCGTGGGAGACCGGGCTCTTCAAGCGCGGGTTGCGCGGGGTGCCGGCCCGGCTGCGCTACCTCCGCTTCCGCGACCGCCGACTTGCGGCCTACCGCCGCGCGGGCCGCAGCTGGAAGCTCGAGTGGTACGCGAAGGGGCCGCGGGTGGACGTGGACCCGGCCCCCTTCGGAGTCCCGTGACCTGGGCGCCGTGGCCGCTGGTCAGCGTCGTGCTCGCGACGTACGAGTGGCCCGCCGCGCTCGACGCGCAGCTCCGCGCGCTCGCCGAGGACGCCGACGCCGCGACGGAGGTGGTCGTGGCCGACGACGGCTCCGGCAGCGCGACGCGCGACGTGATCGAGGCCTGGCACGGGCGCGGGCTGCGCGTCGAGCACGCGTGGCAGCCGGACGAGGGCTGGCGCAAGACGCGCGTGCTCAACCTCGCCGCGCTCGCCGCTCGCGGCGAGCTCCTCCTCTTCCTGGACGGGGACGTCCTCCCCAGGCGCGGCTTCCTGCAGGCCGTCCGCCGCGCGTCCCGCCCGGGCTGGTTCCTCGCCTCGAAGCGGCTCCTGCTCCCGCCGGAGCTGACCCGGAGCGTGCTCGAGCGGGGGCTCCCGGTCTGGCGCTGGTCCGCGCTCGGGTGGGTCCTGCGCCGGCCTCGGGCGCTCGTCGCCCGAGGACGCTACCCGGGCCGGCCGGGCGTCCTCTTCCCGCTGCGCGACCGGCGGCGGCCGTGGCGCCCGCACCTGGCCGACTTCGTGCCCCCGTACGACGCTTACGGCTACTTCACCGGGGTGTGGCGCGAGGACTTCGAGCGCGTGAACGGGTTCGACCAGCGCTTCGAGGGCTGGGGCGGGGAGGACGAGGACCTGGCCGCCCGGCTGCGTCACGCCGGCCTGCGCTGCGGCTGGCCCGGGCCGCGCGCGACGCTCCTCCACCTGCACCACGAGCCGCGCAAGGGGCTCCACCGCTCGAACCAGCCGCTCGTGCAGGAGACGAAGGCGGCAGGGCGGGTGGAGGCGCTCGTCGGCCTGCGCGAGCTGCGCGCGGAGCTCGCGGTTTAGAGCTCGCTTCAGAATGAGCGGCCATGTCGATGTGCGGCGCTGGAGAGCACGAGGCTGCGTCCTCGGTCGCGCCCAGATCGGCTTGATCTGGGCGCTCCCTGCGTCCTTGCCTCACGCCCTCCAGCGCATCCGCCTCTCGACGGGCGCCCACTCTGAAACGAGTTCCTAGGAGAGCGCGAAGCGGGCGACCGGGTCGAGCGCGTCGAGCGCGCCCGTGTAGGCGAAGCTGCGCTCGGTGAGCGAGGCCAGCGAGGCGGGCGAGGAGTACGTGACGGTCGCGAGCACGCGCGGCTCGGTGGTGCTCAGGCCGCCGCGGTGGAAGCCGGAGGTGTCGCAGAGGATGAGCGTCCCACGCGGCGCGGTGAAGGTGCGCACCGAGGCCTCCGGGACGCGCTCCGCGAACTCCTCCTGCGAGGGGTAGTTCTCGCCCAGCGGGCGCCAGGGCCAGACGGACGCGTACGGGCCGTCGCCGGCGCTGCCGGGCACGTACTCGAAGGGCCCCATGCTCTCGTCCACGTCCACCAGGTAGAGGAACGCCTTCACGAGCTTGCGGTCGTTGAAGTCGCGGTGCCAGCGCTGCGAGGCCACCCGCTCGGCGCCTGCGGCCTGCGGCACCGAGTACCAGAGATCCACGTACTCGAGCTTCGACCACAGCCCCAGGTACGTGTTCGCGACGTCCAGCAGCCGCCGCGAGAGGCAGGCCCGCAGCCAGGGGTGCTCGGGCCCGACCTCGACGCCGTAGCTCAGCTCGCGTACCACGAACTCCTTGCCGGGGCGGACGCGCACGTCCTCGCTGCCCTCCGCGATCGCCCGCGCGGTTCGCTCGCGGAAGGCCGCCCCGTGGGCCTCGATCTCGCTCCACAGGTCGTCGCCGAGCACCTCTGCCGCAGTCGCGACGGCGTAGCCCTCCGCGGAGAGGCCGGCCAGGATCCGGCCCTGGACCTCGTCGAGCTCCGGCCGGCTGCCCGAGAAGCGCCGGCGGGCTGCGCGGTTCGAGAGCAGGCGGTCGTGCAGCGCGTACGTCGCCCGGATCCCGCGCCGCTCGAGCGCGGAGGCGACGTGGTTGACGCGCGCGGCGAAGCGTGTCCTCGTCCGGTGCACCGGCCCCTACGGTACCGCGCCGGGCAGGCGGGTCCTCTACCGTTCCGCGCGCGTGGACGACCCAGCCGGCATGCCGACCGCGTTCTTCCTCTACCGCGACTCGGCCCTCCGCCGCGCCGCGCTCCGCGGCGGACCGCACGCGCCGGAGCGCTACAGCCTGTACGGGCTGGACGCGGCCGCGGCCGCGGGCTTCCGCGTCGAGCACAACCTCGAGCCCGGGCGCGAGCCGGGGGCGGCGGCGCGTCTCGGCGGC
>DATLYU010000036.1:0-14189 GCA_035574435.1 Gaiellaceae bacterium | reverse complement strand
TACAACAAGGAGACGCTCGAGGTGCGCTTCAAGGGCCGCTCGATCGCGGACGTGCTCGAGATGTCGGTGGAGGAGGCGCTCGAGTTCTTCGCCAAGATCCCGAAGATCCGGCGCCGCCTGCAGACGCTGCACGACGTGGGGCTCGACTACATCCGCCTGGGCCAGCCGGCGACGACGCTCTCGGGCGGGGAGGCGCAGCGGGTGAAGCTCGCCGCCGAGCTGTCCAAGGTGGCGACCGGGCGGACGCTGTACATCCTGGACGAGCCGACCACGGGCCTGCACTTCGCGGACATCGAGAAGCTCTTGGAGGTGCTGCAGCGGCTCGTGGACGCGGGCAACACGGTGCTCGTGATCGAGCACAACCTGGACGTGATCAAGCAGGCGGACTGGATCGTCGACCTCGGCCCCGAGGGCGGGGACGAGGGGGGCGAGGTGATCGCGGCCGGGACGCCCGAGGAGGTGGCGCTCGTGGAGGGCTCGTACACGGGGCAGTTCCTGCGCGCCGCGCTCGCGCAGCCGGCGGCGGCGGCCGCCTGAGGCCCCGGGTCAGCCCGCGGACTGGAGCCTGCGCGGCGCCGGGGTCGTCGCCACCGCCGCGCGCTCGCCGGGCGCGTTCGCGAGCGCGTAGATCCGCCCCTTGCCGACGAGGTACGCGCGCTCGCCGGCGACGACGAGCGGCGAGTAGTAGCCGTCCGCGAAGCGCCAGTCCACCTCGCCCGTGCGCGCGAACAGCACCCATGTCTCGCGCCTCGTCGTGGACACGTACACGCGCCGGTTGCTGACCGTGGGCGAGCCGAGGATCTTCCCGCCCAGGTCGCGCTGCCAGAGGACGCGGCCGTCCCGGGCCGAGAGCGCGTAGAACGCTCCCGCCGTCGTGCCCACGTACACGTGCTCGTTCCAGACCGCAGCCGAGCCGTAGATGGAGCCGTCCAGGACGCGGCTCCAGCGCAGGCTGCCCGTGCGGGCGTCGAACGCGGAGAAGACGCCGTCGATCACGCCCACGTACACGCGGTTGTAGGCGGCGGCGGGCGTCGCGTAGTAGCCGCCCTCGGTCCACGAGCTGCGGCTGACGAGGCTGCGCAGGCCGAGGAGGAGGCGGGCCTCCGCGTCCACGGTGAACGCGCCCGCCGTCCAGCGCAGCCGTCCGGTGCGGACGTCGAAGGCGTACAGCTGGCGGTCGTAGGCGCCGACGTACAGCGTGCGCCCGACCACGGTCGGGCTGGAGGCGACCTTGCTCGCGAGCGGGTAGCTCCAGACGACGCGGCGCGGCGGGGTCAGGCTGAGCGCGAAGACGCGCGAGGCGCGGCGGCTCTCGAAGGCGGCGAAGACGAGCAGGTCTCCGACCACCGCCGGGCTCGACTCCACGTTCCCGGGGCTGAACCGCCAGAGCAGCTCGCCCGTGGCCAGGCTGAGCGCGACGATCCCGCCCCGTCCGTCCTTGGGGAGCCCGCACGGCGCCGGCCCGGCCCACCCCACGTACACGACGTCGCCGCGCACCGCCGGCGCGGAGGCGATGCAGCCCCCGATGCTCGTCTCCCAGGCGCGCGAGCCGTCCTCCACGCGCGCCGCGACCACCTCCCCGTCGTGGGTGCCGAAGACGACGTGCGAGTCCGTGACCGCTGGCGGCATCTCGATCAGGCTCCGGCCGGGGATGCGGTACAGCAGGCGGAAGGGCGGCCGCAGCGCCGACGGCACGTAGCGCGTCCGCGCCGGCGAGGCGCCGAAGGTGCTCCACGTCGTCCCCCAGCGGGCGCCGCTCCGCTCGAGGAGCTGCAGCGGCGTCAGCGTCGCCCGGTCGAAGGGGCCGCCGACCGCCTCCCGGACGGGCAGGAAGCCGATCGTGACCCAGGCGAGCGCCGCGACGAGCGCAGCGGGAAGGCAGACGAGGAGAGCGGGAAGCCACCGTCGCGCTCGCACGCCTCGACTCTAGTCACGGCACGGGCGCCGCGCCGGCGAGCGGTCGCCCGGCGGTCACTCCAGGCGCGGGAACTCGATGCGAGGCGCCCCGGTGTCGGAGGCGCCGCGCCGGATCTCCTCGCGCGCCTGGCGGGCGAGCTCGAGGTAGGCCTGCCGGAAGGCCTCCAGCTCCTTCTCCGACAGCTCCTCCAGGTCGAGCAGCCCGTTGTGCGCGCCCTTCGTCGCGCGCACGAGCTCGTCCAGCTTGAGCTGGATGGCGGCGCTCTCCCGGTTCTGCGTGTTCTGGATGAGGAAGACCATGAGGAACGTGACGATCGTCGTCGCCGTGTTGATGACGAGCTGCCAGGTGTCGCTGAAGGAGAAGAGCGGGCCGGCGGCGAGCCAGACGACGATGATCGCCACGGCGCCCGCGAACGCGGTCGGGTGCCCCGCGAAGCGGGACACGCCCTTCGCGAGGCGGTCGAAGACGGAGCGCCGGTACACGTGCCGGGCACCGAGGCTAGAGCGACGCTCGGACGGTCAGGCGCCGAGGACGGCCTGAGTCTGCGTCACTCGCGCGACGTGCCGGCCGGCCTCGTCGTGCAGGTCGGTCTCGACCACGATCGTCGTGCGCCCCCGGTGGAGCGGTCGCGAGCTGGCGAGCACGTGCCCCTCCCGGACGGCGCGGAAGAAGTTCGTCTTCGACTCGATCGTCGCCGTCCCGGCCGCGCCTTCCGGCAGGTTGAGGAAGGCGCAGTAGGCGCCGGCCGCGTCCGCGAGGCTCATGAGCGCGCCGCCGTGCAGGATCCCGCCGGCGGTGCACAGCCGCTCCGCCCAGGCGATGCGCGCGCGCACCTCCTCGGGCGAGGCCGCGAGCAGCTCGAGCCCGAGCGTCTCGGCGAAGGGCATCGCCGCGCGCGCGCCGGCGGTCAGCTCGGCGTTCGCCTCGCTCACGCGACGACTCCCGGCTCGGCGTGGGCGAGCGCCTCCTGCACGCCCGCGATCCGATCGAGCCACGGCCTCGCGCCCAAGGGGTTGAGGATCTGCCGCGCCTCCTCGAGGGCCGCCTCCGCCTCCGGCGCCCGACCTCGCCCCACGAGCCACTCCGCGTGCTCGACGAGCGCGGTCCCGAGCCAGAAGCGCGTGCCCGTCTCGCGCAGGAGCGCGACCGCCTGCCCGAAGGGCGGCTCGTCGTCGCCGCGCATCGCGCCGAGCCGCGCCGACAGGCTGTCGCGCAGCGCTCGCAGCGAGAGCGGCACGGGCACCTCCGGCTTGTCCGCGAGCTGGAGGAGCTCGGCCAGCGCGTCCGCCCGGCCGAGCCGAGCGGCGGCTTCCGCCCCCAGCTCGAGGTTCGACTCGATGCTGGCCGGCCCCATCGAGGTGCGCAGCTGCTCGGCCGCGGCCGTCAGCGCGTCCTCGTGCCGTCCCTCGGCGGCCGCGACGAGCGCGAGGGCGAACCGCCGCGACCCCTCGACCTGGAAATCCGCCGACGGGTCGCTGCGAGCCCAGTCGCCGACGAGCTCCTCGACAGGGCCCGGATCGCCGCGGTTCAGCGCGATGAGGGCGAGCATGGCCGGAAGCTGGAACGCCACCGCGTCTCCGACACGCACCATCTCCTCGGGCACCTCGGCGGCGAGCTGCTCGATCTCGTCCCAGCGCCCGTCGGTGTACAGCCCGCCGACGAGCTGGGCGACGAAGTTCAGCTCGAAGGCGCGATCTCCGCGCCGCCGCGCGTAGGCGAGCCCCTCACGGGTGACGGCCTCGATCTCGTGACTCGGAGCTCCCGTGACCCAGAGGACGTACCCGAGGTTGATGAAGCCGCGCTTCACGGCGTCCCCCAGGTCGTACTCGCGCGCGAGGGCGAGCGCACCTCGCATGAGCGCGATGCTCTCGTACGGGCGGTTCCGCAGCAGGAGGGCCTTCGTGTTCAGACCCTGCGACACGACCGCGGGCAGGCGAAGGCGCTCGCCCAGCTCGAGCGCTCGCTCCGTGTAGGCGAGCGCCTGCTCCTCGTCGCCCTCGAAGTAGAGCAGGCGTCCGAGCTCGACGCACACCGTGGCGGTGGCCGCCTCGTCTCCGCTCTCGCCGAAGACGGCCAGCGAGCGCTCCAGCCGCGCGACGGCCTCCTCGATCCGGCCGTAGAAGTACAGGAGCGCGGCGAGCTTGGACGAGGCCTGCGCCTCCTCGTACGGCCGCTGGGCTCTCGTGTAGAGCTCGCTCGCCTCCACGAGGGCGCGTTCCGCCTCGGCGGTGTTGCCGGCGCGCCAGCCGGCATCGCCTGCCTCGTACAGGAGGCGCGCGCGCTCGGCGTCGTCCTCGGTCAGCGAGGCCGCCCGCGCGAACGCACGCTGGGCCTCGGCGGGCGCAGCCAGCGTGAGGGCGCGCTCGGCGGCGCGGACGAACCAGGTTCTCGCCGCCGCCTTGATCTCGGCGGCGTCGTCGCCGTTCGGATCCGCCTCGTACGCGTCCAGGTAGTGCGCCGCGATCAGCTCCGCGATCTCCGAGGGGTCCATGCCCGACTCGCGCGCCAGGTACTCCGCGACCGCGATGTGCCGGGCGCGGCGCTCGCGCCGGGACAGCGTCTCGTAGGCGACGCGCTGGACGAGCGACTGCAGGAAGCCGTACTGACCGCGCTCGGCGGAGCGGGGATCGGTCTCGAGGTAGAGCAGCTCCTTGCGGACGAGGCTCGTCGCCAGCGGCTCGACGTCCGCCTCGCTTCGGCCCGCGAGCGCGGCGAGGCCGTGAGCGGTGAAGGTCTTGCCGAGCACCGCGGCGTTCTGGAGGACGGCGCGCTCCGGCTCCGGGAGCGCGTCGAGGCGCGACGCGATCAGCGCCTGAAGGGTCTCGGGAACGTCGAGCGCGTCGACGTCGCCTGTCAGGCGGTACTCGCTTCCGGCGCGCTCGAGGAGGCCCCGGTCGAGCAGCATGCGGACCGTCTCCACCGCGTACAGGGGGATGCCGTCGGCGCGCTCGCGGATCCGGGCTCGCACCTCCTCCGGGAGGCCGGGAACGAGGCCGCGCAGGAGCTCGTCCATCGCCTGGTCGCCGAGCGGCTCGAGGGGCAGCGTGGTGGCGCTGCGGGTCGCCCCCGGGAAGCCGGGGTGCCGCTCCACGATCTCGGGCCGGGAGAGCGTGAGCACGAAGACGGGCTGGTTGCGGGACCAGTCGAGGAGGTGCTCGACGAACGCGACCAGGCCCGCGTCCGCCCAGTGCAGGTCCTCGAAGACGAGCACGACGGGCGCCTGCTCGGCGAGCCGCTCGAAGAAGCGGCGCCAGGCGGGGAAGAGGTCTTCGCGATCGGCGGCCGCCCGGTCGCTCAGCCCGACGAGGTGGGAGAGGCGCTGCTCGACCCAGGCGCGCTCCTCGGCGTCCGCGAAGTGCTCCTCGAGCGTCGCCCGCAGACGCGCCGCCGTCGTCGCCTGGTCGTCCGTCTCCAGCACGCCGATGCGCCCGCGCACCATCTCCGCGAGCGCCCAGTAGGCGACGCCGTCTCCGTAGGAGAGGCAGCGGCCGCGGTGCCACCAGACGAGGTCGGCGAGACCGTCCAGGTACTTCTCGAACTCCCACGAGAGGCGGGACTTTCCGACCCCCGCCACGCCGACGACGGAGAGCAGGCGGGCCCTGCGGTCCTCGGCGGCCGCGTGGAAGAGCTCCTTCACGGTGCGCAGCTCGGCGTCCCGCCCGACGAACGGCGCCTCGAGCCCGGCCGAGCGGCCCTCGCCCCCGCGCGAGGCGACGACGCGCAGCGCGCGCCAGAGCGGGACCGGCTCGGTCTTGCCCTTGAGCTCGTGCGCGCCCGCATCCTCGTAGGCGATCGCCGCCTCGCTCGCGCGGCGGGTCGCCTCGCCGACGAGCACAGCTCCCGGCTCGGCCGCGGCCTGGACGCGGGAGGCGGTGTTGACGAGGTCGCCCGCGACCATACCCTGGCCCGCCGCTCCGAGCGTCACTGCCGCCTCGCCCGTGAGAACGCCGGCCCGCGCCTGCAGGGCCGGATGGAGCTCCGGCACGGCCGCCACCAGCTCGAGCGCCGCCCGGACCGCACGCTCGGCGTCGTCCTCCTGCGCGACGGGAGCGCCCCACACGGCCATGACGGCGTCTCCGATGAACTTCTCCACGGTGCCGCCGTAGCGCTCGATCAGCGTGCGCGTGCGCTCGAAGTACGCCGAGAGGAGCTCGCGCGTCTCCTCCGGGTCCCGGTCCGCCGACGCCGCCGTGAAGCCCACCAGGTCGGCGAAGAGGACCGAGACGAGCCGGCGCTCGGCCTGCGGAGGCGCCGGTGCGGAGCCCGCGGGTGGCTTCGCCTGGAGCGGCGACCCGCACTCGCCGCAGAACTTGTGGCTCGGTGGGTTCGGCGTGCCGCACGACGGGCAGCGGGTCTCGAGCGGCGTCCCGCACTCCCCGCAGAAGCGCTGGCCCGCCTGTGCGTCGGCGCCGCAGCTCGGGCAGGTCATGCCGGCACCTGGGCGGCTGCCGTCAGACGCCGCGTCCGCGCGAGCCAGGGCACGGCGCCGAGGCGCTCGAAGAGGGCCGCCGCCTCCGCCTGGGGCTCCTCGGCCTCCGCCGCCCGACCGGCCTGCGTGAGCCACTCCGCGTGCTCGAGCAGCGTGACCGCGAGCGGGAACGGCGTGGAGATCTCGCGGAACGTGGACGCCGCGCGCTTGAACGCCGCCTCCGGGTCGCCGCCTCCGCGCAGCGCCGCGATGCGCGCCGCGAAGCGCGCGGCGTGCGCTCGCAGGTAGGCGGGCACCTTCCCGCGCGGAACGCGGGCCAGCTCGTCGAGGACGGCCTGGGCGCGGTCGAGCTCGCCCAGGGCGAGCGCCGAGTCGACGGCGACCACGAACCCCTCGCGGAAGCCCTCGCTCCCGCGGCCGAGCTCCTCGCCGCTGGCGAGCGCCTCCTCGACCGCCTGGAGCGCGTCCACGTGGTTGCCCTCCGCGTTCAGGATGGCGGCGATGGTGGCGGCGTAGGTGGCCCGTTCCTGGACGTCCGCGGACGTGCCCGAGGCGGCGAAGATCTCGAGGGGCTGGCGCGCGCTCTCGATCTCGCCGCGGTGCAGGTGCACGAGCCCGCCCGCGAGCAGCCGGGCGACGTAGGCCGCGCGGTCGTCGCTGACGATCTCGTCCGGAACGGCGTCCACGGCGCGCAGCAGCTCGTCCCATTCGCCGAGGGCGTAGAAGGGATAGAGCTGGAGGAGCACGCGGCGCTCCCAGCCGCGGTTGCCCACCCGCCGGGCGAGCTCGATGCCGCGCCGCACGTAGTCGCGCGCCTCGTCGAACTTGTCGAACTGCTGCGAGAGCTCGGCCAGGTTGTAGTACGCACGCAGCACCGCGGAGGGGATGTCCGCCTCGAGCGCGATCTTGAGCGCGTACTCGAGCAGCGCGAGGCACTCCTGCGGCCGGCCGCGCGCGAGGAGCGTGAGCGACTTCGTGTTCAGGGCCTCCGAGAGCACCTCCGGGAGCCAGAGCGACTCGGCCGCGTCCAGGGCGACCTCGAGCCGCTCGGCGGCGGCCTGCGTCTCGCCGGAGAAGTAGAGGACGCGGCCGAGCTGCGCCGCGAGCGTCGCGAGGTCGGCGTCCTGCGGCTCCTGGGCGACGACGGCGAACGAGCGCTCCATGAGGTCGACCGCGTCGTCGAGGCGGCCCATGTCCCACATCGCCTCGCCCAGGCGGGCGGAGACGCGCGCGGCCGCGTGCACGTCGCCGGCGCGCTCGAACGTCTCCACGGCCGCCTGGTAGTGCTCGATCGCGACGGAGGACTGCCCGTCGGCGCGCGCCGCGAGGCCTGCCCGCTCCACGAGCTCGGCCCGTCGGTGGTCGTCGGTCGCGAGCGAGGCCGCCTCCAGGAAGCGCGCCATCGCCTCCGCGTTCGCCCCCAGCGAGGCCGTGCGCTCGGCCGAGCGGGCGAGCATGTCCAGCGCCCGGCTCTTCACCTCCTCGGCGTCGGGCTCGTCGGGAGCGGCCCGGTAGGCGTCCAGGTAGTGGGACGCGATCACCTCCACGATCTCGTCCTCCTCGCCGAGCGAGCGCAGGTGCTCGGCCGCGGCGAGGTGGAGCGTCTTGCGGTCCTTGCGGGAGAGCGTGTCGTAGGCGACCTTCTTCACCAGGTCCTGGAGGAACCCGTACTGGCCGCGCTCCGGCGAGAGCGGGTCGGACTGGAGCGACACGACCTCCTTGCGCACGAGCGAGGCGAGCAGCGGCTCGAGCTCGGCCTCCGCGAGCCCGGACACGCTCGCGAGCCCGCGCAGCGTGAACGTCCGGCCGAGCACGGAGGCCTGCTGGGCGATCCGGCGCTCCTCCGGCGCGAGCCCGTCCAGGCGGGCGGCGATCAGGGCCTGCAGCGTCTCCGGGACCTCCAGCGTCTCGACCTCGCCGGCGAGCCGGTAGGACCCGTCCTCGCGCACGAGGATCCCGCGGTCGAGGAGCATGCGCACGGTCTCCACGGCGTAGAACGGCACGCCCTCCGCCCGCTCGAGGATGCGCTCGCGCAGCTCCTCGGGCAGGCCCGGCACCGGGCCGGTGAGCAGCATCTCCATGGCGTCCGGGGCGAGCGGGTCGAGGAAGATGGAGGTGAAGTTCCGCTTGCCGGAGCCCCAGGTCGGCCGGCGGTCCTGCAGCTCCGGGCGCGAGAGCGTGAGCACGAACAGCGGGACGTCGCGCGACCACTCGACGAGGTACTCGACGAAGTCGAGGAGCGCGCTGTCCGCCCAGTGCAGGTCCTCGAAGAGAAGCACCGTGGGCCCGGTCTGGGCGAGGCGCTCGAAGAACATGCGCGCCGCCGCGAACAGGTTCTCCTGGTCGCCCACCGCTCCCTCCTCGAGCCCCAGCAGGTGGGCGAGGCGCGGCTCCACGAAGCGCCGCTCCTGGGGGTCTCCGACGTGCTCCTCGATCGAGGTGCGCAGCTTCGTCCGCGCGCTCTCGGCCTCCTCGTCCTCGAGGATGCCGGCGCGGCCGCGCACCATCTCCGCGAGCGCCCAGAAGGCGACCCCGTCGCCGTAGGCGAGGCAGCGGCCCGCGTGCCACCACACGCCGCCGGCGAGGCCGTCGATGTACTTCTCGAACTCCCACGCCAGGCGCGACTTGCCGATCCCGCCGATGCCGACCACGGACACGAGGTGCGCCCGGCGATCCTCGGCCGAGGCGTGGAAGAGCTCCTTCACCAGGCGCAGCTCCCGCTCGCGGCCGACGAAGGGCGGCTCCAGCACCGCGGCTCGCGCGGCGCCGCGGCGGAGCCCGATCACGCGCAGCGCCCGGAAGACCTGCACCGGCTCGGCCTTCCCCTTGAGCTCGTGGCTGCCCGCGTCCTCGTACGCGATGGCCGCCTCCGAGGCGCGCTTGGTCGCCTCGCCGACGAGCACGGTCCCCGGCTCGGCCAGCGTCTGGATGCGGGAGGCGGTGTTGACGAGGTCGCCCGCGACCATCCCCTCGCCTTCGGCCGCGAGCGTGACCGCAGCCTCGCCGGTGAGCACGCCCGCGCGCGCCTGCAGCTCGCTCGCCCCGACCTCCGATCCGAGCGCGCTGACGGCGTCCACCAGGTCGAGGGCGGCGCGGACCGCGCGCTCGGCGTCGTCCTCGCGCGCGACCGGCGTGCCCCAGACGGCCATGACCGCGTCGCCGATGAACTTCTCCACCGTCCCGCCGTAGCGCTCGATCACCGTGCGCGAGCGCTCGAAGTAGCGGGAGAGGAGGTCGCGCACCTCCTCCGCGTCGCGCCCCTCCGAGAAGCTCGTGTGCCCCACGAGGTCGGCGAAGAGGACGGACACGAGCCGCCGCTCGGCAGCGGCGGTGGCCGCTCGCTCCGCCGCCGGGGCCGCCGGCGCGGGCGTGGAGGCGGCGAGCGGCGAGCCGCACTCCCCGCAGAACTTCGTCCCGGGCTGGTTGGGCGTGCCGCACGCGGGGCAGGCGACGGCGAGCGGGGCGCCGCACTCGCCGCAGAACTTGCGTCCCGGCTCGTTGGGCGTCCCGCAGGCGGCGCAGGTCACGGCTGCCGCGGCCACGGAAGAACTCTACGGGCGAGCCGGAGTTCCCTCAATCGGCGCCCGGCTACGCTCCCGGCATGGCCGCCAGCACCGCGTCGGGGACGTCGCTCACGCCCGACCGCGCGTGGTGGCTGCGCGTGCCGGCGGTCCTGCTCGGGCCGCGGCCGGTGTTCCACGCCCTGCGCGAGGACGACGAGGACGACGTCGCCGCCCGGGCGGAGCCGCTGCTCCTGCTCGTGCTGCTCGCGGGGATCGCGACGGTGCTGGCGACGCCGACCGCCGGCGGGCTGCTGGACGAGCCCGACTACGACGCGCTCCTGCTCGCCGTGTGGGCGTTCGTGGCCGGGGCCCTGTACGGAGCCGCTGCGTACTTCGTCTTCGGCTTCGCGCTCCACTTCGGCGTGCGCCTCCTCGGCAGCCTCGGCGACTACCGCCGCTCGCGCCAGATCCTCGGCTTCGCGCTCGCGCCGCTCGCGCTCTCCCTGCTCGTCCTGCTCCCCGTGCGCCTCGCCCTGTACGGCGGCGACACGTTCCGCGCGGGTGGGCCGGACGAGGGGGCGGGGGAGACGGCGCTGCTCGTCGCGCAGCTCGCCTTCGGCGCCTGGTCGGCCGCGCTGCTCCTCCTCGGCGTGCGCACCGTGCACGGGTGGGGCTGGCTGCGCAGCCTCGCCGCGGTGGCGGCCGGCGCCGCGCTCCTAGCGGCGTTCGTCGGCGTGTTCGCGCTCGTCTGAGGCCGTGCGCTCGAAGAGCGCGAGCTCCTCCTCGGGGATCGCGTACGTGTGCTGCTCCTCCGGGAAGCGGCGCTGCCGGACGTCCTCTGCGTACGCGGCCAGGGCGTCGCGGATGACGTCTCCCACCTCGGCGTAGCGCTTCACGAACCGCGCCGGGCGGCCGTGGTAGAGCCCGAGCAGGTCGTGCCACACGAGCACCTGTCCGTCGCAGGCGGCGCCCGCGCCGATGCCGATGGTGGGGATGGCGAGCTCCTCCGAGATGCGCCGCGCCACCGGCTCCGGGACCGCCTCGAGCACGAGCGAGAAGCAGCCGGCCGCCTCGAGCGCCCGGGCGTCCGCAAGCAGGCGGAGCGCCTTGTCCGCCGTCCGGCCCTGGGCCTTGAAGCCGCCCAGCATGGTCGCCGACTGCGGCGTGAGTCCCAGGTGCCCCATCACCGGGATGCCGGCCCCGACGAGCGCGCGCACGCGGGAGAGCGTGGGGCCGGCGCCCTCGAGCTTGACCGCGTCCGCGCCTGCCTCCTTGACGAAGCGGATCGCGTTGCGCAGCGCGTCCTCGTCCGAGACCTGGAAGCTGCCGAAGGGCAGGTCCGCCACCACGAGCGGCCGCCGCGCCCCCCGCGCCACGGCGCGCGTGAGGACGAGCATCTCCTCCATCGTCGCCGGGACGGTGGAGTCGTGCCCGAGCACGGTCATCGCGGCCGAGTCGCCGACGAGGACGAGGTCGACGCCGGCCTCGTCCGCGAGCCGGCCGCCGGGGGCGTCGTAGGCCGTGACCATGACGATCGGCTGGCGGCGCGCCTTCAGCTCGGCCAGCTCCGTGAGCGGCAGCTTGCCGGGCGCGGGCGTCGCCGGCGCGGGCTGCTGGGGACGGATGCTCATGGCTCTCCTTCCAGGGGGATGTTGTCGATGAGCCGCGTCCTGCCGACGCGTACGGCGGCGGCGAGCACGGGCGGGTCGAAGTCGGCCACCTCCACGTAGTCCACCTCCAGCCCGTCGCAGGCTCGGAGCAGCGCGAGCGCGGCGTCCCGGTCGCGGGTGGCGAGCGCGCGGGGGAGCGCGCGCGCGAGCTTGCGCTCGGCGGGGTCGAGCAGCGCGTTTCGCGAGGAGACGGCGAGGCCGTCCGCGTCCCGCACCGTGGGCAGGACGCGGAGCTCGACCTCCAGCGCGAGGTCGGCGATCAGCCGGCGCACGACCTCGACCTGCTGCGCGTCCTTCTGCCCGAAGTACGCCCGGTCGGGCCGGACGACGGTGAAGAGCTTGAGGACGACCGTGGCCACGCCGCGGAAGTGGCCGGGCCGGAACGCACCCTCGAGGATCGAGCCGAGCTCGCTCACCTCCACCCAGGTCTGGAACCCGGGCGGGTACATCTCGGCCGCGGAGGGGGCGAACACGACGTCCACGCCCGCCTCCTCGGCCAGCGCGAGGTCGCGTTCCTCGTCGCGCGGGTACGAGGCGAGGTCGCCCGCGTCCCCGAACTGGGCGGGGTTCACGAAGAGGCTCAGCGCGACGGTCTCACACTCCGCGCGCGCCGCCTGCAGGAGCGAGAGGTGGCCCGCGTGCAGGGCCCCCATGGTGGGGACGAGGGCGAGCGGTCGCGGCGCGGGCGCGAGGGCCGCGCGCACGCCGGCGATCGTGCGCTCGACCTTCATCCGGCCCTCCCGGCCCGGGCGAGGTCGGGCAGCTCGCGGCCGGCGAGCGCGGCGGTCGCCCCCGCGAGCACGAGGTAGAGCTCCTCGAGCTCAGGCCGTTCGGCGCGGATCGCGGCCAGGTGGCGCTCCACGGTCTCCCAGTCGCCCCGCGCGATCGGCCCGGTGAGCTCGAACCCGTTCTCGATCACCCGCCGCATGAGCGGGTCGAGCGCCTCGGGCGGGGCGCCCGCCGCCTCGAGCAGCGAGCCCGCCGCCGCGCGCAGGGTGACGAGGTAGTTGGAGGCGACGGCCGCGCCCGCGTGGTAGGCCGCCCGCCCCGCGTCGTCGAGGTCGAAGGGACGCAGCCCGAGGAGCTCCGCGAGCCCCCGCCCGACCGCCCGGGCCTCCGCGCTCTCCGCGCTCAGCGCCGCCCAGGCGCCGTCGAGCTGCTCCGCGCCGCGCTCCTTCGTGAAGGTCTGCAGCGGGTGGAGCGAGAAGCGGCGGACGTGCGGGTCGAGGGCGGAGAGCGGCGTCGCGCCGCTGACGTGCGCGACCCAGGGCCCCGGCTCGAGCGCGGCGGCGACCTCGGCGATCGCGCGGTCGGGCACGCACAGGAGGACGACCTCCGGCGCCTCGTCCTCCAGGCGGCAGCCGCGCTCGGCCAGCCGCGCGCTCACGGCCGAGCCGACACGCCCCGTGCTGCCGATGACGCGAATGCTCTCGATGTCGCTGGCTCCAGTTCCGCGTGCGGGATACCGGGCGCTCGCAGTCTAGCCGCGGCCCGAGCCCAGCCGGCTCTCCGCGCCGCCCAGCGCCGCCTCCAGCCGGCGCTCGAGGAGCGCCTCGACCTGCGGCCACTCCTCGTCCAGGACGCTGTACCAGGCGCTGTCGCGGCGCTCGCCACCGCGGACGAGCATGTGCTTCCGGTGGACGCCCTCGAAGGTCGCGCCCATGGCCTCGAGCGCGCGGCGCGAGCGCTCGTTGCGCGCGTCCGTCTTCAGCTCCACGCGCCGGCAGCCCCAGGCCTCGAACGCGTGCCGCAGCTGGAGGAGCTTCGCCTCCACGTTGACTCCGCTCCCCCAGGCGGAGGGGTGCAGCCACGTCCAGCCGATCTCGACCGAGCGGTGCTCCGGCCGCAGGGCGAGGAAGCGGGTCGAGCCGACGACGCGACCCCGCGCGACGGTCACGAGCGGCAGCTCGGCGCCGGCCGCCGCTGCCGCGAATGCCTGCTCCAGGTAGCGCGTCCACTCCGCCGGCGTCCCCGGCTGGCCGACGCTCAGCCAGCGCCACGTGCGCGGGTCGCGCGAGGCCTCCCAGAGCGGCTCCTCGTGCTCGGGCGCGAGCGGCTCCAGGCGCACGATCCGCCCTGCCAGCACGGGAACCGACCAGCGCTCCACGGCGTCCGACAGTACACTCGCGGCGTGCCGATCTACGAGTACGCGTGCATGGAGTGCGAGTCGCACTTCGAGGAGCTGGTGCGCAGCTCCGAGCAGGCGGTCGTCTGCCCCGAGTGCGGCGCGGCGAAGGTGCTGAAGCAGCTCTCCACGTTCGCCGTGCACGGCGCGGCGGCGAAGCCGAGCTTCGCCGGCCCGTCCGGGGGCGGGGGCTGCTGCGGCGGCTCCTGCGGCTGCGGTCACTGACGCCCACCGCACGGAGTCCCCGCCGGAGGAGCGCGCCGGCCGGAAGGAGGAACCATGGACAGGAAGCGTCTCGGCGGCCTCGTGGCGGCGGCGGGAGCGGTGCTGATCGCGCTCTCCGCCCTCGCGGACCCGCTCGGCCTGGGGGAGGGCGAGTTCGGCTGGAAGCAGGTGGTGGGCGTCGTCGTCGGCGCCCTCGTCGCGGCGGCCGGGCTCGCGCTCGCGTTCTGGCGGCGAGGGGAGGCGCGCGCCCCCGAGCCGAGCACGTAGCCCTACGAGGATCCGAGCGCGGCGGTCAGCGCGACCATCGCGAGCGCGCCCG
>DATLYU010000035.1:0-8390 GCA_035574435.1 Gaiellaceae bacterium | reverse complement strand
CCGCCGATCCCGAGTGCGAGCGAGGCGCCGCCGTCCGGCCCGGCCCGGCCGCTCGCGAGCTCGCGGCGCAGGCGGCGCTGCTCCGCGGTGGCGTCCGCGAGCGAGCGGGCGAGCTCGGCGTCCTCCGCGGCGGCGCGGCCCCAGCGCTCCACCCCGCCCGCGGCCTCGAGGCGCGAGACCGCAGCCACCAGGTGCGGGCAGGTCAGGTAGTAGGTGGTGGGGAAGGGGCGTCCACGGCGGTCGTACGGCTCCTGCTCGCTGACCGCCGGGAGGCCGAAGGGGCAGCGGGCTGCGACGCGCCGGAACGCGCGCGGCTCGCGACCGAGCTGGAGCGCGACGAGCGTCCGGTCATCCATCCGCCCGCAGGCTACGCTGCGCGCGCCGCCACGCGGGGATGCCCTTCACGACGAAGAGCTGCTCGCCCGGCCGCACGTACCCGATGCGCCGCGCCGCGCGCTCCGTCGCCTCCAGGCTGGTGGCGTTCGCGAGCTGGAGCTCGAGCCCCGCCTTCGTCACCCGCAGCGTCTCGACCTCGGCCTGCCGCGCGGCGAGGTCGCCGCGGGTCTCGAAGTAGGACGAGAGCGGCCGCGAGTAGAGGTACGCGGTCGCGGCGAGCAGGAGCGCGAGCCAGACGAGGCGGAGGCGACGCCGGGAGCGGGGCGCGCGCCGGCGGCGCGGGCGGGCGGCTCCCGCCGCCTGCGTGCTCGTCCGCCGTGCGGGCCTCGTCGCCTTCGCGGCCACGGGTGCAGGTTCGCGGCGCGCGCCGCCGCCCCTCCCCGCCCGCTACGCGACGTCCACCTTGATCACGTTCGTGGAGCCGGGGATGTTCACCGCGGTCCCGGCCGTGAGCACGACGCGGTCGCCCGGGGCCACGATGCCCGCCTCCCGCGCCGCCTCGATCGAGGTGCGCCAGAGGTCCTCGACGTCGGTCGCCTCCGGGATGCGCAGCGGCGTCACGCCCCACTCGAGCGCCATGTGCTGCAGAGACGTGGTGACGTGCGTGAGCGCCACGATCGGCCGCTGGGGGCGCAGGCGCGCGACCGCGGAGGCCGTGCGGCCCGTGAACGTGGGCACGAGGATCGCCTTCGCGCGCAGCGCCTCCGCGAGGTCGCAAGCCGCGTTGGACATGGCCCGCCCGACCGTCGGCTCCTCCGCGGCGGAGGGGAGCTGGTGGCGGTAGCCGAGGCTCGGCTCGACCGCGCGCGCGATCTTCGCCATGGTCGCCACCGCCTCCACCGGGTACTCGCCGATCGCGGTCTCGGCCGAGAGCATGACCGCGGACGTCCCGTCCAGGATCGCGTTCGCCACGTCGGACGCCTCGGCGCGGGTCGGCTCGGGGTGGTGGACCATCGACTCCAGCATCTGCGTGGCGGTGATGGCCGGCTTCCCGCGGTCGAGCGCCTCGGAGATGATCCGCTTCTGCAGGAGCGGGACCTCGGCGGCGCCCACCTCCACGCCCAGGTCGCCGCGCGCGATCATCACCGCGTCCGCCTCGTCCAGGATCTCCGAGAGCGCCGTGACCGCCTCCTTCAGCTCGACCTTCGCGATCACCCACGCCTCGGAGCCGGCCGCCTGCACGCGCTCGCGCAGCTTGCGCACGTCGTCGCCCGAGCGCACGAACGACTGCGCGACGTAGTCCACGCCGAGCTCGACCGCGAGGTCGAGGTCGCGCAGGTCCTTCTCCGTCAGCGCGGGGACGGGAAGCGCGACCCCGGGCACGTTCACGCCCTTGTGCGGCTCGATCACGCCGCCGGTGACGACCCGGCAGCGGGCGCGACCGCGCTCGACGCTCTCGACGACGAGCCGCACCATGCCGTCGTCCACGAGCACCTGGTGCTCCGGCTCGAGGACGGAGCCGAGCACGTCGGGCGCGACGGGCAGCTCGCCGGAGCCGGCGACGTCCTCGCCGGCGATCACGACGAGCTCGCCTTCCTCGAGCGCGACCGGGCCGGGCAGGTCGCCCACGCGCAGCTTCGGCCCCTGCAGGTCCGCGATCAACGCGAGCGGACGCCCCGCCCGCTCCTGCGCGGCCCGGACCCGCCGCGCGCTCTCCGCGTGCTCGTCCCGCGTGCCGTGGGAGAAGTTCAGCCGCGCGCCGTCCATGCCCGCGGCGATCAGTCGGTCGAGCACCTCGGGCGTCCGCGACGCCGGGCCGATCGTGGCCACGATCTTCGTCCGGCGGTCGAAGGGGAGCATCGCGCCCAGGCTAGCGGCGCCGGCGGCGCGCCAGGCTCGCGCCGCTCACGCGCGTGCGCGCGGGAAGGCCGCCCAGCCCGGGTAGCGCGCGTCGGCGCCGAGCTCCTCCTCGATGCGCAGGAGCTGGTTGTACTTGGCCACCCGATCGGAGCGCGACGGGGCGCCGGTCTTGATCTGGCCGGCGTTCACGGCCACGGCGAGGTCGGCGATGGTCGTGTCCTCGGTCTCGCCGGAGCGGTGCGAGATGACGGTCGCGTACCCCGCCTCCCGGGCGACGGCGATCGTGTCCAGGGTCTCGGTCAGCGTGCCGATCTGGTTAACCTTGACGAGGATCGCGTTCGCCACGCCCTCGGCGATGCCGCGGCGCAGGAACTCGACGTTCGTCACGAAGAGGTCGTCACCGACGAGCTGGAGCCGGGCGCCCAGGCGCTCGGTCAGCGACTTCCAGTCCGCCCACGCGTTCTCGTCCAGGCCGTCCTCCACCGACACGAGCGGGAAGCGCTCGGCGAGCGAGGCGTACAGCTCGATCATCTCCTCGGAGCTCAGCGTGCGGCCCTCGCCCGCGAGCACGTAGCGGCCGTCGCGGTGCACCTCGCTCGCCGCCGGGTCGAGCGCGATGCCGACCCGCTCGCGGTGGCCGGCGCGCTCGGCCGCCTCCAGGATGACCGCCACCGCCTCCTCCGTGGAGGCGAGGTCGGGAGCGAAGCCGCCCTCGTCCCCGACCCCGGTGGCGAGCCCGCGCTCGTGCAGGACCGCCCTCAGCGCGTGGAAGACCTCGACGCCGATGCGGAGCGCCTCGGAGAACGTGTCCGCGCCCGCGGGCACGACCATGAACTCCTGTAGGTCGAGCCGGTTCTGGGCGTGCGCGCCGCCGTTGATCACGTTCATGAGCGGGACGGGCAGCGTGCGTGCCTCCTCGCCGCCCAGCCAGCGGAAGAGCGGGACGCCCTCCTCCGCGGCGGCGGCCTTGGCGACCGCGAGCGAGCAGCCGAGGAGCGCGTTGGCGCCCAGCCGGCTCTTCGTCGGCGTCCCGTCCAGCGCCACGAGGGTGCGGTCGACCGAGCGCTGGTCGGCGGCGTCGAGGCCGCGCAGGGCGTCGGCGATCTCGCCGTCCACGTTCGCGACCGCCTTGCGCACGCCCTTGCCGAGGTACGCGGACGGGTCGCCGTCACGGAGCTCCACCGCCTCGTGCTCGCCCGTGGACGCGCCCGAGGGGACGGCGGCCCGCCCGAAGGCCCCGGAGGCCAGGCGCACGTCCACCTCCACGGTCGGGTTGCCGCGCGAGTCCAGGATCTGCCGGCCGTGCACCTCCGCGATCGCGCTCATGCCTCCTCCTTGGCGAGGTCGTAGTACGCGTCCTGGCGCGCGAGGTCGAGCGCGCGCCACTCCTCGCCCGCCTCCGCGGCCAGCTCGGCCGCGCGCTCGACGCGGGCGACGAAGCGCTGCGCGGCCGCGCGCAGGGCGAGCTCGGGATCGACGTTCAGCCGCCGGGCGGCGTTCACGGCGCTGAAGAGGACGTCGCCGAGCTCGTGCGCGACCGCCGGGTCGGGCTCCGTCTCGGGGGAGGGCTCGCCGGCAGCCTCGGCGGCCTCCCGCAGCTCGCGCGCCTCCTCCTCGAGCTTCTCCAGCGGGCCGGTGGCGTCGGGCCAGTCGTAGCCGGCGGCGGCCGCCCGCCGCTGCACCTTGCGCGCGAGCAGGAGCGCGGGGAGGGAGTCGGGGAGGTCGTGGAAGATGCCCTCGCGGCCCTCGTGCTCGGCCTTGATCTCCTCCCAGCGCAGGCGCACCGCGCCCGGGCTGTCCGCGACCGCCTCACCGAACACGTGCGGGTGGCGGCGGACGAGCTTGTCGTGGATCCCGCGCGCCACCGCCTCCAGGTCGCCGGCCCCCCGCTCCTCGAGCAGGAGGGCGAGGAAGAAGACCTGGAAGAGGAGGTCGCCGAGCTCGTCGCGGAGCTCGGCGTCGTCGCCGCCCGCGGCCGCGTCCGCCACCTCGTAGGCCTCCTCGAGCGTGTGCGGGACGATCGTGCGCGCCGTCTGCTCGCGGTCCCACGGACAGTCCCGGCGCAGGCGCCGGGTCAGCTCCTGGAGCTCGAGCAGCGCGTCCGCGAGGGACATCGCCGGGACGCTACTCGGTCTCGGTCTCCGTCTGCTCCGGCAGCTCGGGCGGCTCGAAGCCGGTCGCGTAGCTGACCTTGCCTTCGTACTTCTTCGTCAGCTCGTCCACCCACTCCCGCATGACCTCGGTGCGCTTCTGCTGCAGGAGCGTGGCCTTGATCGACTCGCGCACCTCGTCCAGGGGGGTCACCTTCGCCTTGCGCACCGGCGAGAGCGCCTCGATCAGGTGGTAGCCGTACTCCGTCTTGACGGGCCTGGAGACGACGCCGCGCGCGAGGTCGAAGGCGGTCCGGTCGAACTCCGGGACGGTCTCGCCGCGCCGGATGGTGAGCTTGCCGCCCGAGTCCTTGCTCCCGGGGTCGTCCGAGAAGCGCTTGGCCAGCTCGGCGAAGTCGGCGCCGGCGCGGAGCTGCGCGTACAGCCGGTCGGCCTCCGCCTTGCTCTTCGCGTAGTCCACCTCGTCGCCCTTCTTCTCGGCGATCAGGATGTGGCGGACGTCGCGGGACTCGGGCGTCCGGTACTGCGACTGGTTCTGCGTGTAGTAGGCGAGGACGTCCTGCTCCGTGACCTGGACGTCCTTCGTCACCTCGTCGAAGAGCTTCTGCGAGAGCACGGACGCCCGGAGCGTCTCCCGGAAGAGGTCCTCGCTCATCCCCTGCTCGGCGAGCGCCTCGCGCAGCTTCTTGCGGTCGCCGTCGAAGGGCGGCCGGTTCAGGTACTCCCTGTACGACTTCTCCACGTCCGCGTCCGTGACCTCGACCCCGAGCTCCTCGGCGGCCTGCTCGAACTCCTCGCGCTGGACGAGGAAGGCGAGGTACTGCGACTGGATGGCCTGGAACTCGGGCGTGCCCACCTTCGGGAACTCCCGCTTCTGGGCGGCGAACGACTTGCGCGCGACGGCGACGAGCTCGTCCAGCTCCGCGCGCGTGATCTCGGTCTCGCCCACGACGGCCACCGCTCCCTCGGGCACGGAGCCGGCGCCGCCTCCGCACGCGGAGGCGAGGAGCACGAGCGCCGCGGCGAGCGCGGCGGGGAGCCGAAGCGACGTCATCCGGGGGGTTATAGCCGTGTCGGTGTTAGGCAAGGGTTGCGGTCGGCGCGGACGGCGGGGCCGCCCACGGAACTGGCCGCGCTTCACGCGGCCAGCCGGGCCTCGACGATAGCATCGGGCAGCGCGAGCGCGTCCCCGAGGCCGCTCACGCGGAGCGACACCTCGCGCCGGTCGGTGGAGTAGATCGCGGTCGGCCGCGCCGCCCGCAGCTCGCGCACCTCCGCCGACCCGAGCGCCAGCGGGCCGACGGTGACCCGTCCGCCGCGGTAGACGAGGTAGTCGGCGCCGAGCCGCGCGAGCTTCAGCTTCGCCTCCTGGATCGCGAACAGGTTGGCGACCGGCTCGGGCAGCGGCCCGTACCGGTCCTCGGTGGCCGCGCGCAGCTCGCGCAGCTCGTCCTCGTGCTCGGCGAGGGCGATGCGGCGGTGGAGGTCGATCTTGAGCGCCTCCGCGGCCACGTACGCGGCCGGGACGTAGGCGTCCACGCGCGCCTCCACGCGCACCGGGCGCGCGGCCACGCGCCGCTGCCCGGAGAGCTCGGCGACGGCCTCGTTCAGCATCTCCACGTACAGCTCGAACCCGAGCGCGGCCACGTGCCCGGACTGCTCGGGGCCGAGCAGGTCGCCGGCGCCGCGGATCTCGAGGTCGCGCATGGCGATCTGGAAGCCGGCGCCGAGCTCGGTGTGGTCGGCGAGGGTCGCGAGCCGGGCGCGCGCCTCGGGGGTCAGCTCGGAGGCCGCGGGGTACAGCAGGTAGGCGTGCGCGAGCTCGTGCGAGCGACCGACGCGCCCGCGGATCTGGTAGAGCTGGGCGAGGCCGAGCAGGTCCGCCCGCTCCACGACGAGCGTGTTCGCCTGCGGGATGTCGATGCCGGACTCGATGATCGTGGTCGAGACGAGCACATCCGCGTCGCCCGCGAGGAACGCGTGCATGCGCTCCTCGAGCTCGCGCTCCGGCATCTGCCCGTGCGCGACGAGGAAGCGCAGCCCCGGGCACAGCTCCTGGAGCCGGGCCGCCGCCTCCTCGATCGTCTCCACGCGGTTGTGCAGGTAGAAGGACTGCCCGCCACGGGCGTGCTCGCGCTCCAGGGCGGTCTGCACGAGCTCGTCGTCGTACTCGCCGACGGTGGTGCGGATCGGCCGCCGCCCTTCGGGAGGCGTCTCGATGAGCGAGATGTCGCGGAGGCCGGAGAGCGACATGTGGAGCGTGCGCGGGATGGGCGTCGCGGAGAGCGCGAGGACGTGCACCTCGAGGCGGAGCGCGCGCAGGAGCTCCTTCTGGGCGACGCCGAAGCGCTGCTCCTCGTCCAGCACGACGAGGCCCAGGTCCCTGGGGATGACGTCGCGCGAAAGGATGCGGTGCGTTCCGATCAGCACCTCGACCTTGCCCGCGCGGAAGTCGTCCAGGATGCGCTTCTGGTCGGCCCGGCTGCGGAAGCGGGAGACCATCTCCACGCGCACCGGGAAGTCGCGGTAGCGCTCGCGGAACGTGTTCCAGTGCTGCTCGGCGAGGACGGTGGTCGGGCAGAGCACGAGCGCCTGCTTCCCGTTCACGGCGGTCGCGAAGGCGGCGCGGACGGCCACCTCGGTCTTCCCGAAGCCGACGTCGCCGCACACGAGCCGGTCCATGGGCCGCCCGCGCTCGAGGTCCTCCTTGACCGCCTCGATCGCCTGCTGCTGGTCCTCGGTCTCGCGGTAGGGGAACGAGGCCTCGAGCCGCTCGAGCCAGTCGTTCGAGAGGTCGAGGGCGAGGCCGGCCGCCTGCTGGCGCTGCGCGTACAGGGCGAGCAGGTCGCCCGCGAGCTCGCGCACGGACGCGCGTGCGCGGCTCTTCAGGCTCTGCCAGGCCTTGCCGCCGAGCCTGGAGAGCGCCGGCGCCTTCGCGTCGGCGCCGATGTAGCGGCTGACCTTCGCGAGCTGCTCGTGCGGGACGAAGAGCCGGTCCTCGCCGCGGAAGGCGAGATGGAGGTAGTCGCGGGTGACGCCGGCGACCTCCTTCGTCTCGAAGCCGAGCAGACGGCCGACGCCGTGGTCCTCGTGCACGACGTAGTCGCCCGTGCGCAGGTCGGCGAAGGACTGGAGGGCACGGCCGAGGCGGGCGTCGGCGCGCGGCGGTCGCTTCCTGAAGACCTGCCCGTCGGGAAGCAGCGCGACCCCGAGGTCGCGCCAGACGAAGCCGCGGCGGGCCGGGGCGACGACGAACCGCACCTGCGGCTCCGTCGGCAGCGGCTCGCCCGGCTCGAGGAGCGGAGCGTCGACCTTGCGCAGCAGCCGCTGCTGGCGGAGCGCCTCGCCTCGGTGCGCGAACGCGACGAGGACGCGCCGGCCCTGGCGGAGCATCCCGGCGAGCTCGTTCTCCGCCTCTGCCAGGCCCCGCGCGGCGATGGCAGGCGGCTGCGCCTCGAAGGCGTGCGGCTGGGCTCGTGGAAAGGGATCGAGCTCGCTGGCACCCTCGAGCGGCACGCCGGCGAGGCCCTCCTCCTCCCAGGCGCGCCGCACGTCCTCCGGCCTCCACACGAGGTCGGGCGGACGCTCGAGGACGGGGACGAGGTCGTCGGGAGCCGCGTGCCCGGCCTCGAGCGCAGCGTACAGCGGATCGTGCTCCGTCTCCTCAGCCCCCTCGTCCCAGCCCGGCCAGGTCGCCGGCCCGTCGCCGGCGAGCGTGGCGGCGGCTGCGGCGTCCTCGCGCCGCTCGGCGGCCGGGTACACGGTCGCGGCGTCGAGCGCGTGCAGCGCACGCTGCGTGAACGGCGAGAAGGCGCGGATCTGCTCGATCTCGTCGCCGAAGAGCTCGACGCGCAACGGCTCGCGGCCGGTGCTCGGGAACACGTCCACGAGGCCGCCGCGGACGGCGAGCTGGCCGCGCTCCTCGACCCGCTCCACCCGCTCGTACCCAGCCGCGACGAGCTCCTCGACCAGGCGGTCGAGGCCGAGCTCGGCACCGGGCTCGAGGCGCAGCGCGGCCGGGCGCTCGCCCGCCGGGGGAAGGCCCTCGGCCAGCGCGAGCGCGGACGCGCAGACGAGGCCGCC
>DATLYU010000034.1:0-11724 GCA_035574435.1 Gaiellaceae bacterium | reverse complement strand
CCTGCGCGCGCCTTCGCCCGGCCGCGGACCGTCGCCGAGCTCGAGGCCGTCCTCGCCCGCGCGGCCGCGGAGGGGTGGCCCGTGGTCGTCGTCGGCCTGGGGTCGAACCTGCTTGCCGCGGACGCCGGCGTGGACGCCCTCGTCCTCCGTCTGGAGGGCGAGCTGGCCTCCGTCGAGGTGGACGGCGAGCTCGTGCGCGCGGGCGGCGGCGCGACGAACGCGGTGACGCTGCACCGCGCCCGCGACGCCGGCCTGGGCGGCTTCGAGTTCGCCTGCGCGATCCCCGGCACCGCGGGCGGCGGCGTGAAGATGAACGCCGGCGCGTACGGGCGTGACTGGAGCGACGTGCTCGTGCGCGCGCTCGTCGTCTCCGCCGAGGGGAGCGGTTGGCTGGACGCGCGCGAGCTCGGCCTCGGCTACCGCCGCTCGGGCCTCCGGCCGGGCCAGGTCGTCGCCCGCGTGGAGTACCGCCTCCAGCGGCGCGACCCGGCGGCCGTGAAGGCGACCGTCGCGGAGCTCGTCGCGCGACGCAAGGCCACGCAGCCCACGAGCAAGCGGACGTTCGGGAGCGTCTTCAAGAACCCGCCGGGCGAGCTCGGCGCCGGCCGCATGCTGGAGCTGTGCGGGCTGAAGGGCTACCGCATCGGGGGCGCGATCGTGTCGCCGAAGCACGCCAACTTCATCGAGAACGCGGGCGGCGCGACGAGCGCCGACTGCCTGGCGCTCATGGTCGAGGCGCGCCGCCGGGCGCACGAGCGGTTCGGCGTGGAGCTCGAGCGCGAGGTCGTGCTCGTCGGCGGGCTCGAGCTTCCCCCGCTCGGGACGTAGGAGCGCGCACGCGGGCGGCGAAATCGGGCCCCATGGTCGGGGGGCGAGTCGAGCGCGGGTCGCGCCGGGCGCGCGCGGCAAGCGTCGTCGTCCCGTTTCCGCGCCCTGCGGCCGGCGGTCGCCTCGACCTCGCCCGGCTCGCTCCCTCCGGCCGCTCGCTCCTCGCGGGCTTCGCGCTCGTCCTCGCCTGCCTCGGCGCCTACTGGGGCGCGCGGGACACGTCGCTCTTCGCGGTCGAGCGCGTCCAGCTCGTCGGCGCCCCTCCCGACGTCGCCGCCGAGGTGCGGCGCGCCCTCGGCCCGCTCGAGGGCAGCTCGCTGCTCGCGCTGGACGCGGACGCGCTCGAGGGCGCGGTGCGCGCGCTCCCCTCGGTCGCGGGCGTCGCCGTCGACCGCGCGTTCCCGCACACCCTCGTGGTCAAGGTCGCCCCCGAGCGTCCGGTCGCGGTCGTGCGCCAGCGGGCGGCGGCCTGGCTCGTCGCCGCGTCCGGGACGGTCATCCGCCCGCTCGAGCGGGGCACCGAGCGTCATCTGCCGCGGCTGTGGGTCGGACGCAGCGCGGAGATCGCCGTCGGCCGGCACCTGCCGTCCGAGCTCCTGCCCGCGACGCGCGCGCTCGGCGCGCTGCAGGAGGCGCGGCTCCCGCGCCGCGTGAAGGCCGTGCGCACGGCTGGGGACGAGCTCACGCTCGTGCTCCGCGACGGGCTCGAGATCCGGCTCGGCGCACCGGTGGACGTCGGCCTCAAGCTCGCGGCGGCCGCGGCCGTCTTCCCGCTCCTCGCCGAGGGCACCCGCTACCTGGATGTCAGCGTGCCCGAGCGGCCCGTTGCGAGTCGGCACCTCAACTCTTAGGTTGAGGTTGAGACTTTGCGCGTTGACAGGAGGTCGGAGGAGCCGTACCCTCGGAGGCGAACTCGGTGCGGAAGTCGTACCTTCGACGGGAGCCTCAGCTTCAGGTGGGTCGAGACATGAACGAGCAGCTCGGTAGCTACCTCGCGGTCATCAAGGTCGTCGGGATCGGCGGCGGCGGCTCGAACGCGGTCAGCCGCATGGTCGAGGCGGGGCTTTCCGGCGTCGAGTTCGTGGCCGTGAACACGGACGCGCAGGCGCTCCTGATGACGGACGCCGACGTCAAGATCCACATCGGGGCGAAGGCCACCCGCGGCCTCGGGGCGGGGGCCGACCCGCGCGTCGGCCTCACCGCGGCTCAGGAGAGCCGGGACGAGCTGAAGGAGGCGCTCAAGGGCGCGGACATGATCTTCGTCACGGCGGGCGAGGGCGGCGGCACGGGCACGGGCGGCGCGCCGGTCGTGGCCGAGATCGGGCGCGAGCTCGAGGCGCTCACGGTCGGCGTCGTGACGCGCCCGTTCGGGTTCGAGGGCAAGCTGCGCGCGGACCAGGCGGAGCAGGGCATCCAGGCGCTGCGCGAGAAGGTGGACACGCTGATCGTGATCGAGAACGACCGCCTGCTGCAGGTCGTCGAGCGCTCGACGCCCGTCACCGACGCGTTCCGCATGGTGGACGACATCCTCCGCCAGGGCGTGCAGGGCATCACCGACCTCATCACCGTTCCGGGCCTGATCAACCTCGACTTCGCCGACGTGCGCACGATCATGAGCGACGCCGGCTCCGCCCTCATGGGCATCGGCACCGCCCACGGCGAGAACCGCGCCGCCGAGGCGGCGCGCGCGGCGATCTCGTCGCCGCTCCTGGAGACGTCGCTCGAGGGCGCCACGGGCATCCTCCTGAACATCACCGGCGGGCCGAACCTCGGCCTGCACGAGGTGAACGAGGCGGCCGAGGTGGTCACGAGCGCGGCCGACTCGAACGCGAACGTCATCTTCGGCGCCGTGATCGACGAGGCGATGGGCGACGACGTGCGCGTGACCGCGATCGCCACCGGCTTCGGCGGCCGCCCGCGCCGACGCCGCGTGGAGGCGCAGCGCGAGGCGCCCGCGCCCGCGTTCCAGGCGCCGAGCGTGAGCGACGTCGAGATCGACATCCCCTCCTTCCTCAAGGAGGAGTGAGCGCCGGCGGGCCGGTGGGCCCGCCCGCGCCGACCCGGATCCCACCCGCCGCACCCGGCGGAGCGCGGGCTGCGAACGGATAGAGTCGCGGCCGTGGAGGCAACCCTGAAGCGGACGCCTCTCTTCGCCCGCCACGTCGAGCTGGGCGCGCGGCTCGTCCCCTTCGCCGGCTGGGAGATGCCCGTCCAGTACGCGGGCGTGATCGCCGAGCATCGGGCCGTCCGCACGGACTGCGGGGTGTTCGACGTCTCGCACATGGGGCAGCTGCACGTGGACGGGCCGACCGCCCAGGCGTTCCTGCAGGCGATGCTCTCCAACGACGTCGATCGCCTCGGCGACGGGGACGCCCAGTACACCCTGCTCACGAACGAGCGCGGCGGGATCGAGGACGACGTCGTCCTCTACCGCCTCGCGCACGGGCAGTTCCTGCTCGTCGTGAACGCCGCGAACCGGGAGACCGCCTACGGGTGGCTCAAGGACCGCGAGCCGCGCGGGACGGAGGTGAGGGACGCGTCCGACGAGTACGCGCTCCTGGCCGTGCAGGGGCCGCGCTCGCTCGAGCGGCTCGGCCTGCCCGCGGCGCCGCGCTTCACGCACGCGATGGGCGAGCTGGACGGGATCGAGGTGCTCGTCGCGCGCACGGGCTACACGGGGGAGGAGGGCGTGGAGCTGTGCTGCGCGACCGAGGACGGGCCGGAGCTCTGGGACGCGGTGCTCGAGCGCGGCGCGGTCCCCTGCGGACTGGGCGCGCGCGACACGCTGCGGATCGAGGTCTGCTACCCGCTGCACGGGAACGACATCACCCCCGAGACCGACGCGATCTCCGCCGGCCTCGGCTTCGCCTGCGCGCTCGACACCGAGTTCACCGGGGTCGAGGTCCTGCGGCGCGTGCGGGCCGAGGGGCCGGTCCGCCGGCTCGTCCCGTTCGTGATGGAGGAGAAGGCGATCCCGCGCCAGGGGATGGCCATCGCGGGCGGCGGGGAGGTGACCTCGGGCACGCACTCGCCGATGCTCGACCGGGGCATCGGGCTCGGGTACGTGCCGAGCGCGAGCGCGGCGCCCGGGACCGAGCTCGAGATCGACGTGCGCGGCCGGCCGCGGCGCGCCCGCGTCGTCCGCAAGCCCATCTACCGCCGAGAGGAGGAGTAGTGCCGGCCGCCGAGAGCTACCCGGACGACCTCAAGTACCACCCGGAGCACGACTGGGCCCGCATCGAGGGCGGGGAGGCCGTGCTCGGGATCACCTGGTTCGCGCAGGACTCGCTCGGCGAGCTCGTGCACTACGAGCCGCCCGCGGTCGGAGCGACGATCGCCAAGGACGCCTCGTACGGCGAGGTCGAGTCCGTCAAGGCCGTGTCCGACCTGGTCTCGCCGCTCTCGGGCGAGGTGCTCGAGGTGAACGAGCGCGTGGTCGCGGAGCCCGAGATCGTGAACGAGGACCCGTACGGCGAGGGCTGGCTCGTCCGGATCCGCATGTCCGACCCGTCCGAGGCGGACGCGCTCATGGACGCCGCGGCGTACCGGGCGCACGTCGCCGAGCAGTGACCGACGAGGCATGAGCCCCGGCTACCTCTCCCTCACCGAGCCCGAGCGGGAGGAGATGCTCGCCGCCGTGGGCGTGTCCTCGGTGGAGGAGCTCTTCGCGCAGGTCCCCCCGGGCGTTCGCCTCGGGCGCGAGCTGGACCTGCCGCCGCCGCTCGGCGAGGCGGAGCTCGCGCGCCACGTGGAGGAGCTCGCCGCGCGCAACGTGCACGTCGGCGCCGAGCTCTCCTTCCTGGGCGCCGGCATGTACGACCACTACGTGCCCGCGGTGGTGGACGTCGTCCTCTCCCGCGGCGAGTTCCTGACCGCGTACACGCCCTACCAGCCGGAGATGAGCCAGGGCGTGCTGCAGGCGATCTTCGAGTACCAGACCGTGATCTGCGAGCTGACCGGCATGGACGTGTCGAACGCGTCCGGCTACGACGGGACGACGGTCGCCGCGGACGCGTGCTTCATCGCGCGCCACGCCTCCGAGCGGCGGAAGGTCGTGCTCGCGGAGGCCCTGAACCCGCAGGTGCGGCAGGTGGTGAAGACGTACGCGCCGGGCTTCGGCCTCGAGGTGGTCGAGGTCCCGCAGCGGAACGGGGTGACCGATCCCGACGAGGTCGCGGCCGCGGCCGGCGACGCCGCGGCCGTGCTCTTCCAGCAGCCCAACTTCCTCGGCTGCCTGGAGGCGGCGCCCGACCTCGCCGCCGCCGCCGCCGAGGCCGGCGCCCTCGCGGTCGCGCACGTCGACCTCATGTCGCTCGGCGTGCTCGAGGCCCCGGGCGCGTACGGCTGCGCGCTCGCGGTCGGCGAGGGCCAGTCCGCGGGCAACTGGCTCTCCTACGGCGGCCCGCACTACGGCTTCCTGGCCGCGCGCGAGGAGTTCACGCGGCGGATGCCGGGCCGCATCGTCGGCGAGACGGTGGATGTGGACGGGCGCCGCGGGTTCGTGCTCACGCTGCAGACGCGCGAGCAGCACATCCGCCGCGAGAAGGCGACGTCGAACATCACCACGAACCAGACCCTGCTCTCGCTCGCCGGCCTCGCCACGCTGGCCTGGCTGGGCCCGGAGGGGCTGCGCGAGGTGGGGGAGAGCTGCCTGGCCCTCGCCGCCTACGCGCGCGAGCGGATCCCCCTCGAGCCGGCGTTCGCGGCCCCGTCCTTCAAGGAGGTCGCGTTCCGCACGCCGCGGCCCGCGCGCGAGGTCGTGCGCCGCGCCCGCGAGCTCGGCGTCCACCCCGGCTACGCGCTCGGGCGGGACTACGAGGGCTTGGACGACGTCCTGCTCGTCGCGCTCACCGAGAAGCGCACGGTGGAGGAGATCGACCGCCTGGCGGACGTGCTGGAGGAGGCGTGCCGATGAGAGCGGAGCCGGGAAGCGCCTGGCCGGACGCGCCGCTCCTCTTCGAGCGCTCCTCGCCCGGGCGCCGGGCCGGGCGCCCGCCGCGCCCCGACCTCCCCGTGCCCGAGCTCCCGGCCAAGCTGCGCCGAGCGCGCCCGCCGCGCCTGCCCGAGCTGTCCGAGCCCGAGCTCGTCCGCCACTTCACGGCGCTCGCGGACCGGACGTTCGGCGTGGACACGGGCTTCTACCCGCTCGGCTCCTGCACCATGAAGCACAACCCGCGCGTGCACGAGCGACTGGCCGCGCTCCCGGGCTTCCGCGACCTCCACCCCTACCAGGAGGACGAGGCCGCCCAGGGCGCGCTCGAGCTCATGTGGCGCCTTCAGGAGATGCTGGCCGAGATCGCCGGCCTGCCCGCCGTCACGCTCCAGCCGGCAGCCGGGTCGCAGGGGGAGCTGACGGGCCTCATGCTCATGCGCGCGTACTTCGCCGACCGCGGCGAGGAGCGCGACACCATCGTCACGGCCGACACCGCGCACGGCACGAACCCGGCGAGCGTGACCATGGCCGGCTACCGCCTGGAGAAGGTGGAGACGGACGCGCGCGGCAACCTCGACCTCGAGGACCTGCGCCGGAAGGTGAACGAGCGGACCGCCGGGCTCATGCTCACGAACCCCTCCACGCTCGGGCTCTTCGACGAGGGGATCGAGGAGGTGGCGCGCATCTTCCACGACGCCGGCGCCCTCCTCTACTACGACGGGGCGAACCTGAACGCGGTCGTGGGCGTCTCGCGGCCCGGGGACATGGGGTTCGACATCGTCCACTACAACCTGCACAAGACCTTCTCCCAGCCGCACGGCGGCGGCGGGCCCGGAGGCGGCCCGGTGGCGGTGCGGGACACGATCGAGCCCTTCCTCCCGGTGCCGCGCGTGGTCCGGGACGGGGACGCGTACCGCCTCGACTCCGACCGCCCGAAGACGATCGGGCGGGTGCGCGGGTTCGGCGGGCCGTTCGGCGTCTTCGTGCGCGCCTACGCGTTCATCCGCGCCTACGGCCCGTCGCTGCGGGAGATGTCCGAGGTGGCCGTGCTCAACGCGAACTACCTCCTCGCGCGCCTGAAGGACGTGTACGACCTGCCGTACGACCGGCACTGCATGCACGAGTTCGTCCTCTCCGCGCGCAGCCTGAAGCGCGAGCACGGGGTGAGCGCGCTCGACGTGGCCAAGCGGCTCATGGACTACGGCATCCACCCGCCCACGACCTACTTCCCGCTCGTCGTCCCCGAGGCGCTGATGATCGAGCCGACCGAGACCGAGCCCAAGGAGCGCCTGGACGGGTTCGTAGAGGCGATGCGCAGCATCGCCCGGGAGGCGGCGGAGTCGCCGGAGGTGCTGCACGAGGCGCCGCACGGCCGCCCCGTGCGGCGGCTGGACGAGGTGCGGGCGGCGAAGCAGCCGGTGCTGCGCTACCGCTTCGAGGAGCACCCGAGCCTCGTGGAGGTGCGCTGATGCCCACCGTGCTCGTGGCCGAGGAGCTGGTCGAGCTCGAGCACGAGCTCGTGCGCGCGGTGCAGAGCCGCGATGCGGCGCGGCTCGAGGAGCTGCTCGCCGAGGAGTTCACGCTCGACGGGGCGGCCGGCAGGCTCGACCGGGCCGGGCTGCTCGAGGCGGCGGCCGCGGGCGACTACGTGCTCGAGGACTTCGCGTACGACGAGATCGACCCGGACGTGTACGGGAACACGGCCGTGGTCGTGTCCCGGTACCGGCAGGCGGGCACCTTCCGCGGACGCGACGTGTCGGGCGCGCTGCGCGTCACCGACGTCTGGGTGCGCCGGGACGGGCGCTGGCAGATCGTGCGCCGGCACGCGACCCCCGAGCGCTGACGGGCGAGGGCGCGGCCGCTCCGGCCGCGGTGCGGGCGGGCAGGCGCGATGTGGCTGCGAGCTGCCCGCAGGCCGCCTCGATGTCGCGTCCCCGCGTGAGCCGCACGGTGGCCGGGATCCGGGCGCGCTCGAGGACCGTCCGGAAGCGCTCGATCGTCTCCCGCGAGGACCCGGCGAACGCGCCGGTCGGGTTGTAGGGGATGAGGTTGACCTTGAAGGAGCGGGCGTCGAGCGCGGCGGCGAGCGCCCGCGCGTCCGCCGGCGAGTCGTTGACGCCCGCCAGCAGCACGTACTCGACGAACACCTTGCGGCGGCGGAGCGCCACGTAGCGGCGGCACTCGGCGAGCACCTCCGCGAGCGGGTAGCGGTCGTTCACCGGCATGAGCTCCGAGCGCACGCCCGGGTCGGCCGCGTGCACGGAGAGCGCGAGGCGGATCGGCTCCGCGACCTCGTCCACGAAGCGGCGCAGGCCGGGCAGCCAGCCGACCGTGGAGACGGTCGTCCGCCGGTGCACGATGCCGAGGTCGGGAAGGCGGCGCGCGGAGGCGAGCACGGCCTCGACGTTCAGGAACGGCTCGCCCATGCCCATGTACACGGCGTGGCTGACGGCCTCTCGCCGGCGGAAGTGGAGCGCCTGGTCGAGGATCTCGGAGGCGGTCAGGTTGCGCCCGAAGCGCATGGCGCCGGTCGCGCAGAACGTGCACGTGAGCGGGCAACCGGACTGCGAGGAGAGGCAGAGCGAGCGGCGCCCGTCCCGGTAGCGCATGAGGACCGCCTCCACCGGGTGGCCGTCCCCCGTGCGGAAGAGCGTCTTCACGGTCCCGTCGCGCGCCTCGCGCTCGACCTCGACCTCGAGCGTCGAGAAGGGCACCTCCGCGGCGAGCGCCGCCCGCAGCCCCTTCGGCAGCGTCGTCATCTGCTCGTACGAGGCGGCGCCGCGCGCCGTCCACGCCCACACCTGGCGCGCGCGGTAGGCGGGCTCGCCGCGCGCGCGGAGCGTGTGGTCGAGGAGCGCGAGGTCCACGGCCGGACGGTACCGTCTCCTCCGTGATCGACCTGCGCACGGACACGATCACGCAGCCGACCCCCGGGATGCGGCGCGCGCTCGCCGAGGCCGTCGTCGGCGACGAGCAGAAGCGCGAGGACCCGACCACGCTCGCCCTCCAGGAGCGGGTGGCGGAGCTGCTCGGGCAGGAGGCGGCGCTGTTCCTGCCGACCGCGACGATGGCGAACCAGATCGCCCTCAAGCTGCACGGGCGTCCGGGCGACGTGCTGCTCGCCGAGGAGACGTCGCACGTCATGGTGTACGAGTACGGCGGCCCGGCCGTGCACGCCGGTCTCGTCATGCGCGGCCTGCCCGGGCACGCCGGCCGCGTGCGCCCCGATGACGTCCGCTCCGCGGCCGGGCCGAGCACGAAGGAGGCCGACCAGCGCGCGGCCGTCCTCTCGCTCGAGGACACGCACAACAACGCAGGAGGAAGGGTCTGGCCGCTGGACGAGCTCGAGCAGGTGGTGGCCGCCGCACGCGAGCACCGTCTCGCCGTGCACCTCGACGGCGCCCGCCTCCTGAACGCGGCCGTGGCGCAGGGCGTGGCGCCGGCGGCGATCGCGGCCCGCTTCGACACCGTCACGCTCTGCCTCTCGAAAGGCCTCGGCTGCCCGCTCGGCGCGCTGCTGGCCGGCTCGCGCGAGCTCATGGCGCGCGCCTGGCGGGAGAAGCACCTCCTGGGCGGCGCGCTGCGCCAGTCCGGCGTGGTGGCGGCCGCCGGGCTGTACGCCCTCGACCACCACGTGGAGCGCCTCGCGGAGGACCACGCCCGCGCCCGCCGGCTGGCCGAGGGCTGGGCGGCGGCGGGCCTGCCCGTCGACCCCGGCCAGGTGGAGACGAACTTCGTCCAGCTCGACCTCGCGCCGCTCCGCCTGAGCGCCCAGGAGGCCCTCGCGCTCCTGCGCGAGCACGGCGTCGCGCTCTCCACCACCATCCGCCCGACGGTGCTGCGCGCGGTCACGCACCTGGACGTGGACGACGCGGACGTGGAGCGCGCGCTCGAGCTCGTGCCGCGCGCGCTCGCCGCCCGCGTGCCCGCGTCCTAGCGGAGCGGAAGCGGCGGGCTCGCCGCCCGGTAGCGCGGCGCGACGAGGCGCGCCTGCGTGCCGCGGGGCGCGACCACCGTCCGTGCGAGGTAGCCGCGGGCGTCCGTGAGGCGCACGCCGCCGACCGCCCTCCAAACGCCGCCGCGGCGGAGCTGGAGGAGATAGCGCTGCGGGCCCTCGCCGGGTCGCACCTGGCCCCAGAGGACGACGCGGCTCCCGCGGCGGCCGACCTGCGCGAGCGGGAGCATGGTGGCCGCGAGCGCCGGCTTCGGCCGTCCCTGCAGCGTCTCGAGGCCGCTCTGCCAGCGCCCCAGGTCGGGCTCGTCGCGGTACAGGTAGTGGACGAGCAGGTCGACGCGCGGCGCCGCGTAGACGCGCCGCGCCGCCTCGCCGACGAACCGCGCCTGGTCGAGGGGGCTCACGCCGAAGAGGTCGGGCGGGTTCGTCTGGTACGCGTACTCGGTCAGCCAGATGCGCGCGCGGGGGAAGCTCTGGCCGACCAGGCGCACGAGGCGCTCGAGCGTCGCCATCGTGATCGTCTTGCAGGCGCAGCCTCCGCGGAACGGCGTATCCCCGGGGTAGACGGGGTACGGGTGGTGCGCGTAGGCGTCCAGGCGGGCACGCGCCCGGGCCAGGCGGCGGATGAAGTCCACCGGCGAGACGCCGCCGCGGCCCCCGCGCGGGGCGGTCACGCCGCCGCCGACGAGCGCGCGCGGGCTCGCGCTCTTGATCCCCACGTACCCCGGGTTGAGGATGCGCGCGACGTACGTCTCGGGGGAGGCGGGCTTGAGCCAGATCGGCTTGTTCGGCTCGTTCCAGAGCACCCAGTGGCGGACGAAGGGGTAGCGCGCGGCCGCGGCCTCCGCGAACGCGCGGAAGTCGTCCGCCCGGAGCGGGGCGACGTTGGGGCCGAAGCCGCCGTTCGCCCAGGGTGGCGTCCCCCAGAGCGTGACCACGGGCGCCAGGCCGCGCGCGTGCAGCGCGCGCAGCAGGCGGTCGGCGCGGCTCCAGCGGTGCTCGCCGGGAGCGGGCTCGATCCGGTGCCAGTCGAGGGTGACGCGGACGGCGTCGAAGCCGAGCCGGTCGAGCCGGGCGACCCGGTCCGCGAGCCGGCCCGGGCCGAACTCGAGCCACGCGTCGTCCTGGATGCCGAACTGCACGCGCGGGGACGACCCGGCGGGCTCCGCGCTGGCGGCGAGCGCGCACGCGACGGCCACGAGTGCGCCGAGGAACCGCATCCGTCACGCTTACCCGGTCCGGCCGGGGGCGAATCGCCCTGCTCAGACGATCCTTACGAGGTGCTTACCGGCTCTTCGCTAGCGGTCGCCCGCGAGCAGGAAGGCGAGCACGACGGCCGCGTACCCGCTCACGAGCAGGATGCCGCGGAGCCGGCTCGTGTGGCCGCCCCAGAGCACGAGCGCGGTGAAGGCGACGGAGGCGGCGAGCGCTCCGATCTCGACCGGGCGGAAGCTGAGCGCGAGCGGATCGAGCGGCGGGAGCCAGGAGAGGAGCACGACCGCCGGGACGAGGAACACCGCCACCTGGGCGGCCGAGGCGAGCGCGATCTCCCCCGCGAGCATGATCTTCCCGCGGAAGGCGACGACCACGGCGCCGCCGTGCTCCGCGGCGTTGCCGACGATGGCCACGATCACCGCGGCCACGAAGAACTCGGTCAGCCCGGCGTCCTCCGCGAACACCTCGAGGGAGCCGACGAGGATCTCCGCCACGAGCGCGGTCGTGACCGTGGCGGCGGCCAGCGCGAGGAGCGCGGCGCGCAGCGACCAGGCCCGGATCTCCTCCGCGCTCGCCACGTGCAGCGCGCGATGGCGGCGCAGCGAGAACCAGGTGACGCCGACGTAGAGCACGAGCAGCGCGATCGAGACGGGGATGCTGAGCGCCGCGAGCGAGTCGCGGTCGGGGTCGCCGTCGAAGCCCGGGATGGCCGGCACGAGGAAGAGCCCGGTCGCGAGGGCGAGCAGCGCCAGGGCGAGGAAGCTCGAGTGGCGGTCGAGCAGGCCGCGTCCTC
>DATLYU010000033.1:0-3846 GCA_035574435.1 Gaiellaceae bacterium | reverse complement strand
AGGCGAGCTTCACCGACCTCGACGACCTCGCCACCGTCCTCCAGCACGCGGGCTGCGTGGTCGCGAACGCGGGCACGATCCTGCTCGAGGCGCTCGTCAACGACCGGCCCGCCGTGTGCGTCCTGTACGACGAGGGCGCCCCGCCCGGCGAGTCGTGGGCGCTCAAGAACGTGATCGGCGAGCACTACCGCGAGCTCGCCGCCTCCGGGGCCTTCTACCGCGCGGAGCGCTTCGAGGACGTCGTCGCCGGCATCGAACGCGCTCTCGAGCGTCCGGGCGAGCTCGCCGCGGAGCGCCGCCGCGTCGTGCGCGAGGTCGTCGGGGAGGTGGACGGACGCGCGGCCGAGCGCGTCGTGGACGCGATCGCGCGCGCGGTCGGCTAGGCGGCCATGCGCCGCGCGGCCAGCGCGCCCGCGCCGGCGGTCAGCGCGACCAGCAGGAGCACGAGCACGAGTAAACGGCCGTCGCTCGCGTTGCCCACTGCGCCTACCGATCGCCACACCGCGTCACCCGGCGACGGCCGCTCAGGTTCGGACGACGGCCGACCCAATTGGCCGGTCGGCGGCGCCCCATAGGTCGCGGAGGTGGCGATCGTGCGGAGTAGCGCGGCGGTCTCGGGCGGTGCGTAGCGAAGCGCCTCCCCGGCCGTGGCGGGGAGCGGTGAGCGCGTGTCCTCCGTCACCCCCTGCACGGCGACGCCTCCGCCCGTGGGTAGCTCCTCCACGTACTGCTGAATAGCGGACAGGTCGGGCCCAGATGCGTCCTGGGCGGCGGCGGGCCCTGGAAGCGCGAGCAACCATGCGAGGGCAATGGCGCCGACGGCACGACGTACGAACCGCAGGTAAGGACGGTAGCCCGTGATGGCGTCAGAGTAGCCTTGGCCCGTGCGCGCCGCGAGGTCCGGCCTGTCGAGGTACGCGACCTCGGGAATGCTCGTGGCCGCGCTCGTCGCTCTGGCGCTCTTCGCCGTTGCGTACGACAACGGCAGCTACAGCCTCGCCGCGAGGGCGACCCTCGCCGTCGCCGCCTGGTGGGCAATCGTCCTCGCGGTCGCGTTCCGTCTCGTCACGACGCGGCGGCCTCCGCTCGCCACGCTCGTCGTCGGCAGCGCGCTCGTCGGTCTCTCGCTCTGGACGCTCGTCTCCGCCTTCCGTGCCCCGAGCGCCGAGGAAGCCTTCGCAGAGCTCAACCGTACGACGCTCTACCTGGGGCTGTACGTGCTCACGGTGCTCGCGGTGCCGCGAGCTCTGGTCGGCCGCGTCCTGGACGGGCTCACGGTGGGCGTCGCGGCGATCGGGGCGGTCGCTCTCTCCAGCCGGCTCGTCCCGGGGCTCTTCTCCGATCGCGACCTGGGGGTCTACCTCCCGTCGGCTGCGACGCGGCTCAGCTTCCCGCTCGGGTACTGGAACGGACTGGCGATCTTCCTCGCCCTCGGCCTGCCGCTCCTCCTGCGCGTCGCGCTCGTGGGCCGCACGCGGCTCGCTCGCGGTCTCGCGCTGGGCGCGGTCCCGGTGCTCGGCGCGGGTGTCTACCTGACGTCCTCGCGCGGCGGGGTCGCAACCGCGCTCGTCGGCGCGATCCTGTTCGTTGCGCTCGCAAGGCCGACGTCGGATGCTCTTCTCGCGACTGGCCTCGCCGGTGGCTCCTCGCTGGTGGCGGTCGCGGTCCTGACGCCGTTCGACGAGCTCGTCAACGGACCGCTCGGGACGAACACCGTCCGCGCACAGGGAGCAGCCGCCGCGGCGCTCGTTGCCGCGGTCGCCGTCGCCACTGGCGTGGCGTGGGTGCTGGTCGGCGGGCATCTTCGCTCACGGGTCGTGCCGCGCCTCGCGGGGCGCGCTGCCGCGGCTGCTCTGCTGGCGGCCGCCGTGGTGCTTGCCGTCGCGGCCGATCCGGTCCAGCGCTTCGAGGTCTTCAAGCGCATACCCGGAGAGGGCGACGACATCGCTGCCGACGACTTCGTCCGCGCGCACCTCCTGAGTGGCAACGGCAGCGGACGCTGGCAGTTCTGGACCGCCGCGGCCGAGGCCTGGCGCGAGGAGCCGGTGCTCGGCGTGGGGGCGGGGTCATTCGAGCATTGGTGGTCGGAGCACGCCTCGTTCACGTACAGCGTTCGCGACGCCCACTCGCTGTACGTCGAGGTTCTGGGGGAGCTCGGTCTCGTCGGGCTCGCGCTCGTCCTCGTCGTTCTCGCCGTCGGCATCGGGTCGGGGGTCAGCCGTACCAGGCGCGGACCGCCCGAGCTGCGAGCGACACGCGCCGCACTGACGGCAGTCGTGGGTGCGTACGCCGTCGCGGCCGGCGTCGACTGGATGTGGGAGCTCACGGCCGTGACGGCTCTTGCCGTGGTCGCGCTCGGGCTTCTCACCGGTCCGGCGACCGAGCTGCTGTCCGGACCGCACGCGGCGAGCTCGCCCCACGGAACGCGGCTCGGGCTCCCGACGTTCGGCCTCGCGGTGCTGGGGCTCCTCGTGTGCTGGGTCGTCGTGAGCGCGCAGCTGCTCCCGCTTCTCGCCCAGCGCTCGATCGTGCGCAGCGAAGAGCGCGTGCGCCGCGGCGACCTCGTCGCGGCGCAGGAGGAGGCACTCGCCGCCCGTGAGATCCAGCCGTGGGCTGCGAGCCCGTACCTCCAGCTCGCGCTCGTGGCCGAGCGCGGCGGCGATCTCGTGCGGGCGCTTGAGTACGCCGAGCAGGCGATCGAGCGCTCCCCGAAGGACTGGCGGCTCCACCTCGTGGCGGCCCGTCTCGAGACGAAGCTCGGCCATGTGACCGCGGCGGAGCTCCGCCTGCGTGCAGCGGTGGCGCTGAATCCCCGCTCTCCGCTCTTCGACTCGCTCGGACGCCGCTAGCCTGGCGTGCCGAACACTCCCGTCACATCCCGCCTATAGTCTGGGAACGTCTCATGAGCGAGCGGATGCCTCCGGCCGTCGAGGTAGAGGCGCTCCCGGCGGCGTCGTCTGCCTCCGCTCGTGGCGGACTCGAGGAGCGGGTCGTGCGTCACGGCGACCGGGTCTGGTCCGCCCGCCATGTGCTCCTGCGCCGCCTGCTGGCGTGTGCCGACCTCCTGGCCGGGCTGTGCGCGAGCGCGGCGCTGACCGCGCTCGACGGCGGCTCCGCGTCGCTCGCGTGGGCGCTCGTCTGCCTCCCCTCGTGGATCGTCGTGGCCAAGGTGCTCGGCCTCTACGACGAGGACGAGCGGTCGCTTCGGCACCTGACCGTGGACGAGCTGCCCCGACTGGTCGTGTGGGCGCTCGCCGGAGTCGCGGCTCTCTCGCTCGCGCTCGAGCTCACGCCCGCCGGCCGGCCGGACGCGTCACAGGCTGTCGCGGCCGGCTTCGTCGCGCTCGGCGCGGTGATCTCGCTGCGCGCGCTCTCACGCCTCCTTTGGCGGCGAGTCGTCCCGCCGGAGCGGGTCGCGCTCGTCGGCGCCGCCGATCGCGTCGCCGCCGTCCGGCGCAAGCTCGAGCTGTTGCCGGGCGTCCACGTGGACGTCGTCGTGGAGCTCGAGGCCGGAGACCTGGAGGCGATCGTCCGGTCGCTGGGCGACGTCGATCGCGTCGTGCTGGCACCGGCGACCCTCGACGACCCGGAGGTGCCGCGCCTCGTACCGCTCCTTCGCCGAGCGCAGACGACGCTCACCGTCGTCCCGCCGTCGAGCTGGCCGCTCACGCCCGCCGTCCGTCTCCGGCACCTTGCAGAGCTCCCGTTGCTCGAGTACGGCAAGCAGGACTTGTCCCGCTCGACGCTCCTGCTCAAGCGCCTGCTCGACGTGGGGGTGAGCGTCGCCGCGCTCGCTTTCCTGCTGCCGCTCTTCGCCCTGATCGCCGTCGCCATCGCGCTCGACAG
>DATLYU010000032.1:0-4541 GCA_035574435.1 Gaiellaceae bacterium | reverse complement strand
GTGGACGAGCACGTGGACGTGCACGACTACGAGGAGGTGTTCTTCCGCGTGACCGCGAACGTCGACCCGAAGCGCGACGTCCTGATCAGCGAGGGCCCGCTCGACCACCTCGACCACGCGCCCGGCCGGCAGTTCTACGGCGGCAAGCTCGGGATCGACGCGACGCACAAGCTCCCCGAGGAGGACGCCCGCCCCTGGCCCGAGGAGATCGTCATGACGGAGGAGGTCAGGGCGCTCGTGACCCGGCGCTGGGACGAGTACGGGTTGGCCGCGACGCAGGGCCGACCGAGATGATTGAATCCGCCGGAGCCCGGCCTTGAGCGATCCCGGTCACGACACCCCGCACGTCCCTGGTCCGAGCCTCTGGCCGATCGGCTTCGCGGCCGGCGTCGCCTGCGTGCTCCTGGGGCTTGTCCTGAGCTGGGTGGTCGCCGCCGTCGGCGCCGTCCTCGCCGTCGCCTTCGGGCTCCTCTGGGCCCGCGACGTGACGCGCGAGGTGCGGGGCGAGGTGCCCGCGGTGGCCCCGGAGACGCGCGCCGTCGCCGACGAGCCGGCACCGGCCGCCTCCGCCGCCGCGCCGGCGGAGCTGCCCACCTTCACGCGCTCCCGGTTCCTCGAGGCCTCCACGATCGGGCTCGGCGGCGCGATCGGCGCGATCGTCACCGTCCCCGTGCTCGGCTTCATGGTGCTTCCCTCCTTCACCGACGTGGAGGAGGAGGAGATCGACCTCGGTCCGATCGAGAACTTCCCCGAGGGCACGTACGTGATCGCGACCTACCTCGCGAACCCCGCGCAGGGCGAGGTCACCCGGCGGACGGCGTACGTCCGCAACAACGGCCCGACCGAGGAAGGCCTCCCGAGCTTCACCATCCTGTACAGCCGCTGCGTCCACCTCGGCTGCCCGATCCAGGCGAACGGGCCGATCCAGGAGGAGCAGGCCAGGGAGGTGCAGGGCGTGCAGCTCCGGCCCGTGCTCGCGCAGTCGTTCGGCTGCCCCTGCCACGGCGGCCTGTACGACGCCGAGGGCAACCGCCAGGCCGGCCCGCCGGTGCGGGCGCTCGACCGCTACACGTACTCGATCCGCAACGGCCGCCTGATCCTCGGCGAGCTGTACGCCGTCGGCAGCGTCTCCGGCGCGGGCGCGAACGCGAAGGTCTCCAAGTACCCGTGGTCGACGCCCGGCACGCACGTGGACGGGATCGAGTCGTGGCTCTACCCGCTCGTGCCGAGCCAGGTGGCGAGGTAGCGGATGGCGCGGCGCAAGACGAGACGCCAGCTCCTCGTCGAGACCGCGGTGCTCGCGCCGCTCGACTGGATCGACGAGCGCACCGCTGCCGTCCGGGGCACGAAGTGGTTCCTCTTCCGCAACGTGCCGCGCGACATCAGCTGGGCGCAGACGCTCGGCTCGGCGGCGCTGACCGCGTTCATCGTCCAGGCCCTCACGGGCGCGATCCTGGCCATGTACTACCGGCCGTCCGCCGAGATCGACCCCTCCACCGGGAAGCCGATCGCCTACTCGTCCATCGAGCACATCACGGACGAGCTCACCCTCGGCTGGCTCGTGCGCGGCATGCACCGCTGGGGGGCGAGCGTCTTCGTGATCCTGCTCTTCCTGCACATGGGGCGCGTGTTCCTGTTCGGCGCCTACAAGTACCCGCGCGAGCTGACCTGGATCACGGGCGTCCTGCTGCTCGTGACGGGGATGCTCATGGGCTTCACCGGCTACCTGCTGCCCTGGGACCAGACGGCCTACTGGGCCACGGTCGTGGGGATCAACCTGAACGGGACGGCGCCCTTCCTGGGACCGTGGCTCGCGGAGTTCCTCGCCTCGGGCCCGGAGATCGGCCCGGACACGCTCGCCAAGTGGTACGCGCTGCACATGCTGCTCATCCCCGGCGCCGTGATCGCGCTCATCTTCGTGCACATCTACCTCGTCACCCGCCTGGGGGTCGTGTCGCCGCCGTGGTCGCGCGAGGAGGCCGGCCGCGAGCGGGCCGCCGCCGCGCCGCCCGAGCACGCACGCGAGGGGCTCGTCCGCACGGGAGGGGGCGACTAGTGGGCCGCGACCTGGGCGAGCTCAACCGCGAGGACTTCGCGCGCTACAAGGACGACGTCAAGAAGGAGGGCAAGTCCTTCTTCCCGCGCGCGCTCTTCCACGACACGGTCATGTCGCTCGTGGTCGTGTCCATCATCGTCGCGCTCGCCGCGATCTGGTACTTCGACGCGGAGGGCACCGAGCCCGGCATCCTCGGCCCCTGGTACACGGAGCCGGCCGACCCCGGGACGACGGACTTCATCCCCCGGCCCGACTGGTACTTCTACTTCCTCTTCTACCTGCTCCGGATCTTCGAGTGGCCGGAGACGGTCTTCATCGCGACGGTCGGCATCCCGACCATCGCGCTCGTCCTGCTCCTCGGCCTGCCCTTCTACGACCGGCGCCGCGAGCGCCGGCCCTCGCGCCGGCCCGTGGCCATGGTCGCCGCCGTGCTCACCGTCCTCTCCATGGGCGTGCTCACGTGGAAGGGAGCGACCGCGACCGAGGCGCTCGGCACGGAGCTCGTCGAGCTCGTCCCCGAGTGGTCGCAGGAGCAGGGCTTCGCCGACGACGACCAGGCGGTCGCGGGGGCCGAGCTGTTCGCGGTCTCCGGCTGCCTCAACTGCCACACCTACCTGGGCCAGGGCTCGGGGAACCTCGGCGCCCCGGACCTGAGCGAGACGGGCCGGACGAACGACGCCGCGTACTTCGTCCGCTACATCACGAACCCGGCGCAGTTCGGGAACACGGTCATGGGCTCGTACGCCTACCTGGGGCAGGAGAACCTCGAGGCGCTGGGCGCGTTCCTCGAGGCCTCCAAGGGCGGCGGGTAACGCGGCTTCGGGCGCGGCGCGGCGGTAGCGTTCCGGCCGTGCACGTCTTCCTCGGCGTGACCGGCGCGTCCGGCGCTCCCTACGCCGAGCGGCTCCTGCGGGCGCTGGTCGCGGTGGACTGCCAGGTGGGCGTGATCGCCTCGCGCTCGGGCATCGAGGTGCTGGCGACGGAGCTGTACGGCGACCCCTCGCTCTCCCGCGAGGAGGTGCTCGAGCGCTTCGTCGGCGACGCCGGCCCCCAGGTGGCGGTCTACGGGGAGACCGACTACCGGGCGCCCTACGCGAGCGGGTCGGCGCGCGTGGATGCCTACGTCATCTGCCCCTGCTCGATGGCGACCGTCGGCACGCTCGCCTCCGGCGCCATGCAGAACGTCATCCACCGCGCAGCCTCGGTCGCGCTCAAGGAGCGGCGCAAGCTCGTCCTCGTCCCGCGCGAGACGCCGCTCTCCTCGATCCACCTGCGCGGGCTCGCGACCCTGCACGAGGCGGGCGCGGTGATCCTCTTCGCCGCGCCCGGCTTCTACCACCGGCCGGAGACGGTCGCCGACCTGGTGGACTTCGTGGTCGCGCGCTGCCTCGACCAGATCGGGATCGACAACGCGCTCGTCCCGCGCTGGGGCGAGCGGTGAGCGGCTACGAGTCCGGCCGCCTCGCCCCCGAGGCGGTGCGCTCGATGTTCGACCGCATCGCGCCGGTCTACGACGTGATGAACCGGGTGATGACCGCGGGCCTCGACCGCCGCTGGCGGCGGCTCGCCGTGCGCGCGGCCGTGTGGCCGGGCGACCGCGTGCTCGACGCCTGCTGCGGCACGGGCGACCTGGCCGTGGAGGCGGAGCGGCACGGCGGCCGGGTTGTCGGGCTCGACTTCTCCGAGCGGATGCTGGAGCGCGCCCGCCGCAAGTCGGGCACGATCGAGTGGGTGCGCGGAGACGCCCTCGCCCTGCCCTTCCCGGACGGGTCCTTCGACGCGGCGCTCGTCGGCTTCGGCCTCCGCAACCTCGACGACCTGGAGGCTGGTCTGCGCGAGCTGCGCCGCGTGCTGCGCCCGGGCGGCCGCCTCGCGGTGCTCGAGATCACGCGGCCGCGCGGCCTCCTGCGCCCGTTCTTCCGGCTCTGGTTCGACGTGCTCGTCCCCCTGCTCGGACGGGTGCTGCCCGGCGGGCGGGCGTACACGTACCTGCCGGCCAGCGTGCGGCGCTTCCCGGGCCCCGAGGACCTGAGCGCGCTCTTCGAGCGCGCCGGGCTCCGCGAGGTGCGCTACCGGCTGCTGGGCGGCGGCATCGTCGCGCTGCACACTGCGAGCGCGCCGGAGGTCGGGTCGTGAGCGCGCTCGAGACCGTGCGCGCGGCCAGCGGCCTGGACGCGTACCTGGACGCCGTCGAGGAGGGTCTCGAGGCGGCGGTGGCGGCGCATCCCGGGCTCGTCGAGCGCATCGGGCGCGAAGCGCTCTCGGCCGGAGGCAAGCGGCTGCGTCCCGCGCTCGCCTTCCTGTGCGCGCCCGCGGGCGCGCCGCCCCCGGTCGCCGAGGGCGTGGCGGTGGAGCTCGTGCACACCGCGACCCTCGTCCACGACGACCTCATCGACGGCGCCCGCGTGCGCCGCGGGCAGGCGGCCGCCTGGAGCGAGCACGGCGCCGCCGCGGCCCGTGCGGGCGGCGACTACCTCTTCGCGCG
>DATLYU010000031.1:0-6958 GCA_035574435.1 Gaiellaceae bacterium | reverse complement strand
CAGGCGCACCGTCGCGCGCCGCGCCCGGTCGCCCGCTCGGGCACGGCCGGGCTCGGCGAGCAGCTCGCCGCCCTCGCCGACCTGCACGAGCGCGGCGCGCTGACCGACGAGGAGTTCGCGGCCGCGAAGGCCCGCCTGCTCGGGAAGCAGTAGGCGGGCAGGCTCCCGCGCGCCGGCGCCGAACTTCCCGCTGACCATGTCCGACCGCGCCGTGGAAGCGCTCGTCCTCGCGCTCGCCTGGACGGCGGTCGTGCTCGCCGTCCGCTTCGCGCTCGTGCGCGGGTTCGCGCGCTACGAGCGGCGGCTCGCCGAGCGCGACCCCGCCGTCGCCGCCCGGCGGCGCACGACCTTCAGCTTCCTGCTCCGGCTCGCGGTCGCGCTGGTCGCGCTCGTCGGCGCCTGGACCGTCCTCTCCGTGTTCCCGGAGACGAGCGAGGTCGCGGGCGCCTTCCTCGCCTCGGGCGCCGTGCTCGCGCTCGTCGCGGGCGTCGCGCTCTCGACGCCGCTCGCGAACATCGGCTCGGGCGTGCTGCTCGCCTTCTCGCAGCCCGTGCGCCTCGGCGACCGGATCAGCGTCGGCGAGCACACGGGCGTGGTGGAGGAGATCACGCTCAGCTACACGGCGCTCGTCACCGACGAGGGCCGGCACGTGTTCGTCCCCAACCGGACGATGGTGAGCGACGTCCTCGTGAACCGCTCGGTCGGCGACCCCCGGCGGATCGTCACCGTCGAGCTGCCGGTGAGCATCCGCGCGCCGCTCGCCGAGGCGCGGCGCCTGGTCGCGGACGCCGCCGCGCAGGCGCAGGGACCCGGGTCGCTGACGGCCACGGTGCACGTCGGCTCGGTCGGGGAGAAGGTGGTGTGGCTGAACGTCGTCGGGCATGCGCCGCCGGACGCGGACGTGCCCGCGCTCGCGAGCGCGATCCGCGAGCGCGGCCTGGCCGCGCTCGCCGACGCCGACCTCCTGCCGGCGGCGTAGCTACATGCAGTCGCGCAGCGCCTGCGCCTCGGGCAGCGAGCCGAGCTTCTTGAGCGTCGAGTTCTCGATCTGGCGGATGCGCTCGCGCGTCACCCCGAAGGCGCGCCCGACCTCCTCCAGCGTGCGCGGCTGCGAGCCGTCGAGCCCGTAGCGCAGCTCGATCACCCGCCGCTCGCGCTCCGGCAGGGCGGCGAGGGCGAGCTCGATGTCCTCCTGGCGCAGCGAGACGGACGCCGTGTCGAAGGGCGACTCGGCGCTCTCGTCGGGCACGAAGTCGCCGAGCGAGGAGTCCTCCTCCTCGCCGATCGGCTTCTCCAGCGAGATGGGGAGCTGCGCCATGCGCAGGATCTCGCGCACCTCCTCGACCGTGATCTCGAGCTCCTCCGCGATCTCCTCCGGGAGCGGCTCGCGCCCCAGCCGCTGCACGAGCTGGCGCTCGATGTGCACGACCTTGTTCAGCTTCTCGACCATGTGCACCGGGATGCGGATGGTGCGCGCCTTGTCGGCGATCGCCCGCGTCACCGCCTGCCGGATCCACCAGGTGGCGTAGGTGGAGAACTTGAAGCCCTTGCGGTAGTCGAACTTCTCGACCGCGCGGATGAGGCCGAGCGACCCCTCCTGGATGAGGTCGAGGAAGGAGAGCCCGCGCCCCAGGTAGCCCTTCGCGATCGAGACCACGAGGCGCAGGTTGGCCTCGATCATGTGCTGCTTCGCGGCCATGTCGCCCCGCTCGATGCGCTTCGCGAGCGAGACCTCCTGGTCGGCGGTCAGGAGCGGAACCTTGCCGATCTCGCGCAGGTAGAGGCGGAGCGAGTCGAGGGAGGGCTCCACCGAGAGGTCGAGCGCGGGCGCCGCGGCCTTCTCCTCCTCGGCCGCAGTCGGCGGCTCCTCGTGCGGGAGCGTCTTGTGCTCCAGCCCTTCGACGAGCTCGACCGAGTGGTCGATGAGGTAGGCGTAGAAGTCCTCGACCTGCTCCTTCGTGAGCTCCACCTCGTCCAGCGCGGACACGATCTCGTCGTACGTGAGGAAGCCCTTCTCGAGTCCCTGCTCGACGAGGCGGTGCAGCTCCTCGACCTCCGGCAGCGCGATCTCGACGGACAGCATGGGCTCGGCTATCTCCTTTCGCTTCGCATGGAACCGACCACCGCAGATCCCGGCGCGACCGGGGCGCGCGGAGCATAATCGGACACGGCCGCTTGGGGAAGGTGTCGATCGATCATCGGTGACGCTCCACTCGTGCGGTCCGCAGCGAGCCCACCCGCTCGCCGCGCGAGTTGCGAAGCTCGGGCTCGCCGAGGACGCCCGGCTCGAGGCCCAGGTCGCGCAGGAACGCACCCGCCGCGGGGCCGAGCGCGCGGTTGGCGCCGTCCTCCACCTTGAGCGCGAGCGCGAGGCCCTCGCCGGAGACGGCGCAGAGCAGCCCCTCCGCCCCGCCCTTCGCCGTCCAGCCCGGGAGCGCGCGCATGAGCATCGTGTCCGGGGAGAGCGGCCCGCGCACGAGGTCGGGGTGCGCGCGCATGGCCGCGAGCACGCGCTCCGCGCCGTCCAGCTCGGGCAGCCGCGCGAACGCGCGCGCCATCGCCTCGAGCGCGAGCGCGTAGGTGACGACCCCGCACCCGTCCACCGCGGTCGCCACGATCGCCGAGGCGCCCGCGGCTCGCTCGAGCTCGGCGCGCAGCGCCTGCTGGCACGGGTGCTCGGCGAGCCGGTACCCGGCCTTCGCCCAGCCGCGCTCGCGGCAGAGGAGGAGCATGGCCGCGTGCTTGCCGGAGCAGTTGTGCGCGAGGCGTGTCGGCTCGGGGCCGCACTCCAGGTCGTCCTCGCTCGCCTGCGCGCGCTCCAGGAGGCGCCGCACGGCGGCGAGCTGCTCGGGTCGGGCGAGGTGCGAGGCGGAAGCGAGCGCGAGCTCCTCGTCCGTCAGGTCGGGGCGTGCTCGCGCCACGGAGAGCGCCTGGACCGGCTTCGCCGCGCTGCGCAGGAACGTGACGAGCCCCGGCTCCCCGGCCGCCGCGACCACCCTGCCGTCCGCGACGGCCACGGCGTGCACGCGGTGGCGGGACTCGACCGCGTCCCCGCGCACGACCTCGACGACGATCGGCTCCACGCCGCCTGACCCTAGACGCAGCGCGCCCTTGACGAATGGTCGACGTTTTTCGTATGTTCCGCGATCATCGACGGTTACCCGGACTACGAGCTCGACGACGTGCTGATCGTGGAGGAGCCGCGGCAGCTCCGCGCGCTCGGCGACGAGGTGCGCGCGCGCATCGTCACCGTGCTGCGCGAGCGCGCCGCGAGCACGACCGAGCTGGCCGAGCTGCTCGGCATGGCGAAGGGCACGGTCGCCCACCACGTGAAGGTGCTGGAGCGCGCGGGGCTCGTGCGCGTCGTGCGGACACGCCAGGTGCGCGCGCTGACCGAGAGGCACTACGGCCGCGTCGCGCGCCTGTTCGTGCTCAAGAGCCGCGACGAGTCGCTGCCGCCCGAGCTCGAGGGCGGGGCGCTGGCGGCCATGCTCCTGCGCCAGGCGGCGGACGAGCTGATCGCCTCCGGGCCCGACGAGGAGACGTCCGCGCTCCTGCACGCCCGCCTGCGCCCGGCCGACGTGCGCCGCTTCCAGCGACGCCTGAACCGGCTCGTGGCCGACGTCCAGCGCGCGGACGACCCGGACGGGGAGCTGCACGCGCTCGCGCTCGCGCTCTTCCGGGCGCGCGTGCTCGCGCCCCCGCGGAGCGGGCGTGGCTAGGCTCGGCTGGCCGCGCCGGGGGCTCTGGCGCCACCCCGACTTCCTGAAGCTCTGGTCGGCGGAGACGATCAGCCAGATCGGCTCGCAGGTGGACGACCTGGCGATCGGGTTCGTCGCCATCCTCGTCCTGGACGCGAGCGCCTTCGAGGTGGCGGTCATCGGGACGCTCAACTTCCTGCCCTTCATCCTCTTCACGCTCCCCGCGGGCGTGTGGGTCGACCGGCTCCGCCGGCGCCCGATCCTGATCGCCGGCGACGTCGCGCGCGCGGCGCTCCTGGCCACCATCCCCCTCGCGTACGTGGCCGACGTGCTGACGCTGTGGCAGCTGTACGCCGTCGTCTTCCTCGTCGGGACGTGCCAGGTCTTCTTCGACGTCGCCTACCAGTCCTACCTGCCCTCGCTCGTCGAGCGCGAGCAGATCATCGAGGGCAACTCGAAGCTGGAGATCAGCCGCTCGGCCGCCCAGGTGGGCGGCCCTGGCCTCGGCGGCGCGCTGGTCGAGATCTTCACCGCGCCCTACGCCGTGCTCGTGGACGCGATCAGCTTCCTCGGTTCCGCGCTCTTCCTGCTCGGGATCCGCACGCGCGAGGAGGCCCCCGAGCGGAGGACGGTGGACGGCCGCAAGACGACGCTCTGGGCGGACCTGAAGGAGGGCCTGCAGTTCGTCCTCCGCAACCCGAACCTGCGCGCGCAGGCAGGGTGCACGGCGACCTCGAACCTGTTCTCGAGCCTGGCCTTCGGCGTCTTCCTGGTCTTCGTCGTCCGCGAGCTCGGGCTGTCCGCGGGCGTGATCGGGCTGATCTTCTCCATCGGCGCGGCCGGGTCGCTCGCGGCCGCGCTGACCGCGAACCGGCTCTCCGCCCGCTTCGGGATCGGGCCGACGACCATCGCCGTGGGCGCGCTCTGGGGACCGACCTTCGTCGTGGTCGCGTTTGCGCCCGAGGGCAACGCGGCCATCCCGATCCTGCTCGGCGCGCAGCTCGTGGGCGGGTTCTCGGTCGTCACCTACAACATCGTCCAGGTGAGCTACCGACAGGCGATCTGCCCGCCGCGGCTGCAGGGCCGCATGAACTCGGTGATGCGGTTCCTCGTCTGGGGGACGATCCCGGTGGGGACGCTCGCGGGCGGCGCGCTCGCGTCCCTGGTCGGGCTGCGGGAGACGATCTTCGTCGGCGGGATCGGCACCGGGCTCGCCGTGCTCTGGATCGTCTTCTCGCCCCAGCGGCGCCTGCGCGCGATGCCGGAGCCGGTCGCCGACGAGCCCGTGCCGGCCGAGCTCGCCCCCACCGCGCCAGGCGCCGGCGACCCGCTGCCGGGCGGCGACGCGGCCTGACGTCGTCTACAACTGACCCGTGCCCGAGCTGCCGGAGGTGGAGGCCTGGGTGCGCGAGCTCGCGCCGCTCGTCTCGCGCTCGCCGGTCGCGCGCGCCGGGCCGGCGCACGTGGCGACGCTGAAGACGATCGACCCGCCGCTGCACGCGCTCGAGGGCAGGCGGCTGGCGGGCGCGGCCCGGCGCGGCAAGCACCTCCTCTTCCCCACGGACGACGGCGAGCTCGTGCTGCGCATCCACCTGATGAGCGCCGGGCGGCTGCGCCACCTGGCGCCGGGCGCGAAGGGGCCGAAGACGCCCATGTTCCGGCTGCGCTTCGCCGATGGCGGCGAGCTCGTCCTCACCGAGGCCGGCCGCAAGAAGCGCGCCGGCGTGTGGCTGACGAGCCCGGAGCGGGCGACGGAGGACCTCGCCCACCTGGGGCCCGACGCGCTCGACCTCGACGCGGCGGCCCTGCGCGAGATCCTCGCGCGCGAGCGGAGGCAGCTCCACCCTCTCCTGCGCGACCAGCGCGCCGTGGCCGGGATCGGGCGGGCGCACGCGAACGAGATCCTCCTGCGGGCGCGGCTCTCGCCGTTCAGGGCCTCGACGGAGCTCGACGAGGAGGAGCTCGGGCGGCTCGCGCTCGCGATCCGCGAGGACCTCGAGCGCGCGCTCGAGCTGCGCCTGCAGGGCAAGGGGGACGCCGCCGTCTACCGCGTGCACGACCGCCTCGGCGAGCCCTGCCCCCAGTGCGGGACGCCGATCGCGCGCGTGGACTACGAGGAGCACACGATCTACTACTGCCCCGCCTGCCAGACGGGCGGCCGGCTGCTCAAGGACCGCCGACTCTCGCGGCTCCTCCGCTGAGGCCTCCTACACCGCCTCCTCGGCGGCGAGCGGCGCGACCCGCGTCTGCGCGACGCGGGCGAGGAGCGGCAGCCCGGCGGCGGCGGCGAGCGCGGCGGCGCCCCGTCAAGCATCCGCGCAGACGCCGGCCGCGGAGACGCGTGCCGCTGGTACGGTGGCCGTGTGAGCGACGGCGTGCAGCTCCAGGAGGACCTCCAGGCCTCGCCGCCCGAGATCGCGCTCGCGCTCTCGCGCGCCGGCGTGAGCGGCGTCCAGAAGGCCGTGCGCATCCGGCGCGGCGACGCCGAGACCGTGATGGCGGCGGTGATCGACTGCACGGTCGATCTGGCCGCCGACCAGAAGGGCGTGCACATGTCCCGCTTCCCCGAGCTCTTCGAGGAGGCGATCGACCTCGTGGTCGAGCAGGAGGCGCTGCTCGTGGAGGTGCTCGCGGAGCACATCGCGAGCCGGATCGTCGAGCGGCAGCGTGCGCTCAAGGCCGAGGTGTGGATCCGCGCGCAGTGGCCGATCCGCCGCCGCACGCCGGTGACCGGTCTCTCGACGCAGGAGATGGTCACCCTGTGCGGGATCGCGGCCGCCTCCGAAACGGGGACGCGGCGCGTGGTGGGCGTCGAGGCGACGGGGATCAACGCCTGCCCCTGCGCGCAGGGCCTCGTCCGCACGAGCGCGAGCAAGCGCCTGCTCGAGGCCGGCTTCGACAAGGCGGACGTGCGGCGCATCCTCGAGCTCGTCCCCCTCGCCACGCACAACCAGCGCGGGCGGCAGACGCTCTTCGTGGGGACGGAGCAGGACCTGGACGCGGAGGTGCTCGTCGGCCTCGCGCAGCGCTCCATGAGCGCGCCCATCTACGACCTGCTCAAGCGCCCGGACGAGCTCTTCGTGGTCGAGCACGCGCACCTGCAGCCGCGCTTCGTCGAGGACTCGGTGCGGCACGCGCTGCGCGACACGTTGGCCACGCTGCCGGAGCTCGACGACGGCGACTTCCTGCTCTCCAAGCAGGTCAACTTCGAGACCATCCACACGCACGACGTCGTCGCCGAGCGCTTCGGCACGGTC
>DATLYU010000030.1:0-17856 GCA_035574435.1 Gaiellaceae bacterium | reverse complement strand
GAGGGCACGAACACGGCGGAGCACGCTCTGGACGTTCCTGGGCGCGACAGGGCTGACCTGCGCGCTCCTCACGGCAGGGCTCGCGACCGCGGGGACGATGGCCGGCACCGGTCCTCTCTCCGCACTCTCCTCGCTCGGCTCCGAGACCGATCCCACGACGTCCACCGACCCGACTTCGACCGATCCCACCGCCACCGATCCGGCCTCCACCGGCCCGACTTCGAGTGATCCCACGTCTACGGATCCGACCGAGCCTCCGCCCGCAGAGACCGGGCCCACCGATACGCAACCCACCTCGCCAGATCCGACCGACACGACACCGACCCAGGCAGAAGATCCACCCCCAGCGGGCACGTGTACCCCAACCGGGAACGAAGCTCTCGATACCGATAAGCCCGACTACTCGCCTGAGGACACGGTCTTCTTGACCGGAACCGGCTTTGCGCCTGCGTGCGATGTCCTCGTGCGCATCACCCGCCCAGATGGAACGGTCATCAAGGGCGACGGTACGTTCACACTCGGGAGCGATCTTGTCTTCACTGGCGAAGACGGCACCCTCTACTACGAGTACATCCTCCACGGTATCCCGGGCTCGTACACCGTCGATGCGTTCGGAGCAGACGATGTGGTTCTGGCTACTACGAGCTTCACCGACGCCATAGTCGGTGGATCGATTGGCTGGGAGAAACGCCGGCAAAGTGACGGTGACCGCGTCGAAGGAGCGACGTTCACGGTCGGAGGAGCCAACGGCCCGTTCTACTGCGTCGGTGACACGACAAACCCCGTTGAGATCATCGACGACGGGATCCGCGATAGCAACGACGACGCGGGCGAGTTTCTCCTGAACAACGTTTGTCCGGGCACGTTCACGATCACCGAGACGATCGCGCCGACTGGCCTCGTCCGAGATCCTGACTTCACGAGAATCGTGACGGTCACGTCCGGCGAGCCGGATCAGGTAATCGGGACGTCCTCCGCGAACTTCTGCCCAGACCCCGCACCAGCGACGGACTCCGACGAGGAAGACTTCTGCAACCCAGCACTTGCGAACCCACGGACGATCGAGTGGGAGAAGCGACGCGCAAGCTCCAGTGCACTTGCGGGCGGCGCTACCTTCACCGTAGGTGGAGCTCCCGGGGCAGGCCCATACGAGTGCTCGGGGGACACAACGAACCCGATTACCGTTGTGGACGCGACGAGCTCTGGGGGTCTCGACACGGACGACACGGCGGGTCAACTCCGGCTCGAGGATGTCTGCCCGGGGACGTACATCATCACCGAGGTCGCTGCACCTTCGGGACTCGCGATTGACGGCGACCCAACGCGCGAGGTCAACGTCACGGCTGGCAACGACACCATCGGGACGTCCACCAGCGGTAACGGCACCGCCGATGGCTGCTCGACAGCTGCGCCCCACGGCAACGCCAATGCTCACACGGATAGTAACGAGACCGACTTCTGCAACACCGCGATCACGGCTCGAACGTTGTTCTGGGAAAAGCGGCGAGCATCGGACGGGAACAGGATCGGCGGAGCGGGCAGCGGCCTCAAGTTCGCGGTCGGTGGCGCGAGCGGGCCCTTTGCGTGTTCTGGTAACCCGACGAACCCGGTGACCATCGAGGACGACGAAGACGGACTGGACTTCGACACCACCGACGGCGAGATCGAGATGCGGAACGTCTGCCCGGGCAGCTACACGATCACCGAGGTCTTTACACCCTCCGGTCTTGCCCGCGACGGGGATCCCACTCGCTTGGTCAATGTGACGTCAGCCGCAAACGACACCATCGGTAGTCAGGGGACCAACGACGGTTGCTCGACGGCGGCCCCACACAACAGCAGCGCGACCCACAGCGATAGCGACGAGACTGACTTCTGCAACACGGCCGCCGCCGCCCGGTCGATTTCCTGGGAGAAGCGAGCGCAAGACGGCGGCGGCCTGGTCGGCGGTGCCACGTTCACCGTCGGCGGTTCGGGCGCCACGACATCTGGCCCCTTCGCGTGCCGGGGCAACCTCGACAACCCGTTGACAGTTGTCGACGACGGGCCGTTCGACAGCGACTCCGACGACGGTCAGCTGCGACTGAGCAACGTCTGCTCCGGGTCCTACACGATCACCGAGACTATTGCCCCGGAGGGCTTCTTCCTCGACCCGGATGCGACTCGCGTGGTGAACGTCAGCACCGGCGACGACTCGGTCAGCGGCAGCGACTGCCCGGACCCTGCGCCAAGCACGGACACCGACGAGTCCGACTTTTGCAACCCCCAGACCGTCGTCGGCTCGATCGCCTGGGAGAAGCGCAGCCACACGAACGGCGCCTTGCTCGGTATCGCGACCTTCACCGTTGGCGGGGCTAGCGGACCTCGGTCGTGCCTCGGCGACGTTACGAATCCCATCGCCGTGGCGGACAACGGAGCAAACGACTTCGATTCCGACGCGGGTCAGCTGCTCTTCGAGAACGTCTGCCCGGGCACGTACACCGTCACGGAGACCGTGCCCCCATCGACCTACTCCGTCGATCCAGACGACACACGGTCCGTGACTGTTGGGCCAACAGGTACCGCCGAAGTGATCGGCACCCAGGGCTCTCCCCAGGAGTGCGCCACATCGTCGCCGTTCGGTGATCCTGTCCCGGGCACCGACTCCGACGAGGCGGACTTCTGCAATCCGCTGACGCCCACCAACACCGCACCGAACGCGGACGACGATGCGGCGACCGTGAACGAGGACTCGGGCGCGAACACGATCAACGTGCTCGCCAACGACGAGGACGCAGACACAGGCGACACGTTCGCCATCACCACCACCAGCGACCCGGCCAACGGCACGGTCGTGATCACCAACTCGGGCGCAGACCTCACCTACGCGCCCGACGCCAACTACTGCAACAACCCGCCGGGAACGAGCCCCGACACGTTCACCTACACCATCTCCGACGGCGAGGCGATCGACACCGCAACCGTCTCGGTCACCGTCACCTGCCTCAACGACGCTCCGGTGTGTCAGGCCGTGTCGATCACGGTCTCGGAGGACGGTCCCGAAGGAACGGTCGCCCCGAACTGCAACGACGTCGACGACGCCACGCTCACCTACAGCATCGTGGACAACCCAACCCTGGGCGGCGCGAGCTTCTCGGGCGGTCTGCTCCGCTTCGACCCCGACGGCGACTTCGAAGGGCTCGACACCGGAGAGCAAGACACCACCAACGGCGACTTCACCTACAAGGCCTACGACGGCGAGGACGACTCCACGGCCGCCGGCGTGGGCGTGACCGTCAACGGCGCCAACGACGCCCCAGTCTGCGAGGACGTGTCCATCACCACCAACGAGGACACGGTGGGCACCGTCGCTCCGAACTGCACCGACCCCGACGTCGAGACGCTGAGCTACAGCGTCGTCGCGACGCCGAGCCTCGGTGACGGGACCTTCTCCGCAGGCCTCCTGCGCTTCGACCCCGACGGCGACTTCGAAGGGCTCGACACCGGAGAGCAAGACACCACCAACGGCGACTTCACCTACAGGGCCAACGACAGCACCGTCGACTCCAACACCGCCAACGTCGCGGTCACCGTCACCGGCATCAACGACGCTCCGGTGCTGACCCTGACTCCGGCGACGTACACGGGCCAGTACAGCGATCCGATCGATACGAACTCGTCTGCGGCCGGTCAGCAGCCGATCGGCCTCTCCGCGACCGACGTGGACGACGCAGGCAGCGAGCTCGACCTCTCGATCAGGGCCCAGAACTGCACTGATGCCGGCGATCTTCCGAACGACCTGGCCCTGACGGACAACGGCGACGGAACGGGCGCGATCTCCGGACGCTTCGACGTGATCCCGGACATCTACATCAGGTGCGTGCGGGTCACGGACGGTGCCGCCCAGGACACCGAGACGCTGACGCTCGACGTCAAGAAGGAGGACGCGTCGATCGTCAACATCGAGCCGACCAGCGCCGTGTACCCGAACAGCGGTGTCGCGATCACCGCGACCTTCGTCGAGGCGAACGACGGCTTCCCGAGCACGTCGCTCACGACGCCGAACACCTCGGCAACTGCGTACGCCGGAACGACCGTCTCGTTCAGTCTGGTCGGCTTCGCATCCTCGAGCAACAGCGGCTCGTGCTCCGACGGCGGCGGAGTGGACGACGGGGTGGGCTGCACGACCGGGGCTCTCAACGCCGACGCGTACGAGGTCACCGCCACGATCGGCGGCGCGTGGTTCACAGGTGGCGGGATCGGCACGCTCGCCGTCATCGACCCGGCGAACGGCTTCGCGACGGGCGGCGGCCACTTCGTCTGGGGAGACGCTCCGAGCCCGTGGCAGACGCCCGACCCGCGGGTCAACTTCGCCTTCACGGGCAAGCAGCTGAAGAAGGGCGCTCAGGGCGGCGTGCTGTTGGTCGTTCACACCGCGGACGGCTCCTACGTCGTGAAGAGCAACTCCTTCGGCGGCCTCACGAACGGAAAGACGGGGAGCGGACCGAGCACGATCTGGCACACGACCATGTCCGGGAAGGCCACGTACGGCGTTCCCGACGTCCCGACGATCACGAACCCCTACTGCGGAACCGGGATCAGGAAGTGCGGCAACTTCCAGTTCCTCGTCTACGCCGAAGACCGAGGCGAACCCGGCACCCTCGACCGCTACCGCATGAAGCTGATCGCGCCCAGCGGGCAGGTGGTCTTCGACATGACGCTCCAGCAGCTCGCCGGAGGCAACGTCCAGGTCCCGCATTAGACCCGCTGTACGAGAGCGCAGCACGCGAGGGGGCTCCGAAAGGAGCCCCCTCGCGTTCTACCCCGCAGGCTCGGGAGCCGCTGCGGGAGGCGCGCGGCGGGCGAGCAGGATGACGAGCGCCGGTGCGACCACCCCGAGCGTCGCGCCCGCCGCGATCGCGGCCGCGCCCCACTCCGAGTACGCGAGGCCGCCGAGCAGCGCGAACGAGGCGGCCAGGAGCCCGGCGAGCAGGTCGGTGAAGCCGACGAGGCGGCCGCGCTCGACCGGCGCGGCGTGCGTCACGAGCTCGGCGGAGGCGGCCACGTAGGACAGGTTCCAGCCGAGGCCGAGCAGGAAGAGGGAGACGGATGTCCAGGCGATCGTCTCCACCCACGCGAGCATCACGGTGGAGACGGCCATCACCGCGAGCCCGGCGATCAGGCACCTGCGCCGGCCGACGCGGTCGATGAGCGCGCCGATCACGAGCACGAGCGCGTACATGCCGACGATGTGGAGGCTGATGACGGTGAAGACGTCCGCCTGCTCGTGGTCGTGGCCGACGACGATGTAGCCGCTCAGGTTCATGACCGAGGCCATCACGCCGAAGCTCACGAGCGCGGCGAGGACGGCCGAGGGGACGCCCGGCCGGAGCAGGATCTCGCGCAGGGGCGCCGCCGGGGCGGCGCGGCGCGGCTCGTCGCCCGGCGCCAGCCCGGCACGCTGCAGCTCGAGCGCGACGGTGCGCGGGTCGGGACGGATGAGGAGCGCCACCACGACTCCGACGAGCGCGATCCCCGCCGCGGCGAGCCAGGGGACGACGAGCGTGTCCAGCTCCAGCTCCTTGCCCGCGAAGAGCGGCCGGAAGACGAGCGGGCCGAGCGCGGCGCCGAAGAGCGCGCCGAAGAGGACGTACGAGATGGCGCGCGCCTTCCGCTCGGGCGGGACCATGTCCGCCGCCGCGGTGCGGGCGAGCAGGACGCCGCCGTTCATCGCTCCGACGCCCAGGAACCCGACGATCACGAGCACCGCGCTGTCCACGGCGCAGCCGAGCGCCGTCACGACGCACGCGACCGCGCCGAGCGCGAAGCCGCCCGCGATCACGGGCACCCGCCCGAAGCGGTCCATGAGCCGCCCCGCTGGCAGCGCGGCGAGCGCGCCGGCGGTGATGAAGATGGCCGGGCCGAGCCCGAGGATGGACTCGATCCCGGTCACGAGGACGAGCGCGATGGTCGCCACCGCCACCGCGAGCTGGATCACGCCCGAGAGCAGGACGAGCGTGACCGCGAGCAGGATCGTGTTACGCCGGACCGGGTAGGCGTGCGCCGCCACCGAGCAATTCAACCAGCCCGCTCCGGAAGGCGGCCGCGCCGCCGTGCGAGGGATGACGCAGCGCCGGCAGGCCGAGCGCGCTCCCGGCGACGCGCCCGACGGCCACGACGCGGCGCCCGCGGGCGAGCGGCTCCAGGAAGCGCAGGCCGGCGTCCACCTCGGCCCGCGTGGGCGGGCGGTTCGAGCGCGCGGTGCCCGGGTGCGTGGGGACGACGTTCCAGAGCAGCACGCGCTCGCCCAGGCCGAGCTCGTCGAGGACGCGGTGGACGATCGTCGCCGTCGCCTCGGCCGGCCCGCTCCCGGTGAGCTGGCGCTCGGAGGTGAAGGGGAGGCCGGACACGCGCGCGCCCCGGTAGCCGGCCGCCTCGCCCACGAGCAGGAGCGACGCGGCGGCGCGGGCCTCCAGGTACCGCACGAGCCGTTCCCGCAGGAGCGCGGCCCGCGGTCCCTCGCGGTACTGGTTGAAGGTGGCGCCGATCCGGGCGCCCGCCAGCTCCTCGACCAGGGCCCGGGGCGGTACCATGGCGGAGAGCGTACGGGGAGCTCGGGCGCACCGGGCTGAGAGGGCGGTTGGAGCGCCGCCGACCCGCAGAACCTGACCTGGGTAATGCCAGCGGAGGAAGGCGTGACGAAGGAGACGGTGGTCGTAGTCGCGGGAGGCGGGCCTCCGGCCGCCGGCGCGGCGGACGCGCTCCCGGAGGGGGCGACGGTGATCGCGGCGGACGGCGGGCTCGGGCACGCGCGCGCGCTCGGCCTCGCCGTCCGGGTCGCGGTCGGCGACTTCGACTCCGCGCGGCCCGCCGACGTCGCGGCCGCCCAGGCGGACGGCGTCGAGGTCGTCCGCCACCCCGCCGAGAAGGACGCCACCGACCTCGAGCTGGCGCTGGACGCGGCCCTCGCACTCGCTCCCGAGCGCGTCCTCGTCCTCGCGGGCGGCGGCGGACGGCTCGACCACCTGCTCGCGGTGCTCCTGCTGCTCGGCTCATCTCGCTACGCCGCCGTGGAGGTGGACGCGCTCCTGGGCCGCGCGCGCGTGCACGTCGTACGGGACGAGCGCACGCTCGCGGGCGAGCCCGGCGAGCTCCTCTCCCTGCTCGCGCTGCACGGCCCGGCGGAGGGCGTGTCCACGCACGGGCTCGCCTACCCGCTCCGCCGCGAGACGCTCGAGCCGGGCTCGACGCGCGGCGTCTCGAACGTCTTCGCAAACCCGGAGGCGCGGATCTCGCTCGAGCGCGGCGTCCTGCTCGCCGTCCGCCCGGGGCCGGAGGAGGGCGCATGAGGCGGCTCGCGCCTGCGCTCCTGGCCGCGCTCGCGCTCGCCGCCGGCTGCGGCGGCGGGAACGAGCCGGGCGAGGTCGTGCTCGTGACCCACGACTCCTTCGCCATGTCCGCGGACGTGAAGAGGGCGTTCGAGCGGGAAAGCGGGCTGACGCTGCGCATCCTGCAGGCGGGCGACGCGGGCGAGGTGGTGACGAAGGCGCTCCTCACCGCCGGCGACCCGGAGGGCGACGTCCTCTTCGGCGTGGACAACAACCTGCTCGCGCGCGCGCTCCAGGGCGACGTCTTCGAGCCCTACGAGTCGCCCGGCCTCGCGACCGTGGACGAGGAGCTCGTGCTCGACCCGGAGCACCGGGTCACGCCGATCGACCACGGCGACGTGTGCCTGAACGTGGACAAGGCGTGGTTCGCCGAGCGCGGCCTCCCGCCGCCGCGCTCGCTCGAGGACCTCGCCCGCCCGCGCTACCGCGGCCTCCTCGTGGTCGAGAACCCGGCCACCTCCACGCCCGGTCTGGCGTTCCTGCTGGCCACGATCGCCCGCTTCGGCGAGCCCGGCTGGCAGGACTACTGGCGGCGCCTGCGCGCGAACGACGTGCTCGTCGTGGACGGGTGGGAGGAGGCGTACACCGTGCGCTTCTCGGGCGCCGGCGGGAGCCGCGGCAACCGGCCGGTCGTCGTCTCCTACGCGTCCAGCCCGCCCGCCGAGGTGCTCTTCCGCACGCCGCGGCCGAAGGAGGCGCCGACCGCGGTCGTCGAGGAGTCCTGCTACCGGCAGATCGAGTTCGCCGGCGTGCTGCGCGGCGCGCGCAACGAGGAGGGCGCGCGCACGCTGATCGACTTCCTGCTCTCGAAGCGCTTCCAGGAGGACGTGCCGCTGCAGATGTTCGTCTTCCCGGTGAACCGGGAGGCGGCGCTGCCGCCCGAGTTCGTGCGCTTCGCCGTCGTCCCGGAGCACCCGCTCGAGCTCCCGCCCGCGGACGTGGAGGCGAACCGCGAGCGCTGGGTGGACGAGTGGACGCGCATCGTCCTGCGCTAGCCGAGCGTGCCTGGCGGGCGCTCGCGTACGGCGTCCCGCTCGCCTTCCTCGCGCTCTTCTTCGCCTACCCGCTGGCCGCGATCCTCGAGCGCGGCCTGACCGGGGAAGGGGCCGCGGTCGGAGACGTCCTGCGCGACCCGGTCACCCGGGACGTCGTCTGGTTCACGCTCTGGCAGGCCGCGGCCTCGACCGCGCTCACGCTCGCGCTCGGGCTGCCGGCCGCCTACGTCCTCGGGCGCTTCGCCTTCCGCGGCCGCGCGCTAGTGCGCGCCCTCGTCGTCGTGCCCTTCGTCCTGCCCACCGTCGTCGTCGCCCTGGCCTTCCTCGCGTTGCTCCCGGAGCGGCTCGAGCGCGGCTGGCTCCCGGTCCTGCTCGCGCACGCGTTCTTCAACGTGGCCGTCGTCGTCCGCGTCGTGGGCACGTTCTGGGCGGGCCTCGACCCGCGCGCCGGCGAGGCCGCGGCGACGCTCGGCGCCGGCCCCTGGCAGCGCTTCGCGGAGGTCACGCTGCCACTGCTGCGCCCGGCGCTGAGCGCGGCGGCCGCGATCGTCTTCCTCTTCTCGTTCACGTCGTTCGGGGTCGTGCTCATCCTGGGCGGCCCGCGCTACGCGACGCTGGAGGCGGAGATCTACAACCAGGCGGTGCGCCTCTTCGACCTGCGCGCGGCCGCCGTGCTCTCCCTCGTGCAGCTGGCGTTCGTCGCCGTGGTGCTGGCCGCGACCATGCGCCTGGAGGCCCGGCTCACGGTCGCCGGCCAGGCCCGGCCCGAGGAGGACGTGCTGCGGCCGGCGCGCGGGCCGCGCCAGCGCGCGCTCGTCGCGGCCGTGCTCGCAGCCACCGCGGCCTTCCTCGCGCTCCCGCCCGCGCTCCTCGTCGAGCGCTCGCTGGCCGTGGGCGGGGGGTACGGGCTCGCGGCGTACCGGGAGCTCGGCGAGCCGACGAGCGCTCTCCTCGCCGCGCCCTGGGAGGCGGTGAGGAACTCGCTCGCGTACGCGGCGATCGCGACGGCGCTCGCGCTCGCGGTCGGCGGGCTCGCCGCCTTCGCGATCGCGCCGCCGCACCGGCGCGGGCCCGCGAGCATGCTCGACGCGCTGCTCATGCTCCCGCTCGGCGCCTCCGCGGCGATGCTCGGCTTCGGCTTCGTGATCGCGTTCGACGACCCGCCGCTCGACGTGCGCTCCGCGTGGTGGATCGTCCCGGTCGCGCAGGCGCTCGTCGCGCTCCCGTTCGTCGTCCGGGTCGTGGTGCCGGCGCTGCGGGCGATCGACGAGCGTCAGCGCGAGGCGGCGGCGCTGCTCGGCGCCTCCCCGGGCCGCGTGCGCCGCGAGATCGACCTCCCGATCGTCTCCCGCGCGCTGGCGGTGGCCGCCGGCTTCGCGTTCGCCGTCTCGCTCGGCGAGTTCGGCGCCACCGTCTTCCTCGCCCGCCCCGACCGCCCCACGTTGCCGGTCGCGATCTTCCGCTTCCTCGGCCGGCCGGGCGAGCTGAACGCGGCCCAGGCCTACGCGCTGGCCGTCGTCCTCATGGTCGTGACCGCCGTGTCCGTGCTGCTCGTGGAGCGCGCGCGCCTGCGGCGCGGAGGCTGGTTCTGATGCTGCGCGTCGCGGAGGTGAGCGTCCGCTTCGGCGACCTCGTCGCGCTCGACCGGGCCTCGCTCGAGGTGGGTGCGGGCGAGGTGGTCACCCTGCTCGGGCCGAGCGGCTCGGGCAAGACGACGCTCCTGCGCGTGATCGCGGGCCTGCAGGCCCCGGACGCCGGCCGGGTGCTGCTCGACGGACGCGATCTGGCAGGCGTCCCGCCGCACCGGCGCGGGATCGGCCTCGTCTTCCAGGACCACGCTCTCTTCGCCCATCGCGACGTGTTCGGCAACGTCGCCTTCGGGCTGCGCATGCGCGGCGAGCCGCGCGCGCGCATCGCGGCGCGCGTCGCCGAGCTGCTCGCGCTCGTGGGGCTCTCCGGGTACGAGCGGCGCTCGGTGGCGACCCTCTCGGGCGGCGAGCAGCAGCGGGTCGCGCTCGCCCGCGCGCTCGCGCCGGAGCCTCGCGTGCTGCTCCTCGACGAGCCGCTCGGCTCGCTCGACCGGCGGCTGCGCGACCGTCTGCTCGAGGATCTCGACCGGCTCTTCGCCGAGCTGCGCGTGACCGCCCTGTACGTGACGCACGACCAGGCGGAGGCCTTCGCGCTCGGCGACCGCGTGGCCGTCATGCGCGCCGGCCGCGTCGTGCAGACCGGCACGCCCGACGAGCTGTGGGCCCGGCCGGCGGACGCGGACGTGGCCCGCTTCCTCGGCCTCGCGAACGTGCGCGACGGGACGGTCGTCCGTCCCGAGGCCGTCGCGGTGCGCGCCGTTGAGGACGGGCGCTCGGGCGACGGCGTCGTCGAGTCGGCCACCCGGCGCGGCCCGACCGTCCGGCTCGTCGTGCGGCTCGACGACGGCTCCCTGCTCGAAGCCGCGGTGGCTGCAGTCGAGCACCCGCAGCCGGGCCAGCGGGTGTCGGTCGAGATCGACCCGGAAGGGACGGTGCGGCTGCCGTGATCCGCCGCCGGGTGGTCGTGCACGGGCGCGTGCAGGGCGTCTACTTCCGCGACGGCGTGCGCCGGCACGCCCTCGCTGCGGGCGTCTCCGGCTGGGTGCGGAACCGCCCGGACGGCGCCGTGGAGGCCGTGCTCGAGGGGGACGCGGCCGGGGTGGAGCGGGTGCTCGCCTTCTGCCGGGAAGGGCCCAGAGGCGCGCGCGTCGAGCGGGTCGAGGTGGTCGAGGAGGCCCCGGAGGGGCTCACGGGCTTCGCGATCCGCTAGAGCGCGGCCTCGTCCTCCTCCTCGCCGCCCGCCCACTCGTCCTCGTCGAGCTCGTCCTCGCCGAGGACGTCCTCTTCGAGATCGGCGCCGACGCTCTCCGCGCCCCAGTCGTTCTCCTCGCCGAACTCGCCGCCGAAGCCCTCGCTCTCCCACAGCTCGGTCACCGCTCTCCTCCCCTCGTCATCGTGGAAAGGTGCGGAGCTTACCGCGCTCCCGCGAGCCGCCCTGCGCCTTCCCTCACTCCCACTCGATGGTGGCGGGAGGCTTGGAGGAGATGTCGTAGACGACGCGGTTGACGCCCGGGATCTCGTTGATGATCCGGCTCGAGATGCTCTCCAGGAGCTCGTACGGCAGGCGCGCCCAGTCGGCGGTCATGGCGTCCTCGGACGTGACCGCGCGCACGACGATCGGGTACGCGTACGTCCGCTCGTCGCCCTGCACGCCGACCGAGCGGATCGCCGGGAGGACGGCGAAGCTCTGCCACAGCTCGCGGTACAGGCCGGCCCGCCGCACCTCCTCGAGCAGGATCGCGTCCGCCCGGCGCAGGAGCGCCAGCCGCTCCTCGGTCACCTCGCCGACGATGCGGATCGCGAGCCCCGGGCCTGGGAAGGGCTGGCGCCAGACGAGGCCCTCGGGCAGCCCGAGCTCCTCGCCCACGCGCCGCACCTCGTCCTTGAACAGGAGGCGCAGGGGCTCCACGAGCTCCATGCGCATGTCCGCGGGCAGACCGCCGACGTTGTGGTGCGACTTGATCTTCGCGGCCACGCCGTCCTCCGCCCCGCCCGACTCGATGACGTCCGAGTAGAGCGTGCCCTGGACGAGAAAGCGCACGTCCCCCGAGGTGCTCGCGCGACCGGAATCCGCTCTTCGCGCAGAGGACAGCTTGCGCGCCTCCTCCTCGAACACGCGGATGAACTCCTCCCCGACGATGCGCCGCTTCTCCTCCGGGTCGCTCACGCCCGCGAGCCGGGAGAGGAAGCGCGCCTGCGCGCGCACGTGCACGAGCGGAACGCCGAAGTGGCCGGTGAAGGTCGCCACCACCTGCTCCGCCTCGTTCTCGCGCAGGAGGCCGTGGTCGACGAACACGCACGTGAGCTGGTCGCCGACCGCCTTGTGCACGAGCAGCGCGGCGACCGCCGAGTCCACGCCGCCCGAGAGCGCGCACAGCACGCGCTCGGAGCCCACCGCCGCGCGGACCCGCTCCACCTGCTCCTCGATCACCGCCGCCGGCGTCCACGTGGGCGGCGCGCCCGCGACCTCGTACAGGAAGTTCTTGAGCAGGTCCTGGCCGTGCGGCGTGTGCACGACCTCTGGGTGGAACTGCACGCCGTACAGCTTCCGCTCGCGGTCCTCGAAGGCCGCGATCGGCGTGGTCCGAGACGACGCCGTGACCTCGGCCCCCGCGGGCGGCGCGGTCACGGAGTCGCGGTGGCTCATCCAGACCGTCTGCTCGAGCGGGAGGTCGTGGAAGAGCGCCGACTCGCGCGCGGCGAGCTCGGTCTTGCCGAACTCGGAGACGCCGGTGCGCTCGACCGCCCCGCCCAGGTCGCGCGCCATGAGCTGCATCCCGTAGCAGATGCCGAGCGTGGGGACGCCGAGGGAGAAGACCTCGGGATCGACCTCGGGCGCGCCCTCCGCGTACACCGAGGCGGGGCCGCCGGAGAGGACGAGCGCGACCGGGTTGCGGCGCGCGATCTCGTCCGCGCTCAGGCGGTGCGTGACGAGCTCGGAGTAGACGCGCGCCTCGCGCACGCGGCGGGCGATGAGCTGGCTGTACTGGCCGCCCAGATCGACGACGAGGACCGGCCGCTGCTCGGGCGTCGGCTCCGGCTCGGGGAGGCGGACGACCTCGCCCACGCTCAGGCCCTGCGGTAGTTGGGCGCGTCCTTCGTGATCGTCACCCCGTGCGGGTGGCTCTCCTGCAGGCCCGCGGGCGTGATGCGGGTGAAGCGCGCCGTCCGCTGCAGCTCCTCGATCGTGGCCGCGCCGCAGTAGCCCATGGCCTGGCGCAGGCCGCCGACGAGCTGGTGGACGATCGGGGCGAGCGGCCCCTTGTAGGCGACCCGGCCCTCGATCCCCTCCGGCACGAGCAGGTCCACGTCCTCGACGTCGCCCTGGAAGTAGCGGTCCTTGGAGAAGGAGCGCGCCTTCATCGCCCCGAGCGAGCCCATGCCCCGGTACTCCTTGAAGCGCTCCCCCTGGACGACGAGCACGTCGCCCGGCGCCTCGTCCGTGCCGGCCAGCATGGAGCCGAGCATGACCGTGTCCGCGCCGGCCGCGATCGCCTTCGCGATGTCCCCGGACGAGCGCACGCCGCCGTCCGCGACGACCGGGACGCCCTCGCCCGCGAGCGCCTGCGCGGCCTCGTACACCGCGGTCACCTGCGGGACGCCGACGCCCGCGACGACGCGCGTCGTGCAGATGGAGCCGGGCCCGACGCCGACCTTGACGGCGTCCGCGCCCGCGTCCACGAGCGCCCGCGCCGCCTCGCCGGTGGCGATGTTGCCGGCCACCACCTCGACCGCGTGCGCGCCCTTGATGCGGCGCACCACCTCGAGCACGCCGTGCGAGTGCCCGTGGGCCGTGTCCACCACGAGCACGTCCACCTCCGCCTCGACCAGGGCGGCCGCGCGCTCGAGCGCGTCGTCGCCGACCCCGACGGCGGCGCCCACGCGCAGGCGCCCCTGCGCGTCCTTGGTCGCGTCCGGGTACTTGATCTTCTTGGAGATGTCCTTGACGGTGATGAGCCCGCGCAGGCGGCCCTCGGCGTCCACCACCGGGAGCTTCTCCACCTTGTGCCGGTGCAGGATCGCCTCGGCCTCGGCGAGCGTCGTGCCGACCGGGGCGGTGACGAGGTCGCGGCTCGTCATCAGCGCGGAGACGGGCTGCGAGACATCCGTCTCGAAGCGGAGGTCGCGGTTCGTGAGGATGCCGACGAGGACGCCGTCCTCGTCCGTGATCGGGACGCCGGAGATGCGGTAGCGCTCCATGAGCGCGAGCGCGTCCGCGACCAGGTCGGTCGGGCGCAGCGTGACCGGCTCCACGATCATCCCCGACTCCGAGCGTTTCACCTTGTCCACCTCGGCCACCTGGTCCTCGATCGCGAGGTTTCGGTGCACGATCCCGATCCCGCCCGCACGGGCGAGCGCGATCGCGAGCCGCGCCTCCGTCACCGTGTCCATGGCCGCGGAGACGAGCGGGATGCGCAGCTCGATGCCGGGGGTCAGCCGCGTGACCGTGGAGACGTCGTTCGGGAGGACGCGCGACTCCGCCGGGACGAGCAGCACGTCGTCGAAGGTCAGCCCCTCCTGCCCGAACTTGCGCTCGAACGCGACGAGGCGCTGGATCTCCTCGGTACGCAGCTCGGTGTCCATTCCGCGACGTTACCAGGGCGCCTCGACGGCCCGTCCCGGGTGCCGGCCAGCCCAACTCAGGAGCGCACGGCCTGCAGCTCGGCCACCTCGACTTGCGACTCGAGCGCGGCCGCGAGCTGAGGATCGAAGCGGCCTGCGCCCACCTCGCGCACGGAGGCGGCGCCCGCCGCGACCGCTTGGCGGAGCGCGTCCGCCGGCGGGCGCTCCTCGAGCACCGAGGCGAGGAAGCGGGCGAGGAGCACGTCGCCCGAGCCGACCTGCGACATCGGATCCTGGTGGGGCGCGAACGCGCGCAGGTGGAGCGTCTTGCGGCCGTGCCGGAGGCGCGCGAAGGCGCCGTTCACGAGCGTGATGAGCACGTTGCGCGGGCCCATCTCCGCGATCGCCTCGAGCGCCATCAGGAAGTCCGCGTCGTCCTCCAGCTCCTGGCCCACGAGCTGCTCGGCCTCGCGCTGGTTCGGGGAGACGAGGAACGGGCCGGCGGCGGCGCCGAGCTCGAGGGGCTCGCCTTCGCTGTCGAGCACGACGCGCACGTCCCGCCGGGCGAGGTCGCGGATCGCGTCCGCGTAGAACGAGGTCGGCACCTTGCGCGGGAGCGAGCCGGCGAGGACGACGAACTCGGCGCCGCGCGAGAGGTAGCGCAGCTTCTCCAGGAGCATGTCCAGCTCGGCCCGCGTGACCTCCGGCCCCCACTCGTTGATCTCCGTGTACGTGCCCGCCGTGGGGTCGACGACCGCCGTCGAGGTGCGCGACTCGTGGGCGATCCGCACGAAGTCGTTCAGGATCGCCTCGGCGGTCAGCTCCTCCACGATGCGCGTGCCCGTGCGGCCGCCGGCGAGCCCGGTCGCCACCACCGGCTGCTCGAGGAGCTTGAGCGCCCGCGCGACGTTGATCCCCTTGCCGCCCGCGAGCGTGAGCACGTCGCTCGAGCGGTGCCGGTAGCCGAGCTGGAAGACCGGGACGGTCAGCGTGCGGTCGAGGGCGGCGTTGACGGTGACGGTGACGATCATGCGACGAGCTCCCAGAGGTTCTCGAGCGTCTCCTCGGCATACCACCGCGCCTTCTCCAGCACACCTGGGTCGGGGACCGCCTCGGCGGCGACGAGCGGCACGGAGGCGAGTCGGCGCCCGCGCGCGCGCACCTCCAGGCTCCCCAGCCGCTGCCCGGCCCGCACGGGCAGCTCGACGAGCGCGGGTGCGACGACGCGCTCGACGAGCGGCGTGCCTGCGCGCAGCGTGCGCACCACCTGCCGGCGGGCGACGAGACGGACGGGCGGGGCGCCGTAGCCCGACTCCGCCTCGGCGTACACGCGCCCGGGGTCGACCACGGCCACGCGCCGGTACTGGTCGAGGCCCCAGGCGAGGAGCGTGCGCAGCGCGGCGTTCCGCACCTCGCGCGAACTCGCCCCGAGGACGGCGCCGTACACGGTCACCCCCCGGGCGCGGGCGGCACCGGCCTGCGACCAGCCGGCGGCGGCGGTGTGGCCCGTCTTGCCCGCGACGAGCGGCGCCCACGTGCGCAGGAGGTCGTCGGTGGTCGGCAGCTCGCGCCCGCCCGGGAGGACGACCGCGGAGCTGCTCAGGGCGTCGCGCAGGAAGGGCACGCCGAGCGCGTAGCGCAGCAGGCGCGTCGCGTCGCGCGCGCTCGACACGTGGCCCGGCGCGTCCAGGCCATGCGGGTTGCGGAACCTCGTGTCCCGGAGCCCCAGCTCGGCGGCCTTCGCGTTCATGAGCGCCACGAAGCGCTCGAGCGAGCCGCGCCCCACGTGCAGGGCGAGCGCGAGGGCGGCGTCGTTCGCGCTCGGGACGAGCAGGCCGCGCAGGAGCTCCCGCACGGTGAGGGTCTCGCCCGCGCGCAGGAAGACGGTCGCGCCGCCCACCGCCGCGGCGCGCCGGGGCACGGTCACCGGCTCCTCGAGGGACGCTCGCTCCAGCGTGACGATCGCCGTCATGAGCTTCGTGATGCTCGCCGGGGCGCGGCGCTCGGCGGCGTTGCGGGCCGCGAGCACGGCCCCGTCCTCCCCGGAGAGGTACCACGCCGCCGCCGGCAGCTCGGGTGCGGCGGCCCGGCCGGCCGCGGACGCGACGAGCGCGAGGACGGCGGCGACGGTGGCGAGCAGGCCCCTGCGCTTCACCGGGCGGGAACTCTACACCCGGGCGCTCCTACCACCCGGAGACGGCCCACACCTGAGCGGCGAGCCGCTGCGCCTCGGCGGCGGCGGCCGCCCGCCAGTCCTCCTCGCTCTCCCGGAAGGCGAAGATGACCGAGCGGGAGGCGGTCACGAGCGCGCTCGCGGGGCCGCTCGTGAAGGCGCGGGCGACGTCCGCCGGGGTGGCGCCCTGGGCGCCGACGCCCGGGAGGAGGAGCGGCGCCTGCGGGAGCAGCCGCCTGGCCTCGGACACGGCACGCGGGTGGGTGGCGCCGACGACCGCGCCCACGCTCGAGAGCCCGCGCTCGCCGACGAGCGGCTCGCCCCATTCGCGCACGAGCGCGGCCAGGTGCTGCCAGAGCGGACGCCCGTCCGCGAGCGTGAGGTCCTGGACGTCCGCCGCGCCCGCGTTCGACGTGCGCACGAGGAAGAACACGCCGGCCCCGTGGCGCCGGCAGGCGGCCAGGAAGGGCTCCACCGCGTCGAGGCCGAGGTACGGGCTCGCGGTCATGGCGTCCGCGAGCGGGCCGAGGCCGTCGCGCGGCTCGAGGAACGCCGCCGCGTAGGCGCGGGCGGTGGAGCCGATGTCGCCCCGCTTCGCGTCCAGGAGCACGAGCAGCCCGGTCGAGCGCGCGTACTCGCACACCTCCTCGAGCGCGCGCACGCCGTCGGCGCCGAGCGCCTCGAAGAAGGCGGACTGCGGCTTGACGGCGACCACGTACGGCCCGACCGCGTCCACGATCCCCTTGCAGAAGCGCGCCACCGCCGAGGCCGCGGCCGCGCGTCCGAGCACGGCCTCTCCGCGCAGCTCCATGGGGAGGACGTCGAGGCGGGGGTCGAGACCGACGACGAGCTGCGTGCGCTTGCGCTCGACGGCCTCGGCCAGCCGGTCGGCGAAGGGCCCAGGGGCGTCCACGCCCCAAGGCTACGCCGCACGGAGCTCCGGGGCGTCGAGGGAGAGAACGTGCAGCTCGGGCGGCGGGCGGCGCAGGAACGAGGCGACCGCGAGCAGGGCGTCCGCGTCCTCGGGGGCGTACGAGACCGCAGCGCGGTCGGCCGCGGCCCGTCCCGCCGCCAGCTCCAGGCTGCGGCCGGCCCCGGGCGGCAGCGTGCGCACGGCGGCCACCTGCCCGCCCGCGAGGAAGAACGCGCGCTCGCAGCCCGGCTCGCGC
>DATLYU010000029.1:0-10333 GCA_035574435.1 Gaiellaceae bacterium | reverse complement strand
TGCCGGCGCCGCTGCGCGAGGCCGCCGAGCTGCGCCTGCGGCACCCCACCGACTCGCTGCGCGAGCTCGCCGCCCGCGCCGACCCGCCGGCGAGCAAGGCCGCGCTCCACCGCCGCCTGCGCCGCGTGCACGAGCTCGCGGGCGGATGAGGCGAGGGTTCGAGACGCGGGCCCGCGGATAGACTCGCCCCGGATCCACCCACTTCACTCGGACGGAGGACGGCGATGGCACTGCGAGTCGGCATCAACGGGTTCGGACGCATCGGGCGCAACTTCTTCCGCGCCCAGCACGCGCTCGGCGCCGACATCGAGGTCGTCGCGCTGAACGACCTCGGGAACGCGGAGACGATGGCGCACCTGCTTCGCTACGACTCGAACCTCGGTCCCTTCCCGGGCGAGGTCGAGCTCGGCGACGGCGTCCTGCGCGCGGCGGGCGAGGAGGTGCGCATGTTCTCCGAGCGCGACCCGGGCGCGCTGCCCTGGGGCGACCTGGGCGTGGACGTCGTCGTCGAGTCCACGGGGCACTTCACGGACCGCGAGGGCGGGCAGAAGCACCTGGACGCGGGCGCGCGGAAGGTGCTCATCTCCGCGCCGGCGACCGATCCCGACATCACGCTCGTGCTGGGCGTGAACGACGACGCCTACGACCCGGAGCGGCACCACATCGTCTCCAACGCCTCCTGCACGACGAACTGCGTGGCTCCGCTGGCAAAGGTCCTGCACGAGCTGGGCGGGATCCAGTCCGGGTTCATGACCACGATCCACGCGTACACGAACGACCAGGTCATCCTCGACTTCCCGCACAAGGACCTGCGCCGGGCGCGCGCGGCCGCGATCAACCTCATTCCCACCTCCACGGGCGCCGCGAAGGCGATCGGGCTCGTGCTCCCCGAGCTCCAGGGGAAGGTGGATGGGATCGCCGTCCGCGCGCCCGTGGCGACCGGCTCGCTCACCGACCTCGTGGTCGAGCTCGGCCGCGAGACGAGCGTGGAGGAGGTGAACGCCGCCTACCGCGAGGCGGCCGCCGGCCCGCTCGCCGGCATCCTCGAGTACTCCGAGGACCCGCTCGTCTCGACCGACATCAACGGCAACCCGGCCTCCTGCATCTTCGACAGCAAGCTGACGATGGTGCACGGGCGGACGGTGAAGGTGTTCGGGTGGTACGACAACGAGTGGGGCTACTCGTGCCGCCTGGTGGACGTGCTGCCCAAGCTGCTGCCCTGAGCGAGCGGCAGGCCATGCGCGCCCAGGCAGCCCTCCCGCCGGGCGTCCCCGCGTGAGACGGCCGCGCTCCGTCCGGGAGGCCGACGTCGCGGGGAAGCGCGTGCTCGTGCGCGCCGACCTGAACGTCCCCCTCGAGGACGGGCGGGTCGCGGACGACACGCGCATCCGCGCCTCCCTGCCCACGATCCGCTACCTGCTGGACGCGGGCGCGGCCGAGGTCGTCGTGTGCTCGCACCTGGGACGCCCGAAGGGGCCGGACCCGGCCTTCGCGATCGCCCCGGTCGCCGCCCGCCTGCAGGAGCTCGTCGGCGACGAGCGCGTGCGCGTGCTCGAGAACACGCGCTTCGACCCGGGCGAGACGGCGAACGACCCGGAGACGGCCGCCCGGCTCGCGGAGGGGATGGACCTGTTCGTGAACGACGCGTTCGGGTCCTCGCACCGGGCGCATGCCTCCACCGAGGGCGTGGCCCACCTGCTGCCCGCATACGCCGGCTTCCTGCTCGAGCAGGAGCTGGAGATGCTCGGCCGCCTGCTCGGCGACGTGGAGCGCCCCTTTGTGCTCGTGGCGGGCGGGGCCAAGGTGGAGGACAAGCTCGGGGTGCTCACGCACCTGGGCGGGCGCGCCGACCGCGTGCTCGTGGGCGGGAAGATGGCGGAGGAGCTGCGCGAGACCAACCCGCTTCCCTACGAGGCGGAGCTGCCCGTGGACGTGGTGGCCGCGTCCGCGTTCGCCGAGGACGCCGAGGCGCGGGTCGTGCCCTACGACGGCCTTCCGGAGGGCTGGCTGGGGCTCGACATCGGTCCGGAGACGCGCGAGCGCTTCGCGCGCGAGATCCGGGCTGCGCGCACGGTCTTCTGGAACGGCCCCATGGGCGTCTTCGAGTGGCCGCGCTTCGCGGAGGGGACAAAGGCGGTGGCGCAGGCGGTCGCGGACGTCCAGGGCCTGAGCGTGGTTGGCGGCGGCGACTCCGTGCGCGCGCTCCAGGAGCTCGGCCTCGCCGACCGCGTCACCTGGGTGTCCACGGGGGGCGGCGCGGCGCTCGAGCTGCTCGAGGGACGCGAGCTGCCCGGGGTGGCCGCCATTCCGGAGGCCTGAGGCTCAGAACTCGCTTTCAGAATGAGCGGCCATGTCGATGCGCGGCGCTGGAGAGTACGAGCCTGCGTCCTCGGTCGCGCCCAGATCGGCTTGATCTGTGCGCTCCCTGCGTCCTTGCCTCACGCCCTCCAGCATCCGCCTCTCGACGGGCACCCGTTCTGAAACGAGTTCTTAGCCGGGAACGGAGATGCCCGGCACGTGCCGGGCCAGGAAGTCCAGGATGAGCCCCACCTGGTGGACGCGCTCGTCCACGTCGAACGCGGAGTGCCCGGTCTCGTACACGTACAGCTCGTGCGGGTGCCCGCGCGCCTCGAGCCGCTCGACGTAGCGCATCGCCTGCCCGAACGGGCAGCGGCTGTCGTTCCGCCCCACGAGGATGAAGACGGGCGCGCGCACCCGGTCGACGAAGAAGATGGGGCTGCGGTCGCGCATCAGCTCGGGCAGCTCGTGCGGCGAGGCGCCGAGGAGGCCGCGGTCGTAGGCCTGGAGCGGGGGCGAGGACTCGTCGTAGGAGGCCTCGTAGTCGGCGACGGGGACGCCGGCGACGCCGCAGCGCCAGAGCTCCGGGTGCTTGCCGAGCTCTAGCAGGGTGACGTAGCCGCCCCACGAGTGGCCCGCGATCACCGCCCGCTCGGGGTCAGCCAGCCCGCGCGCGACGAGGTCGCGCAGGCCGGCGTTCACGTCCTCGAGCTCCGGCCCGCCGACGTTCCCGATGAGCGCGTCGCGCCACTCGCGCCCGTAGCCCGTGGAGCCGCGGTAGTTGACGAGACCGACCACGAAGCCGGCGTCCACGTACGCCTGCACCTCCGGCTGCCAGCGGTCGGCGTCCTGCGAGGTCGGCCCCCCGTGCACGAGCATGAGCACCGGGAAGGGGCCGGCGCCGTGGGGCGCTGCGACGAAGCCGTGCACGGTCTGCCCGTGCTCGTTCTGGAAGTGCCAGCTCTCGTACGGCTGCGCGGGCAGGTCGGCGGCCGGCGGCGGTGGCACGACGTCGGCGCCGCGGTCGTCCACCACCCAGCGCGGCCGGTGGGAGCGCTCGTGCACGAGCCACACGCGCCCGTCCGGGCGCACGCGCGCCTTGAAGACGACGCCGGGCTCCGTCTCGACCGGCTCGAGCCCTCCGTCCGCGAGGCCGAAGCGGTACAGGCGGTCGCGTCCCTCCACGCGGTTCGCGAGCAGGAGCGCGGAGCCGTCCGGCCACCAGTCCTCCACGCGTACCTCGCCCTCGAGCGGGAGCTGGAGGTCCGTTCGCGCTCCGCTCTCCAGGTCCCAGAGGCCGGGCCGCTCGTCGCCTTCGCGCTCGTGCGCGAACGCGAGCCGGTGGTCGCCGGGAAGGGGCGACCAGCAGCGTGAGGAGAGCGACATCCCGGCGTCGCGGAGCTCGCCCACCGGCTCGCCCGTGCGCGGGTCGAGGACGCGGAGCGCCGGGTGGATGAGGTCGCCGTGCTCCACGTGCTCGAGGCAGAGCAGCGCCCCGTCGGCGGAGAGCGCGCCGAGCAGGAAGCCCTCCCGGTACGCGCTCCCGAGCACGATCGTGTCCTGCGAGCGGGCGAGCTCGCGCGGCGGCGCGCCGTCGAGCGCGACGTGCACCGCGAAGCCCTCCTCGGTCGCGAGCGCGGCGGCGACGACGCCCGGCGCCTGGCTGAGCCCGCAGCTCCAGCCGGCCGGCAGCTGCGGGAGGAGCGGAGCCGCCTCCCCGCCGGCGAACGGCTGCACCACCCAGCGGCCCAGCTCGGATCCCGTCTCGTCGTGGAACCAGACGACCCCCTCGCCGTCGAGCGTCGGGGTGCAGTCGATGACGCCGACCGGGTCGTCCGTCACCTGGCGGTGCGCGCCCGTCGCGACGTCGAGCGCGTGCACCTGCCAGCGTCCCGAGCGGTTCGAGGGGTAGGCGACCCGGTCGGGCGCGCGCGGGGACCACTCGGGCAGGAAGGCGAGCGGCGCGCGGTAGCGGCGCTCCCAGAGCGGCAGGCCGGCCGAGTCCATACGGCGACGCTACCAGCGGCCGTCGCGGGCGGACGGCGGTGGCCTAAGATCGCCCGCGTGCTGGTCGCGGGGAACTGGAAGATGTTCAAGGGGCCGCACCAGGCGCGCGAGTTCGCGGCGCAGCTCAAGGGGCTCCCCGAGCGGGCGCCCGGCGTGGAGATCGTGATCTGCCCGCCCTACGTCTCCCTCGCGGCCGCGCTCCAGGGGCTGGGCCAGGAGAGCGCCGTGCGCGTGTTCGCGCAGAACGTGCACTGGGAGCTCGAGGGCCCGTTCACGGGCGAGGTGTCCGCGCCCATGCTCCTCGAGCTGGGCGTGAGCGGGACCATCGTCGGCCACTCCGAGCGCCGGCAGCACTTCGGGGAGACGGACGAGGCCGTCGGTCGGCGCGCCGAGACCGCGCTCGAGGCCGGGCTGGAGGTCATCGCCTGCGTCGGGGAGACGGAGGCCGAGCGCGAGGCGGGCGAGACGGAGCGTGTGCTCGCGCGTCAGGCGGCGGCCATCCCGCGGCACGAGCGCCTCGTGCTCGCCTACGAGCCCGTGTGGGCGATCGGGACGGGACGCACGGCCACGCCCGACACGGCGCAGGAGGCGCACGCCTTCCTCAAGGCGGAGACCGGGATCGCGCGTGTGCTGTACGGAGGGTCCGTGAACCCGGGCAGCGCGGAGGCGCTCCTCTCCCAGCCGGACGTGGACGGCGCGCTCGTCGGCGGCGCCTCGCTCGAGGTCACTCCCTTCACCGAGATTTGCCAGGCGGCCGCCCGCATCGCCGGCTCGTAGCGCTCGTCGTCCTGGACGGCTGGGGCCTCGCCCCGCCCGGGCCGGGCAACGCGGTCGAGCTCGCGCGCACCCCGGTCTTCGACGAGCTCGTGCGGCGCTACCCGGACACGACCCTGCGCGCCTCGGGCGAGGCGGTCGGCCTCCCGCCCGGCCAGATGGGGAACTCCGAGGTGGGCCACCTGACGATCGGCTCCGGCCGCGTCCTCTTCCAGGACCTGATGCGCGTCAACCTGGCCATTCGCGACGGCTCCTTCGCCGCCAACCCGGCGCTGCGCGGCGCGTTCGCGCGGGCGCGCGAGCGTGGCGGCGACGTGCACCTGCTCGGGCTCGTGTCCACGGGCGGCGTGCACTCGCACCTCGACCACCTGCGGGCGCTGCTCGACCTGGCGGCCCGCGAGGGCATGGCCGAGCGCACCTGGATCCACGCGTTCACGGACGGGAGGGACGTATCTCCGCGCGCGGCCGCAGCCGATCTGGCCCTGCTCCCCCGGGAGCGGATCGCGACGGTGTGCGGGCGCTACTACGCGATGGACCGCGACGGGCGCTGGGAGCGGACCGACCGGGCGCTGCGCGCGATCGTCGCGGGCGAGGGCGAGCTGGCGCAGGACCCGGTGGAGGCGATCGAAGCGAGCTACGCGCGCGGCGTGACGGACGAGTTCGTGGAGCCGGTCGTCCTCGCCGGCCGGCCGCGGCTCGACCCGGCGCGGGACACGGCGATCTTCTTCAACTTCCGCCCCGACCGTGCCCGCCAGCTCTCCCAGCGGCTGCACGAGGCGGGCGTGGACCTGACGACCATGACCCGCTACCGCGAGGACCTCCCCTTCCCGGTCGCCTTCGACGAGCAGGAGGTGCGGGACACGCTCGCGGAGGTGCTCTCCCGCGCCGGGGCGCGGCAGCTGCACGCGGCCGAGACCGAGAAGTACGCGCACGTCACGTACTTCTTCAACGGCGGCGAGGAGCGCGCGTGGGAGGGGGAGACGCGGATCCTGGTGCCCTCTCCCCGGGACGTCCCGAGCTACGACCTGAAGCCGGAGATGTCCGCCGCCGAGGTCGCGGAGCGGGTGTGCGCGGAGCTCGACGCGAGCTACCGCTTTGCGGTCGTGAACTTCGCGAATCCAGACATGGTCGGGCACACCGGCTCCATCCCCGCGGCCGTCGCCGCGGTGGAGGTGGTGGACGCCTGCCTCGGACGCCTGCTCGCACGCGTGCACGAGCTGGACGGCGTGGCGCTGGTCACGGCCGACCACGGCAACGCGGAGGTCATGCTGCAGCCGGACGGCGTGAGCCCGCACACGGCCCACACGTCGAACCCGGTCCCCCTCGTCCTCACCGACGAGTCGCTTGGCCTGCGCGACGGGGGAGAGCTCTCCGACCTGGCGCCCACGGTGCTCGACCTGCTCGGGCTGCCCGTCCCCGCCGCCATGACTGGTTACACGCTCGCAACGGCTCCGTAACGGCCCGCGGCCGGCTCGGCGCGCGAGCGTCCCTCTATACTCGCCGCGTCGTGTCGCTGCCCCAGCCCGATCTCGGCGTCCTGCGGAAGGCCCAACGGGGCGACGAGCGCGCATTCTCCATCATCGTCCGGACGTACGAGCAGCCCGTCTTCAACTACGTGCTGCGCCTGACCGGCGACCGCTCGCTCGCGGAGGACCTGACGCAGGAGGTGTTCCTGCGCGTGTACCAGGGCCTGCCGGGCTTCTCGCTTCGCTCCCGCTTCACGACCTGGCTCTTCCAGGTGACGAAGAACCGCGTGCTCGACGAGCTGCGCGCGCTGGAGCGCCGGCCGCGCGCCGTGGTCGCGCTGGACGACGTCCCGCCACTCGAGGTGGTGGACGCACCCGTCGAGCGCGCCGAGGCGATCGACGCCGTCTGGCGGGCGGTCGAGGCGCTCAACCCGGACCTGAAGATGGCCCTCCTCCTGCGCGACATCGTGGGGCTCTCGTACACGGAGATCGCGGAGACGCTCGAGATCACCCTCGCGACCGTGAAGTGGCGGATCTACAAGGCGCGCGAGGAGGTCCAGCTCGCGCTCGCCCGCGAGGGCATCCAGGTCCGCCCGCGGCGCCCCGAGCGCGTCGAGACGCAGACGAGCTAGCGACCGGACGCCGCGAGCGCACGTTTTCGCGCTCGTGCACCCTCTGGACGGGTGTACTCCCGAAGAAAGGAAGCCCGCCATGGTCCGGCTCGCGCTCGCCGCCTTCGCCTCCGTCCTGCTCCTCCTCCCGGTCGCCGCCGACGGGAGCTCGGTTCCTCGCATCCGCGGCGTCGTGACGGCGAAGGACCAGGCGCGGAGCTTCGTCACCGTCGAGTCCGCCAGGCGGATGCACGTGCTGCGCGTCCCCGCCACCGCGTTCGACCGGATCCGCCTCGGCCTGCGGGTCGAGCTGCGCGGGACGACCTTGCGCGCGCGCGGACACGGCAGCAGGGTGCTCGCCCGCGACGTGCTCGTCATCCGCTCCCAGACGCCGGCGCCTCGCAGGCAGGGCGACGACGAGAACGACGACGACGAGCGCGAGCTCGAGGGCACGCTCACCTCGCTCTCCCCGCCGACGGTCGCGAACGGAGCCCGCACGCTCAGCTGCGCGGCGCCGGCGGGCCTCGGGCTCTCCGGCTTCGCGGTCGGCGACCGCGTGGAGCTCACCTGCGACCTCCTCGCGGGCGTGTGGACCGTGCGCAAGCTCGAGCAGGAGGATGACGACGCCCACGAGTGCGCGAACGCGGACGACGACGACCGCGAGGACGACGAGCACGAGGACGACGACGAGTCGAGCGGGCCTGGCGGCGGAGACGACGACGACTAAGCTCGGACGAGGATGACGAGCGCGCCGCTTCCCGAGCCGCCCGGGAAGTCCTCTCCCGGCCGCGCCGCCGCACGGGCGGCGCGCCTCTTTGAGCGCCACGGGCGGATGGTCCACGCGCTCTGCCGGGCGATGCTGCGTGACCCGCACGAGGCCGAGGACGCGACCCAGCAGGTCTTCCTGTCGGCGTACGGGGCGCTGCTCCGCGGGGTCCCGGTGCGCGATCCGGGCGCATGGTTGGCGACGATCGCGCGCAACGAGTGTCGTGCGCGCATCGGCGCCGGGATGCGTGCGCCGCTCGCGATCGGGGAGGAGGCCCTGCGCGACCTGCCGCTGCGGGACGACGTGCTCGAGCAGCGGGCGCGGCTCGACGCGCTCCGGGCCGCGCTCGCCGAGCTGCCCGACCGGCAGCGGGAGGCGGTCGTGCTGCGGTACGTGTACGGGTTGCGCTACGGCGAGGTGGCGAGCGCCCTGGGCCTCTCGCGGCCCGCGACGGAGGCGCTGCTCTTCAGGGCCCGCCGTGCCATGCGCGTGCGTCTGCGACCTTCGCTGGGAGCGGTGCTCGCCGTGCCTCTGGCCGTGCGCGAGGGGATCGCGCAGGCCGTCCCCGGGTTCGCCGAGAGCGCCACCGGGGGAACGGCCGTCGTCGCCGGCGCCGCGGGAGGGCTGCTCGCGAAGCTGGGGACGACTCCCGCAGCAGCCAAGGTGGCGACCGCGGCCGTCGCCGTCAGCACCGTCGGCGCGGCCGGATCGATCCAGGCCGACCGCCCCGTCCGTGACCCGGCGAGCGCATCCGGCAGCGTGACGGCGATCGTGGACGAGCGTGGAGACGCCGAGGACGGGCAGCGCTCGGGGCGTCCCCCGAGCCGCGGGTCGGGAGTGGAGGAAGACGAGGACGGGAACCCGAGCGGCGGGCCTGGGCCCGACGGCGTGCACGGCCGGGAGGACACGAGCGGACGGAGCGACCCGGTCGAGGAGCGCGACGACGAGGACGGCGCGCTCGCGTCGGCTCCCGAGGCGGAGGAGGACGACGCGCAGGAGCGCGCGAGTCCCCTCCGCTCGAGCTCCGGCCCGGGAGCGGCCGGGGCCGGCGGTGAGCTGGACGAGGACGACCGCTCCTCGAGCGGCCCGGGAGGCGGCGCCGAGGGCGGCTCGAGCAGCGGGCGCGGCGAGCTCGACGCGGCGCGCGCAGAGGAGGATCGCAGCGGCTCGGGCGACGGAGAGCTCGAGGGCTCCGACCGCGACGACGACTGAGCCCCGGCGGCGTCCGAGCCGGAGCGGCACGCGGCCCGGCCTAGGATGCGGCCGTGCAGCGCTCGCCGGTCTCGCTCCGCCAGGTCCTCGTCGCGAGCGTCGCCTTCGCCGCGCTCTGCGTCGTCGGCACCGTCGGCTTCGCCCTGATCGCCGACGAGTCGCCCTTCGACGCCTTCTACCGAACGATCATCACCGTCTACACCGCGGGCCTCGTCGCCGCCCCGGAGACGGCCGCGGCCAAGGCGTTCACGATCGTGCTCGTCGTCTGGGGTGTGGCAATCTTCCTCTACGTCTTCGGCCTCATCATCGAGCTCACCGTCAGCGGGACGGTGGGCGGGGTCTGGGAGGCGCGGAGGTTGGCTCGGCGGGTGGAGCAGCTCAGGGAGCACGTGATCATCTGCGGCTACGGGCGCGTGGGGCGGCGCGCGGCCCGCGAGTTCCGCGAGGTGGGGGTGCCGTTCGTCGTCCTCGACTACAACCAGGAGTCGCTCGCGCACGCGCGCACCCGCGGAGACGCCTACGTCGAGGGCCGGGGCACCCAGGACGAGGATCTCGACCGCGCCGGGCTCGTCCGCGCGCGCGGCCTCATCGCCTCGTCCGACTCGGACGTGGACAACCTGTACATCACGCTCTCCGCCCGGGCGCGCCGCCCCGACCTCTTCATCGTCGCGCGCGCCTCGACCGCGGACGCGGCGGAGAAGCTCCGGCTCGCGGGCGCCAACCGGATCGTGCAGCCGTACACGACCGCGGGCCTGCACATGGCCAACCTCGTGCTCAAGCCGCAGGTGACGGAGTTCCTGGACATCGCCTCCACCGTCGGCGCGCCCATGCCCGACCTCCGCTTCGAGGAGATCGTGGTCACCGCCGGCTGCGAGCCGTGCGGGCGCTCGATCGGCGAGCTCCAGATCCGCGAGCGGACGGGGGCGCTCGTCATCGCCATCCGCCGGGCGGACGGGTCGTTCGAGGTCACCCCGGAAGGCGACGCCGTGTTCCACGAGGGCGACGTCCTGATCGGGGTGGGAACGGTGGACGAGGTGGAGCGGCTCGAGCAGCTCTTCGCGCCGCGCGAGGCCGCGGTTGGCTGAGGCGGCCGGGACGGTCGAGCGGCCGCCCGACCCCGTCGCCCGCCTGGCCGCGCAGCTCGCCGAGCTCGCCGGCGCCCCGGTCGCCTTCGAGCGGCCCGCCGACCCGCGCCACGG
>DATLYU010000028.1:0-8313 GCA_035574435.1 Gaiellaceae bacterium | reverse complement strand
GTACTGTCCTTCGCGCCTCGGGTTTGCCTCCTTTGCGAGCGCCGCCCGAGCGACGCCAGGAGCCTGAGGCCGCTCGCCGGCTCCGGCTCTCGGGCGGCGGAGCCGCCCTCCGCCGGAGCCTGACGCCGCTCGCTGCGGGATGCTGCGCCCTCGGCGCTCGGCCGTACCAGTCGTACTGTCCTTCGCGCCTCGGGTTTGCCTCCTTTGCGAGCGCCGCCCGAGCGACGTCAGCGAGCTGACGCGTCCGGGCGTGTCCCTCTCGGCGGGCGGAGCCGGCCTCCGCGACCGGCTGACGGCGCTCGCTGCAGGATGCTGCGCCCTCGGCGCTCGGCCGTACCAGTCGTACTGTCCTTCGCGCCTCGGGCTTGCCTCCTTTGCGAGCGCCGCCCGAGCGACGCCAGGAGCCTGAGGCCGCTCGCCGGCTCCGGCTCTCGGGCGGCGGAGCCGCCCTCCGCCGGAGCCTGACGCCGCTCGCTGCAGGATGCTGCGCCCTCGGGGCTTCGGCCGTACCACGCGCGCGGGCGGGCGCTGCGCGTCCGCTACACTGCGCGGCCGCATGTCCAAGGTGTGCGCGATCTGCGGGAAGAAGCCGGGCTTCGGGCACAGCCGCAGCCACTCCATGGTGGCGACGAAGCGGCGCTTCAACCCCAACCTCCAGCGCGTGCGCGTCCTGCTCGAGGGGCGGCCGACGCGCGCGTACGTCTGCACGCGCTGCCTCAAAGCCGGCAAGGTCGAGAAGGCCGTCTGAGGCCGCCGAGCCGTCGCCGGAGGGCGGCGCGGGTACGGTTTAAGCTCGCGGGCGTGGAGCGGCAGGAGCACGTCCTCGCCTCGTCGGAGCTCGGACGCGTCGCCGTCTCCACCCAGGCGATCGCGCAGATCGTCGCCGCGGCGGCCGCGGAGAGCTACGGCGTGGTCGCGCTCGGCGGGCGACGCCGGCTGCGGCTCCCCGGGGCCGCTCGGCGCGCGGTCGAGGTCCGCGCAGGCGAGGACGGTCTCGTCGTCCGGCTGCACGTCGTCGTCGAGCACGGGCTGCGGCTCGCCGAAGTCGCAGCCGCGGTGGAGGACCGCGTCCGCTACGAGCTCGGGCGGATGGTCGGTCTTCCGCTCGCCGCGGTCGAGGTGCACATCGACCGCGTGAGGCGCTGATGGAGCTCCAGGCCGTCCGCGAGCTCGCGCGCGCCGCGCTTCGCAACCTGGAGGCGCACCGGCGCCGCATCGACGACCTCAACGTGTACCCGGTCCCCGACGGCGACACGGGCACGAACCTCGTGCTCACGCTGCGCGCGATCGTGGAGACGCTCGACCGCTCGAGCGCCTCGGCGCCGGAGGCGGTAGTGAGGGAGCTGACGCGGGCGGCGCTGATGGGCGCCCGGGGCAACTCCGGCGTCATCTTCTCGCAGATCGTGCGCGGCTTCGCGGAGTCGGCCGGAGCGGGCCCGTTCGACGCGGACGCGCTCCGGCGGGCGCTGCGTGGGGCGAGCGACGCCGCCTACCGGGCGGTGAAGCGGCCCGTCGAGGGGACGATGCTGACCGTGATCCGGGAGATGGCCGAGGAGGCCGAGCGCAGGGAGCACCGCGCGCTCGGCGCCGCCGACCTGCTCGCCGCCGTGCTCGCCCGCGGCGAGGACGCGCTCCGCCGCACGCCGGAGCTCCTCCAGGTGCTCCGCGACGCGGGCGTGGTCGACGCCGGGGGCGCGGGGCTCGTGGAGATCGTCCGCGGCGCGCTGCTCCACGCCACCGGGCGGCCGCTGCCCGAGACGCAGGTCGAGAGCGACGGGCTCGCCCTGGAGGCGATCCACCAGGAGCTCTCGCGCTTCCGCTACTGCACGGTGTTCGTGGTCGAGGGCGAGAGCCTCGACCCCGCGCGGCTGGAGGACGAGCTCGAGCGGATCGGCGACTCGCTCCTCGTCGTCGGCGACCCGTCCGCCCTCAAGGTGCACGTGCACACCGACGACCCCGGAGCCGCCCTCGCCCTGGGCACCGCGGTCGGCGTGATCGAGGGGGTCGAGATCGCGAACATGCACCGCCAGACCGAGCAGCGGGAGGAGCGCCTGCTGGAGGCGGCGGGGCTCGGCGGCACGGAGGTGATCACCGGTCTCGTGGCGGTCTGCCAGGGGGAGGGCAACCGCCGTCTGTTCGAGAGCCTGGGCGCGGTCGTGGTCGAGGGCGGCCAGTCCCTGAACCCGTCCATCGCGGAGCTCGTGCAGGCGATCGAGGCCGCCCCGGGCGAGGGGGTCATCGTGCTCCCGAACAACGGCAACGTCATCCTCACCGCGGAGCAGGCGGCCGAGCACGCCGGGCGCACGGTGCGCGTCGTGCCGTCCCGCTCCGTGCAGGCGGGGCTGGCCGCGATCGGCCGCTACGTGCCCACGAACGACCTCCACCGCAACGAGGAGGACATGCTGGAGGCCCTCGCCGGCGCCGCCACCGGAGAGGTGACGGTCGCCTCCCGCGACGCCGAGCTCGACGGCGTCGCCATCCGTCGGGGCGACTACCTCGGGCTCGTGGACGGCGCCGCCGTGGCCGCCGGCGCCGACTTCGCGGAGGTCGCGTCCGCGGTCCTGGAGCGGGTGCTGGACGGCGAGCGGAGCCTGCTCACGCTCGTGCGCGGCGAAGGCGAGCCCGACCTGAGCGAGCTCCTCGCGGCGCTGGAGCGGGAGCACGGCGAGCTCGAGATCGAGGTCCACGACGGCGGGCAGCCGCACTACCCCCTGCTCGTGGTGGCCGAGTAGGTGCCGGCGCCGATCCGCGTGCTCCTCGTCGAGGACAGCGACGCCTACCGCGACTCGCTCGCCTTCCTGCTCGGCCGGCACCCGGGCATCGAGGTCGTCGGCGCGGTCGGCGAGGGCGCAGCCGCGGCCGGCGCGGCGGCGCGGCTCGCCCCGGACGTCGTCGTCCTCGACTACCGGCTGCCGGACGTGGACGGCGAGCGAGCGGCCGAGGAGGTCGGCGCGCGCTGCCCGCGGGCGGCCGTCGTGTTCCTGAGCGCCTCAGCCGGGGAGGAGGAGGTCGCCGCCGCGCGCCGCCGAGGTGCGAGACTCGTCCGCAAGGACGAAGGAGTGGAGACGCTGGTGGCCGCCGTGCGCGACGCGGCCGGAAGGGAGCGAGCGTGGAGTTGACGACCGAGAACACCGCCGTCGTGCTCGACTCGACGTCGGACTACCCGGAGGCGCCCGCCCGCTTCCCGAACATGCGCTTCGTCCCCCTGTACGTGCGCTTCGGGGACGAGACGTACCGCGACTACGTCGAGCTCGGGCCGCAGGAGTTCTTCGAGAAGCTGCGCGCCGCCACGGTCCTGCCGCAGACCTCGCAGCCGACTCCCCAGGACTTCGTCGCCGTGTACGAGGAGCTCTCGGGCTACGAGCGCGTCTACTCGCTGCACGTCTCGGCCGAGGTCTCGGGCACGTTCCAGAGCGCGCAGCTCGCCGCGAGCGAGGTCGGCGGAGGGCGCGTGCGCGTGATCGACTCGCGGAGCGCGTCGCTCGCCATCGCCATGCTCGCGCACGCCATCCAGCGCCGGCTGGCGCGCGGGACGACGGACGAGGAGATCGACGCGCTCGTGGAGCGGTTCCACCGCGACTGCGGGGTGGTCTTCACCGTGGAGACGCTCGACTACCTGCAGCGCGGCGGCCGCATCGGCCGGGCCGCGGCGCTCGCCGGCTCGCTCCTCAACGTGCGGCCGGTGCTGACCATCCAGGACGGCGTCGTCGTGCCCGTCGCCCGCGTGCGCGGGCGCCAGAAGGCGCTCGCCGAGTTCGAGCGCCGCTTCGTCGCCGCCACCGAGGACCGCCCCGGGCTACGGGTGGCCGTGGCCCACGCGGACGCCGCCGAGTGGGTGGGCACGATCAGCGAGCTCGTCTGGCGCACGCGCCCGAGCGCGGAGATCGAGTTCACCGCCACGCTGGGCGCCGTCGTCTCCACGCACGCCGGCCCCGGCGCGGTCGGCTTCTTCTGGTTCCAGGATTCGTAGCTCCTCGAGCCGTCCACCCACGACCCACCGACGCGGCCGGTCCGGGACCTATAGTGACCGGCGGTGAAGGGGACGAAGGTCGCCGCGCGGCTGCCCGCCGGCTTCGCCGGCCTGGACCCGCCTGCCTCCTGGCCTCGACCGGCCGGCGCTCCCCGTCCGGAGCGGCTGGAGGCGCCGCTCGAGACGCTCTCCGGCGTGGGGCCGGCGCTCGCGCGTCGCCTGCGGCGGATCGGGCTCGAGCGGGTGGGCGATCTCCTCTGGCAGCGCCCACGCCGGTACGAGGAGCCCGTCCCGACGAAGCGCGTGTGCGACCTGTTCGGCGACGAGGAGGCGGCGCTCGACGTCGAGGTGCGGTCGGTGTCGAGCCGGCGCCGCGGGCGGCTCTCCATCCTCACCGCCCGCGTCGCGGACGAGACGGGCGAGATCAGGGCGACCTGGTTCAACCAGCCGTGGCTCGAGGCCCGGCTCGCGCCCGGCGTCCGCGTGCGGCTGCGCGGGAAGGCGAACCGCTTCGGCTTCGCGGTCTCGGCGTACGACCTGGAGGGGGAGCAGGAGACGGCCGACTTCGCGCCGGTCTACCCGGCCGCCGAGGACCTGGCGCAGAAGCGGCTGCGAGAGCTGCGCGCGCAGGCGCTGCCGCTCGTGCGGGACGTCGGCGAGCCCCTGCCCGCCGAGCTGCTCGCGCGCGAGGGCCTTCCGCTGCGCGCGGACGCGCTGACCGCGCTGCACCGTCCGCGCGCGCTCGCCGAGGCGGAGGCCGGGCGCCGCCGGCTCGCGTTCGAGGAGCTTCTCGTCCTCCAGCTCGCCCTCGCGCGCACGGCCGCCGCTCGTGCCCGCGCTTCGGCCGAGCCGCTCCCGCCCCCGGGCGACCTCGTCCAGCGCTACCGGAGCTCGCTTCCCTTCCGGCTCACGGCCGACCAGGAGCGCGCGCTGGCCGAGATCGACGCCGACCTGGCGCGCACGACGCCCATGCGCCGGCTCCTGCAGGGGGACGTGGGCTCCGGGAAGACGGTGGTCGCGCTGTACGCGCTGCTGCGCGCCGTCGAGGCCGGGCGGCAGGCGGCGCTCATGGCGCCCACCGAGACGCTTGCGGAGCAGCACTTCCTCACCCTCGGCGAGCTGTGCGAGCCGCTGGGCGTGCGCGTCTCCCTGCTCACGAGCTCGCTGGCCGCCCGCGAGCACGCGGCCGTGCGGCAGCTCATCGCCTCCGGGGACGCCCAGGTCGTCGTCGGGACGCACGCGCTCATCCAGCAGGAGGTGGCCTTCCGCGACCTCGCGGTGGCGGTCGTGGACGAGCAGCACCGCTTCGGCGTCGGCCAGCGGAGCGCGCTCGAGGAGGGACGCTCGCCGCACGTCCTGCACATGACCGCCACGCCCATCCCGCGCACGCTCGCGCTCACCGTGTACGGCGACCTGGAGGTGAGCGAGCTCGCGCTCCCGCCCGCGAACCGCAAGCCCGTGGTGACGCGCTGGATTCCCGAAGAGCGCGCCTCCGAGGCCTACCGGCGCCTCACGAGGCTCCTGCGCGCGGGCCGCCAGGCGTATGTCGTGTGCCCGCTCGTCGAGCAGTCCGAGACGAGCCGGGCGCGTGCCGCCGAGCAGGAGGCCGAGCGCCTGCGCGCGCAGGAGCTGCGCGACTTCCGGGTCGGCTGCCTGCACGCGAAGCTCCGCCCGCACGAGCGGCGCGCGCTCATGGCCCGCTTCAAGGCCCGCAAGCTCGACGTGCTGGTGGCCACGACGGTGATCGAGGTCGGCGTCGACGTGCCCAACGCGACCGTGATGATCGTGCAGGAGGCGGACCGCTTCGGCCTCGCCCAGCTCCACCAGCTCCGCGGGCGCGTGGGGCGGGGGGCGGAGCAGTCCTATTGCCTGCTCGTCTCCAGGCCGCGCGAGGAGCTGACCGAGGGGGCCGTCGAGCGGCTGGAGGCCCTCGTGGAGACGACCGACGGGTTCGAGCTCGCCGAGCGCGACCTCGAGATCCGCGGCGAGGGCCAGATGCTGGGCGCGCGCCAGTCCGGCCTCTCCGACCTGCGCTTCGTCCGCCTGCGCCGCGACCGCGAGCTGCTCGAGCGTGCTCGCGAGGTGGCCCGCTCGCTGCCCGCGGAGGGCCTGCTCGCGGACGACGTCGACCGTCTGCTGTCCCAGGCGGAGCACCTCGGCGAGTCGTGAGGATCGTCGCCGGCTCGCGCAAGGGGCACCGGCTCGCCGCTCCGAAGGGACGCGGAACGCGGCCGACGAGCGACCGGGTGCGCGAGTCGGCGTTCGCGCTGCTCGGGAGCGTGGAGGGCGTGGACGCGCTCGACCTCTTCGCGGGCTCGGGCGCGCTCGGCTTGGAGGCGCTCTCCCGCGGCGCGGCCGGCTGCCTGTTCGTGGAGCGCGACCGCGACGCGTGCCGGGTGCTGGCGGCGAACGTGGAGCGGCTGGCGCTGCCCGGGGCGGAGGTCGCCTGCCGGGACGTGGTGCGCGTGCTGCGCGAGCTCGCCGCCCGCGGCCGGCGCTTCGACCTCGTGCTCGCGGACCCGCCCTACGAGGCGTGGGAGCGCCACGCGGCGCCGCTGGCCGAGCTGCTGCCACCCGTCCTCAGGCCGGGCGCGCGGGTGCTCGTGGAGACGGCCGCCGCCGTCGAGCCGGCGCTTCCGCTCGACCTGGTGACCGCGCGCCGTTACGGTTCGGCGCGCATCACCGTCTTCCGCGCCCCGTGATCACCGCCATCTGCCCCGGCTCCTACGACCCCGTCACGAACGGGCATGTCGACGTCATCCGGCGGGCCGCGCAGATCTTCGACCGGATCGTGGTCGGCGTCGTCCGCGACCCGCACCACAAGGCCACGCTCTTCCCGGTCGAGGAGCGGGTCGCCTTCCTCGAGGACGCGCTGGGCGGGCTCTCGAACGTAGTCGTGGACGTGTTCTCCGAGCTCGTCGTCGAGTTCGCGCGCAAGCACGACGCGCGCACGATGGTGAAGGGGCTGCGGGTCATCTCCGACTTCGAGTGGGAGTTCCAGATGAACCACCTGAACCGCCTGCTCGCGCCCGAGATCGAGACGGTGTACGTCATGGCGAGCCCGCAGTACAGCTTCGTCTCCTCGAGCGGCGTGAAGGAGATCGCCTCCTTCGGCGGCAGGGTGGACGACCTCGTGCCCGAGGCGGTCGCCCGGCGGTTCGCCGAGCTGTACCCGGACGGCCGGCCGGGCGCGCCGGTGTCGCCACAGGAGTAGCCCCGGTCGCCCCCGGCCCGGGCACGTCCCACCCCGCCAGTAGACTGTTCCGCCCATGGACGTTCTCGTGCTCATCGACAAGCTGGACGACCTCGTGCACAACGCGAAGGCCGTGCCGCTGACCGATCAGGTGCGCCTCGACCGGGAGGAGATCTACGAGATCCTCGACCAGATGCGGGCGACCATCCCGGAGGAGATCAAGCAGGCGCGCTGGATCGTGAAGGAGCGCCAGGAGATGCTCGCGGAGGCGAAGCGGGAGTGCGACCGGATCATCCAGGAGGCTCGCGAGCAGGCGCTGCGCGAGGCGTCCCAGACCGAGATCGTGAAGCTGGCGGAGAAGCAGGCGGACGACATCCTCGACGACGCCCGCCGCAAGGCCCGCGAGACACGGCTCGAGATGGAGGACTGGGCGGACTCGATCCTGTCCACGCTCGAGGTCAACCTGGACAAGTTCCTGACCGCGGTCAGGCGCGGCCGGGAGCGCCTGCACGAGCGCTCGCAGGAGACGGTCGTGGCCGGCATCGGCCCCGAGCCGCTCGAGCAGCCCGAGGAGTTCGAGCGCTTCGCCTAGCCGCTAGGCGGCCGCGGTCGCGGGCTCGAGCTCGCCGCAGACGGCGACCGCGGAGTCCACGAACGCCTGCGCGGACGGGCTCCAGTGCCGGTCCGCGTGCCAGACGAGCCCGATCACGCGGGGCGGGATTCGGCCCTGCAGGTCGACGATCGCGACCCGCTCGTCGTCCTCGTCCACGGTCAGGAGGGGCGAGACGCTGATGCCGACGCCGGCGCCGACGAGCCCCTGGACGGTGCCGTTGTTGTCGGTTCGGAACACGAAGCTCGGCGCACGCCCGGAGGCGGCGAGGTGCGCCTCGACCTGGTCCATGGCCGTGCAGCGGTTGAAGCCGATGAGCGGCTGGAGCGCGATCTCCTTGAGCGAGGGCGGACGCTTGAGGGCCGCGAGGGGCGAGCCGGCGGGGACGACGAGGACGTAGGGGTCGCGCAGCAGCTCGACCGACTCGTAGGGGCCCGCGGGCACGGGCAGCGTCCAGAAGGTGAGGTCGAGGTCGCCGCGCTCGACGAGCGCGAGCAGCTCGGCCTCGTCCGAGGACTCCCGCAGCACGATCTCGACGCC
>DATLYU010000027.1:0-4520 GCA_035574435.1 Gaiellaceae bacterium | reverse complement strand
CGGGACGAGCCGCAGCCGCGATCGTGCCCCCACGACCGTGGCCAGCACGTCGAGGTTCGGGTAGCGCACGGCGTAGCGTGCCCGCCGCCGCTCGGCGACGATCCACAGCGCGACCGCGCCGGCGAGGACGAGGAGGCTGAGCAGGAGCCAGGGGCTCTCGAACCTCATGCCGCCCTCGCGCAGATCGCCTGGACCTGGACGAGCGCGCGGACGCCGCCGAGCTCCGCGTCCCCGCGCGCCCGCACGACGACGCGGCCGGCGCGGATGCGGCGCTCCGCGCTCACCGTGCCCACGAGGCTCGCGCTCGGCGGGCGCCGCGTGCGGAAGGCGACGGCGTGCGCCGCCCCGACGAGGCGCTCCCGGCCTGCGCAGGTGACCGCGACGGTCGCGCTTCCCGGCCGCACCCGTACCGTGCGCACGCGCCGCACGAGCGGCCGCCCGGGCCGGAAGACACCGGCCGAGGTCGGCACGCGGACGCCACCGCCCGTGGCGGGCACGCAGCCGAGGAAGGGCCGGAACGTCGCCGCCGGCGCCGAGCGCCCCACGAACGTGCCGACGAAGACCGCAGCGCGCTCGGTCGTGATCCCGGGGTTGACCGGGCTGCCCAGGTTGCCGAGGAAGCGGACGTCGAGCGGCCGGACGGAGAGCTCCGCGTCGAGCCCGCCGACGACGTGCCCGCGCGGGCAGGAGAGGTGGAACTGCGTCTCCTGCCGCGGCACGGCGCCCGCCGTGGAGACGACCACCCAGGGACCCGGCACGGAGACGCAGACCATGAGGCCGTCGCACTCGTTCGCGCTTCCCGCCGGCCCTGCGGCCGCGAGCGCGGCGGCCCCGACCGCCAGCACGGCGAGCGCGCGGGCCGCTCGCGTCACGGCACGCTCCTGAAGAGGAAGGCCGAGAGCGCGCCGCCCGCCAGCAGCAGGAGCGCCGCGCCGGCCGCGAAGACGTCCGTGATCTCGCGGGGCTCACGCCGCTCGCCGAGCCGCGAGCCGAGCTCCTCGTACACGGCGCGCAGCTGCTCGGCGTCGAGAGCGGTGAAGAGCTCGCCGCCCGTCGCGCTCGCAAGCGCCTGCAGCGTCTCCGGGCTCGGCGGCACGCGGATGATGCGCTTGTAGCCGCCGGTGAGCGTCTCCTCGACCACGCCGTTCGGCGTGCCGACGAGGACGGCGTGCACCGGGACGCCGCGCCGGCGGGCCTCGGCGGCCGCCTCCGCGGGATCCACGCGCCCGCCGTCGCGCGCCCCGTCGGAGAGGAGCAGGATGGTGCGCGGCGCCGCCTCCGGCTCCTCGCCCTCGGCGGGCTCCTCGACCGGCGCCGTCTCCCCCACCTGCAGGGCGAGCGCGACCGCGTCCCCGATCGCCGTGCCCTCGCCTGGGCGCAGGGTGTCGAGCGCCTCGGACACGAGCGCCCGGTCCTCGGTGGGCGGCACCGCGACGGAGGCGCGGGTGGCGAAGGAGACGACGCCGACGCGGTAGCGCTCCGGCACCTCGGCGAGGAAGGCCTTCGCCGCCGCCCGGGCGGCGTCCAACCTCGTCGGCTGCACGTCGGTCGCCTTCATCGAGCGCGAGACGTCCATGGCGAGCACCACGGTCGCCTCCTCGCGCGGCACCGTCACCGTCGCGTGCGGCCGCGCGACGCCGACGATCATCGCCGCGAGCCCTGCGAGCAGCACGGCGGGGGGCAGGAGCCGCAGGCGGCCCGGCGAGCGGTCGACGACGTTCGGCAGCAGGTCAGGGTTGCCGAAGGCGGCCTGGGAGGCGACGCGGCGCCGCTCGTTCCACAGCCACAGGCCGAGGAGCGCGGGCAGCGCCGCGAGCGCGAGGAGCGCGAGCGGCCACTCGAAGCTCACCGGCGCCTCCGGCGCAGGAAGGAGACCAGCGGGCGCAGCCAGTCGCCCTGGGTGGAGAGAACGAGGTGGCGCACGCCGACGAGAGCCAGCTCGCTCGCGACCTGCGCGCGCTCAGCGGCGGCGGCGGCGGCGAAGCGCTCGCGCAGACGGCGGCTGCGCGTGTCCACGCGCAGCTGCCGTCCCGTCTCGGGATCGACGAGCCAGAGGAGCCCGACGTTGGGCAGCACCTCCTCGCGCGGGTCGCGCACCTCGACCGCGAGGACGTCGTGGCGGCCGGCCAGGTCGAGCAGCGGGCGGCGCCAGTCGCGGGGCCCGCGGAAGTCGGAGACGACCACCACGAGCGCGCGCTGCCTGCTGATGCGCGCGGTCAACCGCAGCGCGTCGGCGAGGGAGCCGGCGGCCGGCGCGCCGCCGTCCTCGGCCTCGTGGAGCGCGCCGAGCAGCCCGATCAGCCCCGCGCGTCCCTGTCGCGGCGGAAGCGCGCGCGGGGCGTCCGCCCCGAAGGCGACGAGCCCGAGCCGGTTCCCGCGGCGCGTCGCCAGGTGCCCGAACGCGACGGCGACACCCTCCGCGACGTCCGCCTTGCGCCGCTCGGCGGTCCCGAAGCGCATGGACGGCGAGCCGTCCAGCACGAGCCAGGTCACGAGCACGCGCTCGGCCAGGTCCACGCGCACGTGCGGCTCGCTCGTGCGCGCGGTCACCGCCCAGTCGATGCGACGCACGTCGTCGCCGGGGACGTAGGGGCGCACGAGGGCGAGCTCCGAGCCCGGCCCGAGCGCGGTGGAGCGGAAGTCGCCGGCGAGCAGGCCCTCCATCCGGCGCCCGACGGAGATGTCGAGCGCGCGCAGGAGCGCCTCGGGCATGGGGCCGGGCCCGGGGCGGGCCGGGTCCGGTCGCCGCAGGAGGCCTGCGGCGCTCGCCGTCATGCCGCGCTCACGCGAGCGAGGTCGAGGTGCGGGGCGGGAACCGCCGCGAGCACCTGGTCGAGGATGGCCTCGGGGGTCACCTCCTCGGCGAGCGCCTGGTAGCTCAAGACGAGCCGGTGCCGGAGCGCGTCGCGGGCGAGCGCCTGCACGTCCTCGACGAGCGCGTACTCGCGACCGCGGACGAGAGCGAGCGCCCGGGCGCCCTGGACGAGGCTGATCGGCCCGCGTGGGCTCGCTCCGAAGGAGATGTACGGCGCGAGCTCTGGCAGCCCGGCGCCGGCCGGGTCGCGGGTGGCCGTGGCCAGGTCGACGGCGTAGCTCACGAGCGCGGGGTCGACGTAGACGTCGAAGACGGCCCGCTGGAGCGCCTTCAGCTCGTCGAGGGAGAGCGCCTGCCGGAGCTCCGGCGGGTCGACGAGCTGGCGCTGGACGACCGTCAGCTCCTCGTCGTGGCTCGGGTAGCCGATCACGATCTTGAGCAGGAAGCGGTCGACCTGCGCCTCGGGCAGCGGGTACGTCCCCTCCGACTCGATCGGGTTCTGCGTCGCCATGACGAGGAACGGCTCCGGCACGGGGAACGTGTCGTGCCCGATCGTTACCTGGCGCTCCTGCATGACCTCGAGGAGCGCGGACTGCACCTTGGCGGGCGCACGGTTGATCTCGTCCGCGAGCAGGAAGTTGCAGAAGACGGGGCCGAGCTCCGTCTCGAAGGTGCCCTCGCCGGCCCGGTAGATCCGGGTCCCCACGAGATCCGAGGGGACGAGGTCGGGCGTGAACTGCACGCGGGCGAACGTCCCGCCGAGGACGCCGGCCGTGGTCTTGATCGTCAGCGTCTTGGCGAGGCCGGGGACGCCCTCGATCAGGAGATGCCCCTGGGCGAGCAGGCACACGAGCACCCGCTCGAGCATCGCGTCCTGGCCGGCGATCACCCGGCGGATCTCGAAGAGCGCCTGCTCGAGCTGCTCCTGTGCCTCCTGCGGGCTCGGGCCCGGCCGGTCCGCGGACTGCTCGCTCACTCCGACCCCCTTCTCTCGCGGCTGGAGGGACATACGTAAGCAGAGCAAGCTGAGTTTTGGCTAAGACGCTCCGTTAAGGGACCGTCGCGCCGCTTCCCGCTAGCCGCGGCGGACGCCCAGCGTGAGCGTGCCGACGTAGCCGCGCCCGGCCGAGCGGAGGCGGAGGGTCGAGCGGCGGCCGCCGTCCCGGTAGAGCGCGTCTCCCGGGTTGCGCGGGGAGCGGCTCGGGCGGCGCGCGTAGGGCTGCCGGCGGAAGACCGCGTCGGTGAGCGCGTCCGGGAAGTAGAGCTGGCCCGTGTGCACGACGTTCCCGCCGAGCGCGACCTTCACGTGGACATGCACCGTCCGCCCCGGGTACCAACCGGGGTAGATCGTCCGGAAAGTGACGAGGCCGCGGGCGTCGGTGCGCTGGATGCCCCGCAGGAAGCGGCCGCGGGCGCCCTGCACGCCTGAGTAGACGCCGGCCGCGTCGCAGTGCCACACGTCCACGAGCGCGCCGCGCAGCGGCCGGCAGGTCGTCGCGTCGACGACCCGCAGGCGCAGCTCGAGCGGGACGCCCGGCTTGCCGTCGCGGAGGTCCCGGCGGACGAGGTCGGTGTCGAGCCAGAACGGGCCCTCGCTCTGCTCGGGAGCGAGCACGCAGTCGGGCTGCGCGCTCTCGCCGCTCGCCGCGGCCCGGCCCGTGGGCCAGGAGGCGGCCGCTGCGGCCGCGCCGGCGGCGAGCCCGGC
>DATLYU010000026.1:0-3194 GCA_035574435.1 Gaiellaceae bacterium | reverse complement strand
GCTCCTGCGCGGCGTCCGCCGGCTGGGCGGCCCGGCCGACCGCATCCTCGGCCGGCGGGCGGGCGTGGACGGCACGTGCGCCGGCCAGGGGCTGCCGCCGATCACGACGCTCGAGGCGCAGCCCGTGCTCGCCGAGGAGGGCGCGCTCGCCACGCCCCACGCCCGCGCCTGAGGCCGCGTGCAACACTGGGCCGCGTGCCCGCCACCGTGATCGTCGGCGCGCAGTGGGGCGACGAGGGGAAGGGGAAGATCGTCGACCTGCTCGCGCACGAGTCGGACCTCGTCTGCCGCTACCAGGGCGGGCCGAACGCCGGCCACACGATCGTCGCGGGCGGAGAGACGTACAAGATCCGCCAGATCCCCTCGGGGATCGTGGCCGGCAAGCGGAGCGCGATCGGCGCGGGCTGCGTCGTCGATCCGGCGGTCCTCATCTCCGAGCTCGACGAGCTGGAGGCGCGCGGGCACGAGACCGAGGGCCTCGTCTTCCTGTCCGGGAACGCGCACCTGATCATGCCCTGGCACGTCGCGCTCGACGGAGCGCGCGAGCGCCGGCTCGGGCGGCTGCAGATCGGGACGACGCGGCGCGGCATCGGCCCCGCGTACGCGGACAAGGCGACGCGGATCGGGATCCGCGTGCAGGACCTCCTCGATCCGAAGATCTTGCGCCAGAAGCTCGAGCTCGCGGTCGCCGAGAAGAACGTCTGGCTGCAGCGCGTGTACGAGCTCGAGCCCTTCGACCTCGAGCAGGTGCTCGCGGAGCAGCTGCGCCACGCGGAGCGCCTGGCGCCCTTCGTCGCCGACACGTCGCTACTCGTCGACCGTGCGCTGCGGGCCGGCGAGCGCGTCCTCTTCGAGGGCGCGCAGGGCACGCTGCTCGACCTCGACCACGGCACGTACCCGTTCGTCACCTCGTCCACGCCCATCGCTGCCGGGGCGGCGGTCAGCTTCGGGATCGGGCCACGGCGCATCGACGAGGTGCTCGGCGTCGCCAAGGCGTACGTCACGCGGGTCGGCGAGGGACCGTTCCCCAGCGAGATCGAGGGGCCCGAACACGACCGCGTTCGGGAGCTGGGGCGCGAGTTCGGAACGGTCACGGGCCGGGAGCGGCGCTGCGGGTGGCTCGACCTGGTGGCGCTGCGCTTCGCCGTGCGCGTGAACGGCATCACCTCGCTCGCGCTCACGAAGCTGGACGTGCTCTCGGCGTTCGACGAGCTGCCCGTGTGCGTGCGCTACCGGCTGTCCGACGGCTCCGAGACCGAGGAGTTCCCCGCCCACCAGAGCGACTTCCACCACTGCCGGCCGGTCTTCGAGCTCCTTCCCGGCTGGGGCCGCGAGCTGGGCGGGGACGGCCTGCCCGGCCCGGCCCGGGACTACGTCGCGTTCGTGGAGGACGCGCTCGGCGTGCCCGTCACGCTCGTCGGGACGGGCGCGGAGCGCGAGCGCGTGCTCACCCTGCGCGCGTAGGGGAAGCGGCGGGCGGTCACGCGCTGCCGCGCACGAACCAGGCCCGCGCCGTGAGCGCGAACGGCCCAGCGGGCTCGCCCAGGCGGCGGAAGCAGGCCTCGCGCAGGCGCGCGCGGTCGCCGGCCGGAAGCGAGACGCAGTGGGCCCCGGAGGGCCCGACCCCGCGCTCGAACGGCTCCCAGAAGTCGGCGAAGCCGTCGTAGGCCGCGTCCACCTCGAGGCGCCCAGTGGTCACGTCCCGCAGGCCGCCTGCCGACCAGAGCCCGTGCAGCTCGTCCGGCGAGCACCAGCGCATCGTGCGGCCCTCGTCGGGCGCGGACGGGTCGAGCTCGAGCGCGCCGTCCCAGAACGCCCGGAGCATCTCCATGCCCTCGGCGTAGTCCCAGACGCACGCGGTCAGCGTCCCGCCCGGGCGCAGCGCGCGCCGCATGGCCGCGACCGCGCCGGGGGCGTCCGCGAGGAAGTTGAGCACGAGCTGGGAGAGCACGGCGTCGAACGGGCCGCCGAAGTCGGGCGGTTCCTCGGCCGTGCCGACCCGCACGTCCGCGCCCGGGACGCGCGCGCGGCAGGCCTCGACGAAGGGCTCCGAGGGGTCGAGCGCGCAGGTCCGCTCCGCGCCGACGACGCGAGCGAGCTCGGCGGTGAGGGCGCCGGGGCCGCAGCCGACGTCGAGCGCCCGCTGACCGGTCCGCAGCCCGGCGGCGGCCACGTGTGCGGCGGAGAGCGCAGCGCCGTAGCGGCCGACGTGCCGGGCGTACGCGTCGGCCGCGCTGAACATTCCCGGCTCGGCCACGTCCGAAGGCTCGTCGCCCGGGCCTCGCGCGTCAAGCGGTCGCTCTAGACTCGACCGGTGCGGGTTCTGCTGGTGGGCTCGGGCGGGCGCGAGCACGCGCTCGCCTGGGGGCTCGCGCGGTCGCCCTCCCTCACCGACCTGCACGCCGCGCCGGGCAACCCCGGGATCGCCGAGCTGGCCGAGTGCCACCCGATCCGCGCCGAGGACGCGGAGGGGCTGCTCGCGCTCGCGCGCGGCCTCGACGCCGACCTCGTCGTCGTCGGCCCCGAGGCGCCGCTCGTGGCCGGTCTCGCGGACGTCCTGCGCCCGGCTGGGATCGCGGTCTTCGGGCCGAGCGCCGCGGCCGCGGCGATCGAGGGCTCGAAGGCGTTCGCCAAGGACGTGCTGCGAGCGGCCGGCGTCCCGACCGCGGCGCCGCTGCCGGTCGCCCGGCCGCCGTGCGTGATCAAGGCCGACGGCCTCGCGGCGGGCAAGGGCGTCCACGTCTGCCGGACGCAGGAGGAGGTGGACGCCGCCGTGGCCGCCGTGGCCGCGCTCGGCACCGGCCTCGTCGTGGAGGAGCTCCTGGAGGGGCCCGAGATCTCGCTCTTCGCGCTCTGCGACGGACAGGACGCGGTCCCGCTGCCGCCGGCTCAGGACTTCAAGCGCGCCTACGACGGGGACGAGGGCCCGAACACCGGCGGGATGGGCTCGTACGCGCCCGTGCCCGGGATCGGGGCGAGCGAGGTGGCGCAGCTCGTGGAGAGCGTGCACCGCCCGGTGCTGGCGGAGCTCGCTCGCCGCGGGGCCGCGTTCACGGGTCTCCTCTATGCGGGCCTGATGCTCACCGAGTCGGGCCCGCGCGTGCTCGAGTTCAACTGCCGCTTCGGGGACCCGGAGACCCAGTCCGTCGTGCCCCTGCTCGAGGGCGACCTGCTGGCCGCGCTGGCCGCGGCCG
>DATLYU010000025.1:0-2109 GCA_035574435.1 Gaiellaceae bacterium | reverse complement strand
GAGCGGTCGAGCAGCGCGAGGCGGGCGGAGGTGCCCGAGCCGCACGGCGAGCGGTCGACCTCGCCGTCGGCGAACACGGTCACGTTGCGCTGCGTGAGCGGGCCCTCTCCCTCCTCCTGCCAGAAGACGACGCCGTACAGGTCCCGCAGCTCGGGCACGAGGGGGTGGACGAGCTCGTGCTCGGCCTCGAGCGCGGCCTTCAGCTCGCGGCCGAGCTCGATCAGGCGCGGAAGCTCGCGCGGCGCGACGCGCTCCTCGAGCGAGGCGTAGAAGGCGCCGCCGAAGGCGACGTCCACGACGCGCCCCGCGGCCTCGATCCGCTCGCCCCAGACGTAGGCCGGCACGTTGCGGAAGCGGACCGACCGGACGCGACCCTCCTCGACCCGCGCCCACGTCTCCAGCCGGCCGGAGGGCACGTCCACGACGACGCGGTTCTCGCCCTCGCGCCGCTCCACGATTCCCTCGTCGAGCGCCCAGGTGACGAGCGCGATCGTCCCGTGCCCGCACGCCGTCGAGTAGCCGGCGTTGTGGAAGAAGACGACGCCGAGGTCGGCGCCGGCGTCGTCCGGCTCGACCACGAAGCAGCCGTACATGTCCGCATGCCCGCGGGGCTCGTAGACGAGCAGGCGCCGGACGTGGTCGAGGCGCGCCAGCGCGTCGCGCCGCTTGTCGAGCACCGTCGCGCCCCGCGGCGGCTCCACCCCGCCGGTGAGGATGCGGAAGGGCTCGCCGCCCGTGTGGTAGTCCGTCGCCGCGATCCGCACCGGCGCAGGGCTCGGCTAGCGGCCCTTGAACGCGGCCAGGCGCTTCTCGAGGAACGCCTGCACGCCCTCGGCGAAGTCCTCGGTCTGCGTGGCCGCGTGCTGGAGCGCGGCCTCGAGCTCGAGCTGCTCGTCGAGCGACGCCGTGTACGCGTGCTCGAAGAGCTGCTTCGTCATCGCCACCGCGCGCGTCGGCAGCCCCGCGTACCACGCGGCGAGCTCCTCCACCCGCTTCGCGAAGCGCTCGGCCGGCACCTCCTCGGAGACGAGCCCCCAGACGAGCGCCTCGTCCGCGCTCACGCGGCGGTTGGAGACCATCCACTCGAAGGCGCGGGAGAAGCCGAGCAGGCGATGCAGGAACCAGGTCCCGCCCGAGTCGGGCACGAGACCGATGCCGACGAAACCCGGCACGAAGCTCGCCTCGCTGGAGGCGATGCGGACGTCGCAGGCGCACGCGAGCGAGAGCCCGGCGCCCGCGCAGGCCCCGTTGACCGCGGCGATGACCGGCTTCTCGAGCGCTCGGATGGCGCGCACGTTCGGGTGGTACGTCTCCTCGAGCGCGTCGCGGATCGAGCCCGGGAGCTCCTGGAACTCACGCAGGTCCTGGCCCGAGCAGAACCCGCGCCCGGCGCCGGTGAGCACGACCGCGCGGATCTCCGGGTCGGCCGCCTCGGCGAGGGCCTCCCGGAGCTGCGCGTGCAGCGCCCGGTTGAGCGCGTTGTACACCTCCGGACGGTTCAGCGTGATGGTGAGGACCGCTCCCGCGCGCCGCGTCAGCACCTCGCCCGCCATCGCCCAGAGCCTACTGCGTCTTCGAGCGGGCGAGGAACGCCCGCACCGCGGACTGCGCCTCCTCGCCGAGCATGGAGAGCGCGAGCCAGTCGCGCGCGTGCCCGACCGTCTGATGCCAGGCGAGGTCGCGCCAGACGTTGAGCTGCTGCTTCGCGTAGCGGGTCGTCTGCGGGAGCTTGCGCGCGAGCTTCTCGACCCAGTCGTCCACGACCGCGTCCAGCTCGGCCTCCGGCACCGCGCGGTTGACGAGGCCCCACTCGGCGGCCTGCACGGCCGGAATCTCCTCGCACAGGAAGACGATCTCGCGCGCGCGGCGGTCGCCGACCATGAGCTGCAGCCACTGGGTGGCGCCGCCCGCCGGCACCGAGCCGTGCTCGAGGCCCACGTGGCGGATGAAGGCCGTGTCCACCATCACCGCCAGGTCGCAGGCCATCTGCAGCTCGTTCCCGCCGCCGACCGCGATCCCGTTGATGCGGGCGATCGTCGGCTTGCCGATCTCGCGCAGCCGGTCGTGCATGTCCTTGAAGGCCCCGAACCACTTCCAGTACTCCGCGGG
>DATLYU010000024.1:0-18145 GCA_035574435.1 Gaiellaceae bacterium | reverse complement strand
CCGACAGGGGAGGCACAATGGCACGAGGTTGATCACCGAGCCGTCGACCAGGGGAGGGAGACGAAAGCTCATGTTCGACGAGCGTTCGACCGATAGGGAGCCTGAGGTCCGGTGAGGAGTCGCTTCATCGAGCGCGCGCTGCGTCGGCGTGACCGCGAGAGCGGTCAGGCGATCACCGAGTTCGCGATCATCCTCTTCCCGCTCCTGCTGCTCGTCGCGGGGATCATCCAATTCGGCATCGGGCTGAACTTCTGGCTCGACATGCAGCGGATCGCCAACCAGGGAGCCCGCTGGGCCGTGGTCAACTGCGGGGCGCCCGCAACGGCCGCCGAGGTGTGCAACCCGACGCTCGAGGCCTACCTCGAGTCTCAGCCCCTCTCGCAGGGCAACACGCCCGACGTCACGATCTGCTTCGAGGCGAAGACCGGCGGCGATCCGGGCAACCCGACGCCGACCGTCGGCGACCCGATCACCGTCAAGCTGACCGAGCCCTTCACCTTCGTCCCGGTCGTCGGCCTGGGAACGATCAACCTCCACGCCTCGGCGACCATGCGCCTCGAGCAGCGTCCCACGCTCGGCGGCCTCGGCTCGGCCCCCGACTGCTGATGCCCACGCACCTGCCCAGGCGGAGCGCTCCGCACACGAGCGAGCAGGGTCAGGTCATCGTGATCTTCGCGCTGCTCCTCCCCGTGCTGCTCGCCCTCGGCGGGATCGTCATCGGCATCGGGAACTGGTACACGCACACGAAGCACCTGCAGACGAAGGTCGACGCCTCCGCTCTCGCGGGCGGCGGCGTCTGGGGCTTCCCCTGCGGGGCGGACGTGGACGCGCGCATCGAGGAGGAAGCACGCCGCTTCGTCGGGCCGCACACGAAGGCCGACGGGACGCAGTACCTCGCGACCACGCTGAACCCGCAGGTGGGCGGAGTGTCGGCGAACGAGATCCACGCCGTCCTCAACGGAACCACGTACTACGACGACGACTCGAACCCGAATCCCCTGGACCGCAACGACCCCGCCCCGAACTCGTCCATCTGCGCCTCCAAGTTCCTCGACGTCAAGGCGACCGAGGACAACTCGTTCCCGCTCTTCAGCCTGCTGCCCGTCTTCCCCGACCTGAAGCGCAAGGCGCGGGTCCGCATCGAGCAGGCCGCGGACTTCGGCGGCCTGCTCCCGATCGCCGTGCGCGTTCCGACCCCGGTAAGCGCCGCGGCCATCTTCGTGAACGAGGAGCCTGGGCCCGGGTACGGCAGCGTTCTCGGGACCGCGTACATGCGGCAGATGTGCAACCCGCCCGCCGAGCCGACGTGCCTCACCAACATCCCCTCCGGGCTCGCCCAGTGGACGACGAACGGAGCGACCGGGAGCGCGAACTGGGCCAGGATCGCCGTGGGCGCGCAGGTCGGCGTCGTCGTCGCGCTCAGCTTCCGGCGCGCGTGCAGCAACCCGCCCGGGCCCGCAGGCGGCGGCCAGTGCTTCGACATCGACTTCACGAAGCCGTCGCTCGACACGGTGGACGAGATGTGCAACCAGGGCTCCGGCGCCGGCATCGTCCAGTGCTTCTACGGGACCGGCAGCGGCTCCTCGCAGGTCTTCCAGTCCGGCCTCCAGTTCATCCACGGGTACCAGAACGTGACCGTGGGCGCGAACGAGGTGCCGAGAGTCGAGAGCGTGTGGCTCGACGGGGCGACCGGGACGAACTGCTTCAACGGTGGCTACTTCAGCGCGCCGGTCGCGAACGACTGCACGGGCACGCTGCACGTCGCCCTGGAGACGGGGGGGCTGCCGTCGGACGACGTCAACGTGAAGTACGGGATCGTCTACGGCAACACGTCGCCTGCGGGCGACTCCTGCCTGGACGGGCAGAACCGGCCGAACTGCGACCTCGCGCAGGGCAGCCTCACCGCGACCGTGAACTTCGACCGTCGGTACGCACGGCACGCGATCGCGCTCCGCGTGCGCGTCAAGGACACGACCATCGGCACGGGGCCCGGCGCGACGAACTGCGGCAACAACTTCAGCGCCACGTGCCAGTGGTTCTTCGTCGCCGACGGCGTACCGCGGACGAACTGGCCCAACAACGGCAACCAGGTCCGCAACCTCGTCTTCTCGAACCCGGTCCAGCGCGGCTTCATGGGGAACATCGACCGCTCGGGGCCGCTCAAGTACCTGCAGCTCTGGGCGGACACGAACCTCGACGGGACGGCGGACGCGGGCTTCGGCGAGACGGGCCCGGCAGCGAGCGTCGAGACCGGGACGCGACAGTTCCAGGTCGATCTCGGCCTGCAGGGCGCGGTCGCGAAGACGCAGGACGAGGTGCCGATCCAGCTCAACATCGGCGCGACGAGCCAGAGCTCGGTGCTCGACTGCGACCCCGACATCTCGAACCTGAAGGACGAGATCGTCCAGGGCTGCGGTCCGGACCGCGACCCCATCTACGCGAAGCACAGCTTCGACTACACGCCGTACTGCCCGACGTGGAACGGCATCAACAACTTCTTCGCCCTGCCCAAGCCGGCCCCGTGGGATCAGGACTGGCCGCCGTTCCGCTGCGTCGCGACGCAGACGGCCTCGGCTCCGAACCAGGTGATCCAGGGCCTGAACGAGCGGCTCTTCGGCGATCCGACGAACCCGAGCTGCCCGAGCGACACGGCGGCGTTCCGCGCCGGCAGGAACTACTGGCACGACGCGAACAACGCCTACGTCGACCCCGTCCTCGGCGAGGACTACTACACGTTCGCCCGGCCCAGCCGCGGGCACGGCAACCTGCTCCGCAACGACGATCCGCGCTACGTCCTCCTCTTCATGACGCCGTACAACTCGTTCACCGGGAACGGGAACGAGATCTACCCCATCGTCCTGATCGGCGCCTTCTACATCACCGGCTACGGCCAGATCCTCGGCAACGGGACGCTGATCAACGAGGATCCGTGTACCGACGGCAACAGCGACCCGCGTCCCGGGACGGGCAACAAGCCGCCCCCGGATCTCGACACCAGCAACTCGAACGCCGTGGCCTGGGGGCACTTCGTCACTCCCGTCAACCTCGGCACGTCCTCGGGCTCGACCGGCGTCGAGTGCCGGGAAGGCGGTTTCGATCCGTGCGTCGCCGTCCTCGTCGAATGATTAGCTGCAAACTCAACGAACTCATGTCCTAGGGCACTCGTGCCGAAGTAAGAGCAGCAGCAAGGAGAGGAAGCCATGTCCGATACGTTCACCAGCAGAGTCTCGGGGCGCATGTCGTCCCGCGGCTGGGCAATTGCCCTCGGGATCGGCGCGATCGTGCTCGCGGCGATCCTCCTCGTCGTCTACCTCGACCGCTACCGGGCGCGTGTCTCCGGCGAGAACGCCCCGACCCCGGTGCTCGTCGCCAAGCAGCTCATCCCGAAGGGCACCCCGGGCACGCTCGTCGCGAGCGAGGCGATGTACACGGCGACGACCCTCCCGCGCAAGGAGGTCCTCGTCGGCGCGATCGCCGACCCGTCGTACCTGTCCGGCCGCGCGGCCGCAGTGGACATCTTCCCGGGCGCGCAGATCACGGCCACCGACTTCGCCGCGAGCGACACGGCGTCCGTGGACTCGCAGATCACCGGAACGCAGCGTGCGCTCTCGGTCTCCGTGGACGCGGTGCACGGCAGCCTGTCGCAGCTGCAGGCCGGCGACTTCATCGACATCTACGTCGGAGTCGGCGGGATCCTGAAGCTGTTCCGTCCGAACGTGAAGGTGCTCGCCGTGCCGTCCCAGCCCGGGCCGAGCGGCGGCGGGAACCTGATCCTGCGGGTGGACACCAAGGACGTCGCAGACTTCGCGTTCGCGGCCGACAACACGCAGCTCTACTTCGCGCTGAGGCCGGTCGTGGGGGCCAAGCCGACGGCGAACGACACCGCGAACGCCTCCACGGTCCTGAGGTAAAGCCTGATGCCGAGCCGCCCGGTCAGAGCTCTCCTCGCCGTCGAGCCCGGCGTCGATGCCGAGCAGGTGCGGGACTCGCTGCCCGCCGATGCCGACTTCAACGTCGTGGCCGTCGTCTCGGGGGCAGACGAGGCGCTGAGCTGGCTGCGCTCGGGCTCGGCCGACCTCCTGCTCGTCGCCTGTGCCGGCTACTCGGACCGCGCCTTGCTGCTGCTGGACGCGGTGGCCCGCCAGAACCCGGACCTGAACGTCATGGTGCTGGGGCACGGGTCGCCGAACGGCTTCCTCCGGCGCGCGTTCGAGGCCGGCGCAGACGACATCGTCATGCTCCCGGCCACCCCGGAGCAGGTCCGCTTCGAGGTGCTGAAGATGCTCGCCCGCAAGCAGGGCGAGGAGGCACCCGCCTACTCCGAGCACTCGCGGCTCGTCTGCGTGCTCGGGCCGAAGGGCGGGACGGGCAAGACGCTCACCTCCACCAACCTGGCCGTCTCGCTCGCCGTGCGCGGCGAGCGGGTCGCCCTCATCGACCTCGACCTCCAGTTCGGCGACGTGGCCCTCTGCCTCGGCCTCCCGCCGGAGAAGACCGTCTACGACCTGGCGCAATCGCCGGGCGCGCTCGACTGGGACAAGCTGCAGGCGTTCCTCGCCGTCCACCCGTCCGGCGTGCACACCTTGATCGCGCCGCGGCGGCCGGACCAGGCGAGCGCCGTCGGCGCCGAGCTCCTGCGCGAGGTGTACTCGATCATGCGGGCCCACTTCGACTGGGTGATCGTGGACACGCCTCCGGGCTTCACGGCCGAGGTCATCACCTCGATCGACAGCTCCACCGAGGTGGTCATGGTCGGGATGCTCGACTCGCTCTCGCTCAAGAACACGAAGCTCGGGCTCGAGACGCTCGAGCTCATGAAGTACGACCCGAGCCGCGTCTACCTCGTGCTGAACCGCGCGCACAGCCGCGTCGGGATCAGCCAGTCCGACGTCGAGGCCGTCCTCGGCCGCACGCCGGACATCTTCATCCCGTCCGACCGGGAGATCCCGCGGACGGTGAACGAGGGGATCCCCATCGTCGTCGCCCGTCCGCAGTCCGAGCCCGCCGAGGCCTTCGCGCGGCTGGCCGAGATCCTCGCGGGCCCCGCTCCCGAGGTCACCGAGCCGGTCGCCGCCGCGGCGACCGCGGCTGCGGCCCCGTCCGGCGGGTCGCGTCGGAAGCTCTTCGGAAGGAAGGCGAGCTAATGGAACTCCACGAGCGCATCAGCACCACCGGCCGGGGGCCGGCGAGGCCGCAGGAGCCGTTCGCCGAGCTCAAGAACCGCGTCCACATGGCGGTCATCTCCGAGCTCGGCCCGCAGCTCTTCAACCTCGCGATCGACCCCACCGAGCTCAGGGACCGCGTCACCGCGGACGTCCGCCGCCACCTGAACGACGAGCCGGGCCTCGCCCGCGAGGACCGCGAGCGGCTCACCTCCGAGATCCTCGACGACATCCTCGGCTACGGGCCGCTCGAGCGCCTGATCGCCGACGACTCGATCACGGAGATCATGTGCAACGGCCCCGACGACGTGTGGATCGAGCGCGGCGGCAAGCTCTACGAGACGACCGTCCGCTTCACGGACGAGTCGCACCTGCGCCGCATCATCAACAAGATCGTCTCGCAGATCGGGCGCCGGATCGACGAAGCCTCGCCGATGGTGGACGCGCGCCTGCCGGACGGCAGCCGCGTGAACGCGATCATCCCGCCGCTGTCGCTGTCCGGGCCGCTCCTCACGATCCGGAAGTTCAGCCGCCGGCGGCTGACGCTCGAGGACATGATCAACATCGGCTCGCTCTCCGAGGAGGCCGTGGACTTCCTCTCGCGCTGCATCGAGGCGCAGCTCAACATGCTGATCTCGGGCGGCACGGGCTCGGGCAAGACGACCCTCCTGAACGCGCTCTCCGCCTCCATCCCGAACAGCGAGCGGATCATCACCATCGAGGACGCGGCCGAGCTGCAGCTCCACCAGCGCCACGTGCTGCGGCTCGAGGCCCGCCCGCCGAACATCGAGGGCGAGGGGCACATCCCGATCCGCGAGCTGGTCCGCAACTCGCTGCGCATGCGCCCCGACCGCATCATTGTCGGCGAGGTGCGCGGGGCCGAGGCGCTGGACATGCTCCAGGCCATGAACACGGGCCACGACGGCTCGCTCTCGACGGTGCACTCGAACTCCCCCCGCGACGCGCTGCACCGCATCGAGACGATGGTGATGATGGCCGGCTACGACCTCCCCCTGCGGGCGATCCGCCAGCACGTCTCCTCGGCGCTCGACCTGCTCGTGCACATCGACCGCCTGGAGGACGGCTCCCGCCGGGTCGTGCAGGTCACCGAGGTGCTGCGCATGGAGTCGGACGTGATCCAGCTGCAGGACATCTTCGAGTTCCAGATCGACTCGGTCGCCCCCGACCGCACTATAACCGGGGCGCTGCGCCCGACCGGCCTGCGACCGGTCTTCCTGGAGAAGTTCCGCAAGCGCGGCATCGAGCTCCCGCAGAGCATGTTCGGCGAGCGGCTCACGTCGCTCGACGAGCGGAGGGGCGCGACCGCGTGAGGCGCGCCTCGCGCATCGCCCTCGCGGGGGCCGCGCTCCTCGCTCTCGCCCTGCCCACCCTGGCCGCCGGCCAGGGTGCGGCTCCCCGGCTGACCGAGGTCTCGGGCGCCAGCTTCCCCGACCGCGAGTACCTCCTGCAGCTCCCCTCGGAGAAGGCGCTCACGGCGGAGAACGTGACGGTGACGGAGAACGGCGGCGCCGTGCTCTCGCTCGCCGTCGAGCCGCCGGGCACGGGCAGCGGAGCGGTGCTCCTGATCGACGCGTCGAACAGCATGCGCGGCGCGCCGATCGCCGGTGCGATGGCCGCCGCGCGGGCATTCCTGGCCGAGCGGCGCGACGACTTCCCGGTCGCGATCGTCACCTTCGGCGGCGACGAGTCCGTGCTCGTCGACTTCACGACCGACGAGGACCAGCTCTCGGCCGCGGTCGCGCAGGCACCCCCTCTCACGGAGGGCACGGTCATCTACGACGCGCTCGTCCGGGCGGCCGGGCTGATCAAGGACGAGGGCTTCGACCGCGGCACCGTCGTCCTCCTCTCGGACGGCACCGACTTCGGGAGCTCGGCGACGCTGCAGGAGGCGCTGGCCGAGCTCGGCGAGGCGAACGTGCGCGTGATCTCGGTCGGGCTCCGGTCCGACCAGTACGACCCGCAGACCTTGCGCAACATCGCGCAGCAGACGCGCGGGACGTACGCGGAGAGCGCGACCCCGGCCGCGCTCGAGCCGCTCTTCGAGGCGATCGGCCAGCGGCTCTCCAACGAGTACGTCATCACGTACCGCTCGCTCCTCCCCGCCTCGCGCGAGGCCGTCGTGCGCGCGCAGGTGGAGGGGTTCCCGGCCGCGACCGCGACCTACACGACGCCCGCGCTCGACCTCTCGCCGCGCGGCACGTTCGAGCGCGAGTGGGTGGACGACGTGATCCTCTCGCCGTGGCTCATGGTCTTCGTCGTCGTCTCGGTCCTCGCGCTTGCCGCCTTCGCCGTGCTCACGGTCGTGGACGTGCGGCGCCGCTCCCTCAAGCGCAGGATGGCCGCTTACATCAGCGTCCCCACCGAGGAGGAGTCGCGCGCTCGCCGTGCCGAGGTCGCCGCGCTGCTCGCGGAGCGGGCGGAGCGACGGATCAAGACGCAGCGCTGGTGGCAGGCCTTCGAGACGGACGTGGACCTGGGCGGGTTCCGCATGTCGCCCCTCGCCATCGCCGGCTGGACGATCGTCGCCGGCATCGTCGCCTCGCTCGCGCTCGCCATCGCCCTCCAGTCCCTGTGGGGGCTCCTCATCGGCCTCGTGGCGCCGTTCGTGACGCGCTTCCTCGTCTCGCGCCGCGTCACCAAGCGGCGTGAGGAGTTCGCGGAGCAGCTCCCGGACAACCTCGACGTGCTCGCGGGCGCCATGCGCACCGGCCACTCGGTGATGGGCGCGCTCGCCGTCATGGTGGAGAGCGCTTCCGAGCCCTCGCAGTCCGAGTTCAAGCGCGTGCTGCAGGACGAGCAGCTCGGCGTCCCCCTGGACGACGCCCTCATGGTCATGGCGCGCCGGATGAGAAGCCAGGACGCCGAGCAGGTCGCCCTCGTCATGCGCCTGCAGCGCGAGGCGGGCGGCAACACGGCCGAGGTGCTCGACCGCGTCGCGGAGACGATCCGCGGGCGCATGGAGCTGCGCCGGCTCGTGAACGTGCTCACGGCGCAGGCCCGCATCTCCCGCTGGATCCTCACCGGTCTGCCGATCTTCCTCCTCGTCGCGCTGAGCATCACGGGCGGCGACTACCTCGATCCGCTGACCGGGACGAGCATCGGCCGGGTCTTCCTCGGAATCGGCGTGGTCATGATCTTCATCGGCTCCATGTGGATCAAGCGCATCGCGACCCTGGACGTGTGACGTGGACCTCGAAGTGCTCGCATTCGCAGGCGTCCTGCTCCTCGGGGCAGGCGTCGCCATCCTCGTCGTGAACTTCGGCCGCGCACGCGGCTCGGCGATCACGCTCGACCAGATCCAGACGTACGGCTACGTCGCGGAGGCGACGGGCGGGGCCGAGGCGGAGTCGTCCGCGCGCCGCCCGCTGGACACGCTCGCCGGCCGCCTCGGCAACGTCGCCGCCCGCCGCCTCGGTCGCTTCGGCGAGGCGGAGCTCCGGCAGAAGCTCGTCTCCGCGGGCATGTACGACACCACGCCGCGCAAGGTGCTCGGCTACCAGGTGCTGCTCGCGATCGCGTTCGCCGTGCTCGCGTTCTGGGGCCTGCCCACCTTCGGCGCCTCCCTCCCGCTGACGATCGTCGCCACCGCGGGGCTCGGCGCGCTCGGGTGGTTCGTGCCCACCTACTACATCGAGCGCCGCCGGCGCCTGCGCTTCTACAGGATCGACCGGCAGATGCCCGAGATGATCGACCTGCTCGTGGTCACGATCGAGGCCGGCCTCGGCATCCTCGCCTCCATGCGCGTGGCGGGGGAGAGCATGTCCGACCCGCTGGGCCAGGAGCTGCGGCTGACGCTGCAGGAGCAGCGGATGGGCCTGTCCGTGCACCAGGCGATCGAGAGCCTCGGACGCCGCGCCGACACCCCGAACATGCGCCTCTTCGTGCGCTCGCTGACCCAGGGCGAGCGGCTCGGCGTGTCCATCGGCATGACGATGCGCAACCTCGCTCTCGAGATGCGCAAGCGCCGGCGCGCGGCCGCCGAGGAGCGGGCGCAGAAGATGCCGGTGAAGATGCTCTTCCCGCTCATCTTCTTCATCTTCCCGGCCATGTTCATCGTGCTCCTGGTGCCCATGGTCATCAACATCATCGACGCGCTCGCGTAGGCCATGGCCGCCCTGACGCTCCGGCGCGAGGACGGTCGGATCGTCTGCGAGCGGGTCATCGTGGCCGACCGCGCGCTGCGGCGCATGCGGGGCCTGCTCGGCCGGCGCTCGCTACGCGAGGGCGAGGGGATGGTGCTCCGGCCGGGGTGGAGCATCCACACGGCGTTCATGCGCTTCCCGATCGACGTCGTGTTCATCGACGCCGACCAGGTGGTGATCAAGATCGAGCACGACGTGCGGCCCTGGCGCACGGTCTCCTGCCGGGGCGCGCGCGAGGTGGTCGAGCTCGCCGCGGGCGAGTGCCGCCGGCGCGGGCTCGAGGTCGGCGACCGCGTCGCCTGGGCGTCGCGCACGACGACCGACCCGCGCCTCGACCGCCGCTCGCCCGAGCTCGAGGACGACGACGGGCCGCGCGCCCGCGTGCTGGTGGCGAGCCGCGACGCCCGCTTCCTGAAGCTCGCGCGCTTCCTGCTCGAGGGCCGCGAGCTCGAGGTGCGGGAGCTCGGGGGCGGGGAGCAGCTCCCGGACGCGCTCGCGAGGGCCGAGGTCGACCTCGCCCTCCTCGACGGCGCCGGCGACGTCGCGGACGCGCTGCGCACGGCCTCCGCGGCACGGGCTCGGCGCCCCGAGATCCCCGTCGTCGTCGCGGCCGACACGGGCGGGCGCACGCCGGCGGGGCTGCGCGTGTTCGACCGCTGGAACGAGACGGAGGAGCTGCTGCTCGACATCGAGCGCCTGATCGGCGAGCGGCAGGCGTCGGCGCCCGCGCCGGTGGGGATCGAGTGAGCGCGGGCCTCTTCCTCCCACGCGCAGGAGCGCGCAGCGGCACGCGGAACGAGTGCGCGGAGGAGCCCTCGTGACGTCCGATGCCGGCACTCCCGTCCCGCTCTCCGGGGCGCTCGCCCCCGGTCGCCGGCCGGCGCCCGACGCGGCCGGGCGGCTCGAGCGGCTGCACCTCTTCTTCCTCGAGGGGCGCCCGGACACGCTGCGCCCCGCCCTCGAGGCCGTCCTGCGCGAGGCGCGAGACGTCCGGCGGGGTTGCGGCGACAGCGACCTGGGCGACATGCTCGGCGCCATCCGCTACGCGTCGGCCGCGCTCGTGGAGCTGGCCGCCGCGCTCGAGCTCGACGACGCCGACGTCCCCGCCGCGGCGGCCGCGGTCGCGGAGGCGTGCGCGTTCCCGCTCCAGGCGGCCCGCTTCGTCCTCTTCACCCAGGCGGTGCGGGACGGCCGCGTGCTCGAGCTGCCACCGGTCGTGGCGGTCGAGATCCAGCTCCGACTGCTGCTCGCCACGGACGTTCTCTCGGAGGTCTCGCTCTGGCGCCGTGCTCCCGGCAGCCCCGAGCGCCTGCTCGCGCTCGGCGGCGACGGGGAGCCGGGCCGCCGCGTGCGCGCCGAGGCCAAGGCCGTCCTCCGGGGGCGCTCGCGCCTCTCGCTGCTCGGCGGCTCGACGCTCCGCTCGGGGCCGGTCACGCGCTTCGGGGAGCCGTACGCGGCCCTCGTCGGCCGGCTCGGTCCGGTGGACGTCGCGGTCGCGGACGCGTACCTGGCCGAGGCTGCCGCGGCCATCGGGCCCGTGCTGGAGCGCGAGCACCTGCTCGAGCGCTCGGCGGAGCGCGAGCGGACGCTCGTCGCGGCCGCGGAGCGCCGCCTCATGCGCCTCGGCTTCGACCTGCACGACGGCCCCATCCAGGACGTGCTCGCGCTCGCCGCCGACGTGCGCCTCCTCCAGCAGCAGATCTACCCGTTCGTGCTCGAGACGCACCGCGAGCAGGCATACGGCCGGTTCGACGACCTGACCGCGCGGCTCTCCGAGCTCGACCGGCAGCTCCGCGAGCTCGCGCACTCGCTCGAGACGAAGAGCGTCCTCAGCCGGCCGCTGGGCGAGATCCTGCACCGCGAGGTGGACGCGTTCGCGGAGCGGAGCGGCATCGAGGGGCGCCTGGAGATCCGCGGGGACGCCGACTCCCTCTCCTCCGCGCAGCGCGTGACCGTCTTCCGGACGATCCAGGAGGCGCTCGCGAACGTGCGCGAGCACTCCGGCGCCTCCTCGGTCGAGATCCGCGTGCGCGCCCGACGCAACGCCATCGACGTGGTCATCGTGGACGACGGGATCGGGTTCGAGGTGGAGCGCGCGCTCGCGAAGGCCGCGCAGCGCGGCCGCCTGGGCCTCGTCGGCATGGGCGAGCGCGTGCGCATGCTCGGCGGCACGTTCGAGGTGGACAGCGCACCCGGCGGCCCGACGCGCGTCGCGCTCACGCTGCCGCGCTGGGAGCCGCTCTACTAGCCGGCGGAGCCCACGCGGCTCGCCCTCCGAGCAGGTCGCGGGCGGATCCCCGAGAACGACGGAGGAGGCCTCTCGGCCTCCTCCGTCTCTTCCCCCTGCCGCCGCATCGGTGCCGCCTACCGGTGCGGGCTCTGGACGCGCGAGGTCAGTCGTCCTCGCGCGCGTACTTGGAGACGCACTTGCCGAACGCGTTGCGCTTGTTCGCGTTCGTGCCGTGCGTGTTCGCGAAGAGCGTGGGATTCGCGGTCCGCTCGGCCTTGCAGCGCTTGGCCGCGTTCAGGACGTCGTCCTGCCGCTCCTCGGCCGCCTCCTTCGCCTTCGAGGAGACGCACTTGCCGAAGGCGTTGGCCTTGTTCGCGTTGGTGCCGTACGTGGTCTTGAACGCCTCCGGGTTGGCGGCGCGCTCGGCCTTGCACTCCTTCGCTGCGTTCTTCGTCTCGCTGGACTGCACCACGGCGAGCTGGCGCAGGCAGGCGTCCATGGCCGCCTGCGGGCTCCCGCCCGGCGCGTACAGCGCCCGGAAGTCGGCCATCCCGAGCTGCTTGCGCTGTGCCTTGCACTGCTGAGCGGCTGTCTGGACGGCCGGGGCTGCGCTCGACGCGGGCTTGCCCTTGCCCGCCGGCGGGGCCGCAAGGGCCGCCGGGACGAGCAGCGCGAAGACCGCGCCCACGATGGTCAGGTGCCTCATGGTCGCTCCTTGGAGGGGGAAGATCGCTGGCCTCACGCCGAGGAAGACGCAGACGCGGCGGATTGCCTGCGCCCTCCAGTGTTAAGACTTTGTGAGGTGGGTTGCGGCCGGGAGCCTCCGTCGCGGACCGTGAGGACATGGCGGTCACGGAAGCCGGCCACGCCGCTGCGCGCGCGCTCGACGACCTCTACCGCCGCTACGGCGGCGACGTCTACCGCTACGCGTTCGCAGTCCTCGGCAACCGTGCGGACGCCGAGGACGTCACGCAGACGACCTTCCTCAACGCCTACCGCGCGCTGGAGCAAGGCGTGCGCCCTCGGCAGCCCGCGAACTGGCTCCTGACCATCGCGAGCAACGCGATCAAGGCCCGCTTCCGCCGCGAGGGGGCGCGGCCGCGCGAGGTCGCGCTCGAGACCGACCTGCCGGGCGGGAGCGCAGACGAGGACGCGCCCACGGTCGGCGAGCTCCTGACCGCGCTCGCGCGCATCCCGCCGCAGCAGCGTCAGGCGCTCGTCCTGCGCGAGTTCGAGGGGCGCTCCTACAAGGAGATCGCCGCGATCCTGAACGTGACCACCTCCGCGCTCGAGACGCTGCTCTTCCGCGCCCGCCGCTCGCTGGCAGAGGAGCTCACGCACAACCTCACCTGCTCCGATGCGCAGCTCGCGATCTCGCGGGCGGCCGACCGGCGGCTCGGCCGCAAGGAGCGGCGCCGGCTGCGCGAGCACCTGGACGACTGCCCCGACTGCGCGCGCTTCGCGCGCGTCCAGGGCCGCCACCGGGCGGCGCTCAGGAGCCTCCTCCTCGTTCCCGTCCCGCTCTCGCTCGGGCTGTTCAAGGGCTTCGAGGGATCCGCAGCCGCGGCGGTCCTGCCGACGGCTGCGGTCGCGTCCGCGGGCGTGGGCACGGGCGTGGGAGTCGGCGCCGGCGCCGGCGGGATCTTCGCCGGCGGTCTCGCGAAGGCCGCCGCCGTGGTCACGGCGGCCACCGTTGCCGGAGGCGTCGGCGTCAGCGCCGCGACCGAGCAGGGCGCGTCGCAGGGCCCGAAGATCTCGTCGCCGGCGCTCGTGAAGCCCGGCAAGAGCGCCACCGCGCCCGGCCGGCTCGTGGACAACGGCCGCGCCAACGGCAAGGCGGAGGCGCCGGGTCAGGCGCGCGCGAGCGGCGGCCCCGCCCCCGGGCAGGTGCGCGACCGGTCCGCCCGCGGAGTCTCCGAGCAGGCACGAGGTCGTACGCGCGCCGTCCCCGCCCGCCCGGCGCGGCCGCAGCAGAACCGCACGTCCGTCCCGGCCAGAGCGCGCACGGAGGCGACGCGTTCGGCGAAGGAGCCGAAGCCCGTCAGGGAGCCGCGCGGGCGCGGTGCCGAGCGCCGCCCGGGCTCCGCCCGCGCCACGACGCCGTAGCGCCTGCGCCTGCTCCCCCGTACGAGGGAACGCCGTCGGGGGTCGGCGGCCGATGCCCTGTGCAGGCATGCGCTACCTCCTCGTCATCGTCGCTGCGCTCGCCGTCGCCGCGACGAGCGCGGTCGCCTCCCCCCCGCGGGTGCCGGCCACGCTCGACCGTCGCGCCGGGCTCGAGCTCGAGGTCGTGCGCGAGCTCAACCGCGTGCGCACGCAGCGCGGGCTGCCGGCGCTCCGCCTGGCCGACGGGCTGCGCCGCGCGGCCGTCTCGCACTCGCGGGCGATGCTCCAGCTCGGCTTCTTCGACCACGCCTCGCCCGACGGGACGAGCTTCGCCGACCGCATCCGCCGCCACTACCCGGACCGCGGCTGGGCGGCCTGGTCGGTCGCCGAGACGCTCTTCGCCGCGTACCCCGAGGTCGACGCGGAAGCGGTGGTCGCCGCCTGGCTGGGGTCTGCCCCCCATCGCGACATCGTGCTCTCCCCCACCTGGCGCGAGCTCGGCGTCGGCGTCCTCGAGGCTCCCTTCGCGCCGCGTGCGTTCGGTGGGCGACCGACCGTGGTCGTGACCGCGGACTTCGGCTCGCGTGCCGGCTCCGCGAGCAGAGCCGGCACGAGCAGATGAGCGCGACCGCGCGGGTCGGGACGGCGGGTTGCTACGCGGCCGGCCGGAACGGCGTCCGCTCGGGATCGATCTCGAACGCGAACCCGCGGTCCCAGAGGACGTGGACGCGGCCGTGCGCGTCGATGTCGTTCACCACGCCCCGATCGCCCGCGCAGAGGCCCGACTCGTCGGCCGCGTCGCGCACGAGCTCGATGCGCGTTCCGACCGAGACGCCCGCCTTGATGCGGGCCGCGAGGAGGCGTGCACCGTGGGGATCCATGCGCGGACTATCGGCTTCGTCGCCCACGTCCTTGACCCTCCCTCGGAGCATTTGCGTGGGAGGAGAGCCTCGCGAGAGTGCGAAGATCAGTGTGGCCGGCGGGCTGCTCCGAATTCGACGGCTGAGGATCGGCCCGCCGGCCCGCAGCCTGCAGGAGCGGTGGTGAGCGCAGGGTCGGAGCGCTCCGGAGAGCTGCGCGGCGAGGGCGTGCGCGGTACGGTCCACGGCATCCTCCGAGGATCCGCCGACCACCTCTCCGCCGAGGAGCAGCTCGAGCAGCTCTTGGCCGCACGCCGTCGCGAGCTCGAGGAGCACACGCGCCGGTTCGAGGAGCGCGTACGCGACCTCGAGCGCCGCGAGCGGATCGTGCTCGACGCGCGCGCCTCGATCGACCGCCTCCTGCGGCTGGGCACCAGCGACCTGGAGGCGCGTGAGGTCGAGATCGCCGAGCTCCTGACGGAGCTGAGCGAGCGCGAGGAACGCCTGCGCGAGCAGGAGGCGGACCTTGCCCGACGCCGCGTCGAGCTCGGCGCGGTCGAGCTCCGTCGAGCGGCGCTGGAGGCCCGCGAGCGCGCGCTCGCGGAGCGCGAGGCCCGCATCGAGGCGGCCGAGGCGCACCTCCCGCCCCCGACCGCTGCCGCCCGCGAATCGCTCGTGCCCGAGGCGCAGCTCCTGTTCGTGCCCGGGCCTGCGTACCGGCTGGTCGAGGTCGAGCGGCCGCCGCTCGCCGCCGGCGCCGCCGTGGCCGTGGAGGGCGTCCCCTACCGGGTGCTGCGCGTCGGGCCCTCCCCGCTCCCCGGCGACCCGCGGCGCTGCGCCTACCTGGAGCCCGTGCCCGGAGCCGCCGTGCCGGGCGGCGCCTCGTAGAGCGGCTCCCGGCTGGCAGCGCGCTCCAGGGCGGCGAGCCGCCGCTCGGCCGCGGACACGACGAAGCGCGCCAACGCCACGTCGTCGTCCGTGAAGCGCCGCAGGCGCATGTCGTACACCTCGACGAGGCCCCAGGGGCCTCGCTCCGTGACCACGGGCACCATGAGCAGGGCGTTCAGCCCCAGCTCGCGGAGGAGCCGCACCTCGGCCTCGTCCGCGTGTGGGTCCATGGTCGAGACCGTGCGCGGCTCGCGGCGTCCGAGCACCTCGGCGGTGAGGGGGTAGTCGGCGAGGGCGTACGCCTGGTCTCCGGCCAGCTTCACCTCCCGCAGCGCGTGCTCGATCGCGTCCACGAGGTGGCCGTCCACGAGCCGCGAGACCGAGGCGGCCGTGGCGCCGACGAGGAAGACGAGCGCCTTCCCGAGGCGGCGGCAGACGTCTTCGACCGTGTCCTCCTCCTCGATCGCACGGGCCGCGTCCAGCGCCTCGACGAGGACCGAGCCGGCGCCTCTCCGGGCCGGGCGCTCGTGGGGAGCCTCGGCAGGCGGGGCCGGCGAGCCCGTGACGGCGCGGGGGCGGACGACGTCTCGGAACGAAGCCACACGATCCTTCCCTCCCTCCTTGGCCGCGTACAGCGCCTGGTCGGCCGCGCGCAGGAGCGCAGTGGGCGACGTGCCGTCGAACGGGTACGTGGCGATGCCCGCGCTCACCCGCAGCGGGAACCCGGCTTCGGTCAGGTCCTCGGCGAGCGTGCGCCCGATCCGGCCGCCGACCTCCTCCGAGGCCGCCGCGCCGGCGCCGGGCAGCACGACCACGAACTCGTCGCCCCCCAGGCGCGCGACGCCGGCGTCCTCCGGCACCGTCCGTGCGAGCAGAGCCGCGACCTCGCGCAGGATCTCGTCCCCGAACTCGTGCCCGGCGCGGTCGTTGACTTCCTTGAAGTCGTCGCAGTCGATGACCATGACGCTCACGGGCAGGCGCAGGCGCTGGGCGGCGGCGAGCTCCTGCTCGAGGCGCTCCTCCAGCCCGCGCCGGTTGAGGATGCCCGTGAGCGCATCGGTCACCGCGCTGCGCCGCTCGCGGCGGAGCGAGAGCGCCGCGTCCAGCGACGCGGCCGTGTGGGCGGCGAGGACGGCTGCTGTGTCGAGCAGCGCCGGGTCGACGTACGCGGCGCGCCTGCACGCGCCGACGAGCGCCCCGAGCTCCTCGCCGTTCACCCGCAGGGGCAGCCAGACGACGGGGCGCTCCGGATCGCCGTCTGCGTGGAAGAGGTGGCAGACGACGGTCTGGTCGATCTCGCCGCGCGCCCGCTCGAGCTCCGCCGGAGCGAGCCGCGGGCTCCCACGTCCGGCACGCCAGTGGCCGAGCTGCACGGTTGCGCCTCGCTCGTCCCAGGCGAGGACCTCGCTCGCCTCGACGGGCAGGATCCTCGCCAGGGAGGCGGCCGCCAGCTCGGCGATCCGCTCGGGGTCGCGCAGGCTGCTCAGGTGGACGAAGAGACGGGCGAGCGCCGGGAGATCGAGCTCGCGGCTCTCCGCGAGCGTGGCGACGAGCGGCGCGAGCGCGGCGGCGAGGGGACGAACGAGGCGGCCGGCGTCTGCGGGCAGCGTGAGCTCGGACTCGAGGTTGAGCATCCCGACCGTCCGCCGCCCTCCCCCGTGCCCCGCGCGCAGGGGAACGGCGAGCTCGGAGGTCACGCCCGGGAACACCCCGAGGTAGTCGGGGTCGGTGCGCACGTCGGCCGCGAGCTGAGGGCGGCCGAGCCGCAGCGCACGGCCTATCACGCCGCTCTCGGTGCCGATGCCGTCGGGGACGACGCCGTAGCCGCGCTGCGCGACGAGCCAGAGCCGTCCGTGCTGGAGCACGAAGACCGACGGGAGCACGGCGGGCGCCGACTCGTGCAGCGTCGCGACGCACGCGTCGATCGCGTCCGTGCCGTCGTCGACGGCTGTCGCCGCGACCGCGCGCTCGACGGCCGCCTCGAGGACGGCGGCGTCCAGCGGGCGGACGGCCCGGACGGGGCTGCGAGATCGTTCCACGGGGAACGAATCGGCCTCCCGCAAGGCCGCCTTGAGCCCCGGCGTCAGCGACCCAAGGACGTGTACCAGTCGAGGATCTCGTCTCCCGCGAAGAGGGCGACCACGGCGCCCGCGGCGAGGAACGGCCCGAGCGGGATCGCGCGCGTGCGCGCCTCCCGCCCGTGCCGGGCGAAGAGGACCGCGGCGGGCAGGAATGCGAGGAAGAAGCCGACGAAGAACGCAACCGTCACCGCGACCCCGAGCCCGGCGCCGAGCAGCGCTGCGAGCTTCACGTCGCCCAGGCCGAGCCCGCGCGGGTAGAGCAGCACCACGACGAAGAGCACGAGCGCCGCGGCGAGGCCGGCCGCCACCCACTCCAGGCGCGGCTCGTCCACCGTCCGCACCGCGAGCACCGAGAGCGCGCCGGGGAGCACGATCACGTCCGGGAGCAGGCGATGCTCGAGGTCGGTCCGGGTCAGGACGACCAGGGACGCACAGAGCAGGCCGGCCGCGAGCGCCTCGAGCGTGAACCCGAACGCGAGCCCGCACGCGCCCAGGAGCCCGGCGAGCGCGAGCCCCAGCAGCGGCAGGGCGCGGGAGCGCGGCACGCGGCGGAGGAGCGGCTCGTGCAGCGGCGCGTTCGTCGCCAGCCGATCGGCGAGCGGGGCGAGCAGGAGGCCGGCCACGGCGCCGGCGAGCGCAGCGACGGGGTCCACGT
>DATLYU010000023.1:0-33154 GCA_035574435.1 Gaiellaceae bacterium | reverse complement strand
GCGCGGACTGGGTGGTCGTCGCGGTCGTGGCCCTGGCCGCGCTCGTCGGGCTCGCGAACGGGCTCGTGCGCGGGGCGCTCTCGCTCGCCGGCTTCGCGCTCGGCGCCTACCTGGGAGCGCGGGTCGCGCCGGACCTGCTCAGCGACGGCTCGCGCTACGCGCCGCTCGTCGCGCTCGCCGGCGCGCTGCTCGGCGGGACGTTCCTGCAGGCGGTCGCGGGCGGCGTCGGCGGTGCCGTCCGCACCGGGCTGGGCGCGATCCCCGGGCTGCGCCTCCTCGACTCGCTCGGCGGGGTCGTCCTGGGGGCGACGCTCGGCGTGCTCCTCTGCTGGGCGGTCGCGGCCGTCCTCCTCTACCTGCCGGGGCAGTCCGAGCTCCGGCGCTCGGTGCAGCGCTCCGAGATCCTCTCCCGTCTCAACGACGAGTTCCCGCCCGAGCGGCTGCTGGAGACGATCGAGCGCGTCGATCCGCTCGGGGTCGTGCCCGGGCCGGAGGCGACCGTGCCGAGGCCGAACCCCGCGCTCCTGCGCGACCCTGACGTGGTGCGCGCCTCGCGCAGCGTCGTCCGCGTGTCCGGGATCGCGTGCGGGCTCGGCGTGGAGGGCTCCGGCTGGATCGTCGCGCCCGGGCTCGTGGTCACGAACGCGCACGTCGTCGCGGGCGTCGAGCGGCCTCTTCTCGACCGGCGCGAGGGCTCCTCGGTGCGCGGGACGGTCGTGTACTTCGACGCGGACTCCGACGTCGCGCTCGTGCGCGCGCCCAGCCTCTCCGGGCAGCCGCTGCCGCTCGCCGCGCCCGACCGCGGCGTCCCCGTCGTGCTCGCCGGCTACCCGCAGAACGGGCCGCTGCGTCTGCTGCCGGGCCGGCTCGGCGCGACGCGCGAGGTGTTCAGCCGCGACGCGTACGGCCGGGGCCCGCTCACGAAGACGGTCACCGTGCTGCGCGGCGACGTGCGCCCGGGGAGCTCGGGCGGCCCGGGAATCGACGCGCGCGGGCGGGTGCGGACGACCGTCTTCGCGCGCCGCGTCGGCGACTCGGGCGGCTACGGGATCCCCTCCGACCTCGTGCGCGAGGCGGTCTCCGGCGCGGGCACGCAGGCCGTCCCGGAGACGGACTGCGTGCGGACGTAGCCGCTACGCGAGCAGCTCGAGCACGCGCAGCGGCTGCCGGAAGGGCGCGACCAGGCACACCCCGGCGGCGCGCCCGCGGGCACCCGCGATCAGCTCGCGGGCGGTGGCGAAGCCGAGCTCGGCAGCGCCTGTGCCCGCGTCGCGGATCGCCTCCTGCAGCGCCTCCGGGACGACGATGCCGGGCACCTCGTTGTGCAGGCGCAGCGCGAGGCGGTAGCTCGTGAGCGGGAAGACCTCGATCAGCACCGGGATCGGCCAGCCCCCGATCAGCTCCGTGAAGCGGTCGAAGTGCTCGAGGTCGAAGACGATCTGCGTGATCGCGAACTTCGCGCCCGCCTCCACCTTCTGCCGGAAGCGGTCGGCCTCCAGGCCGAGGTCGTCCGCCGTCGGGTTCACGGCGACGCCCGGGAAGAACGCCGTCGGCGCGTCGATCGGGCGCCCGTTGAAGTCCTCGCCCCGGTTCAGCTTCGTCATCAGCTCGACGAGGCCGATGGCGTCGATCTCGTAGACGCCGCGCGCGCCCGGGTAGTCGCCGACCTCGGGCGGGTCGCCGGTGATCGCGAGCACGTTGCGGACGCCCTCCGCGTGCGCGCCGAGCAGGAGCGACTCGAGGCCCATGACCGAGGCGTCGCGCGTGGTCAGGTGTGGGATCGTCTCCAGCCCGCACTCGCGCTCGATCGCGGCCGAGACCATGAGCGAGCTCATGCCCGCCCGCGCGGTCGCGTTGTCGTTCAGGTCCACGTAGCCGACGAGGCCGGAGTCCTTGAGCGCCGTGGCCGTCTCCAGCAGCCCGCGCCACGAGCCGCCGAGCGGCGGGTCGAGCTGCACGGAGACGACCCACTCGCCCTCGCGCAGCGCCCGCGCGAGACCCGTCTCGCGCAGCTCCTCGCCGAGCGAGACGACGAGCTCGCGCTCGGCGAACTCGAGCGGGGCGCGGGGCGCGCGCCGCTCCTCCACCGCAGCCGCGATGGCGGAGATCTCGGCCGGCGTCGTCCCGCAGCAGCCGCCGATGATCCCCGCCCCGAGGTCGCGCGCGTGCGCGGCGAACTCGGCGAAGTACTCGGGCGTCGCGTGCGGGTAGATGACGCGGCCGCCGGCCAGGCTGGCCAGGCCGATGTTCGGCATGGCCGCGAGGGGCTTGCCCATCCCGGACATCTGCTCGAGCGCCGCCAGCGCGGCCAGGAGCCCGGCGCCGTGGTTGGCCCCGATCGCGGCCACGTCCAGCTCGGACAGGCGCGCGGCGGCCTCCCGCGCGGTCACGCCCGCGAGCGTCTCGGCCGACTCGTCGAACGTCATGAGCGCGACCACGGGCAGGCTCGAGACGCTGCGCACGGCGGCGATCGCATCCTCGAGCTCCTCCAGGTCGTAGAACGTCTCCACCACGAAGAGGTCGGCCCCGCGGCCCTCGAGCACGCTCGCCTGCTCGGCGAAGAGCTCGCGCCGCAGCCGCGAGGCCGCGCTCTGGCCGAGCGGGCCGATGGAGCCCGCGATGAAGACGTCGCGGCCCGCGATCTCGCGTGCCTCGCGGGCGAGCTTGACCGCCGTCGAGTTGATCTCCTCGAGCTGCTCCTCCAGGAAGTGCTGCGCGAGCTTGCGGCGGTTCGCGCCGAAGGAGTTGGTCTCGATCAGCTCGGCGCCCGCGTTGATGAACCCGACGTGCAGGGAGACGACCGCCTGCGGTGCGCGCAGGTTCGCCTCCTCGGGGCAGCGCAGGCGCGGGACGGCGGCGCCGATGAGCGCCCCCATGCCGCCGTCGGCGACGAGCGGAGGGCCCGTCCGCAGGCGCTCGAGGAACCGGGCCGACATCGCGGGCCATCGTATGCGAGCGGTCAAGCGGGCTCGTCAACACCGTCCGGGTGATCGGTCAACCGCCCACGGGGGACGCCCGCGGTGGGGGATCCGGGCATCCTGCGGATCACTCACCGCGGGGGGCGATGCGGCGGCTCCCCGGGTGAGAGGAGTCGAGGGGAAGCCAGGTGGCACCTCCTCCACGAGGCCTGGTCGAGCCGGAGCGGCGAGTGGCGGCGAGCCGCTCCGGTTCCCGGGCCGCTCAAGCTCGCCGGCCCGGGTGCCGATAGCGAGGGCGACTCCCGACTGGGGACTGACGGCAATCAGACCGGTGGGAGCGCCGAGAAAGGGGCGGCGGACGACGCCGCCCTTTCTCACTCCTCACTCCTCGTGGACGGTGCGGCCCTCCATGCCGCCCGCGACGACCACCACCTGGCCGGTCACGTGGCCCGAGAGGCGGTCGGAGGCGAGCACGACGACCTGCGCGGCCACGTCCTCCGGTCTGGCGACCTTGCGCAGCGCCATCGTGCGCGACACCGCGCGCACGCGCTCCGGGTCGACGAGCCCGCGCGTCATCGGCGACTCCGTCCAGCCGGGGGCGACCGCGTTCACGCGGCCGGCGGGCGCCACGCGCACGATCTCGTTCTTGAGCGAGAGCAGGAGGCCGCCGAGGATCCCCGACTTGGCGGCCGCGTAGTCCGCGTGCCCGGCCTCGCCGAAGACGCCCGCCGTCGAGCCGACGAGGACGAGCGAGCCGTGCCCGGTGCGGGCGACCCCGCGCAGGAACGCGCGCGCGACGAGGAAGGTCGAGGTCAGGTTCTGGCGCAGCGTGTCCTCCCAGCGGGCGAGCGGAAGCTCCCAGACGGGGACGTCCTCGCGCGGCCACACGCCGTGCATGACCACGCATACGTCCACCCGACCGAGCGCCGCCCCTGCCTGCGCGAAGAGCCGCTCGACCTCGTCCTCGGAGGTCAGGTCGGCCGCGCCGGCGGGCGCGCCCTCGAGCTCGGCGGCGAGCGCGCGCACGCGCTCCTCCCCGCGGTGGTAGTGGAGGAAGACGTTCGCGCCCTCGGCCGCGAACGTGCGCGCGCAGGCGGCGCCGATGCCGCCCGAGGCGCCCGTGACGAGGACGCCGCTGCCCGCGAGACCCGTGTCGATGCGCGGAACCTAGCGCGCACCCCGCCCGGCCAGGCGCCCGGCGTGGTGCGAGCGGCCGATTTACAGGCCGTTTACGGGCGGCACCGCGTTGACAAGCTCCGGGCGCGCTGCGACAGTTTCGCCTCCCCGGGCCAAACCACGGGGACGGCGATTCGTCTCACATCGCGAAACCACGGAGGAGGGCTGAATGAAGAGACGCGCACTCGTTGCCGCGGCGCTCGTGGTGTTCGTCGCGGCGACGCTCGCGGCATCCGCCGGCGCGGACACGCAGTCGGCGGCGCGGACCGAGGCCGCGGCAGTCAGCTGCCGGGGCACGCTGAACATCGGTCTGCTGACCGTCCTGACCGGGCCTGCGGCGTTCCTCGGCCAGGACCAGCGCAGCTGGGCGGTGCTCGCGGCCCAACGGGTCGGCCGCCAGCTCGGGCTCAAGGCCAAGATCGTGAACTACGACACGACCCTCGACCCCGCCGTCGCGCTCACCGCGGCGCAGCGACTCGTCGGGAACCGCAGCATCATCGCGGCGGTCGGCCCGGCGACGTCGGGCGGCGTGGCCGCGACGAGCAAGACGCTCGCCGACGCGCAGGTCGTGCACGTGAGCCCGTCCGCGACGCGGGCGACGCTCACGAAGGGCTCCTCGCCCGAGGCGACCGGCTACTTCTACCGCGTCGTCGCCGACGACTCGGTCCAGGGCACGGGCGCGGCCAAGTACATGGTCGAGCGGCTGAACGCCGACAAGGTCACGGTGTTCGACGCCCAGGAGCCGTACTCGGTCGGGCTCGCGAACACGGTCGAGTCGTACCTGCGGCGGCGGAACGTGCAGGTGCAGCGGCTGTCGGTCACGAACAACACGACCGACTTCTCGAGCTTCGTGACCCGCATCCCCTCGGACACGGACGTCGTGTACACGCCGTTCCAGGTCGCCGCCAACGCGAACCAGATCGCGGTGCTGCTCAAGGAGCAGGGCAAGCGTGCGGTCGTGTTCGGCGGGGACGGCACGGCGGACCCCGCGTTCAAGGTGCCGGGCTCGTACTTCTCGAACTTCGCGCCCGACATCACCCGCGTCCCGGGCAAGCAGGCGATCGTCGACGCCTGGCGCCAGGCGAACCCCGGCCGGCAGCTCTCGCCGTTCGGGCCGCCCGCGTACGGCGCCGTGCAGGCGATCCTGTACGCGGCGAAGCGGGCCTGCGCCGGCAAGAGCTCCGTCGAGCGCGTCAACATCAAGCGCAAGATGAAGGCCGGGCGGATCCCGGACTGGATCCTCGGCGGCTCGTTCCGCTTCTCCTCGAGGACGAACGACCCGCTGAACGGGGGCTTCTGGCTCTTCCAGATCCAGGCGGACGGGACGGCCAGGCAGATCGGCCGGCTCTAAGGTCGGAAGCGTGCGGCCCCGGCTCGGCCGGGGCCGCACCTCTCCAGACGGTTCTTGCGACAGGAAGCACGAAGTAGGCTTCCCGGACTCTCGTGGACTACGACAAGCTCTTCCAGACCCTCGTCAACGCCGCGACCCTCGGCAGCACCTACGCGCTCATCGCGCTCGGGTACACGATGGTCTACGGGATCCTCAAGCTCTTGAACTTCGCCCACGGCGACGTGTTCATGGTGGGGGCGTTCGTCGGCTTCGGCGTCCTCAGCGTGAGCGGCGGGGCCATCGATCCCTCGTTCTCGCCCTGGCTCGTGCTCGTGCTCATGGTGCTCGCGGCCATGGCCGCCTGCGCCGTGCTCGGCGTCGTGATCGAGCGCTTCGCCTACCGGCCGCTGCGCGACGCGCCGCGTATCACCCCGCTGATCAGCGCGCTCGGCGTCTCCTTCTTCCTCTCCTACAGCGTCCAGATCCTGTACGGGGCCGAGCACCGCACCTACGACACCTTCAACTTCGCGGGCGGGAAGCTGTACGAGCCGGCGGTCACGCTCGGCTCCTTCACCGTTTCCTGGCTGCGGGTGATCACGATCGTGGCCGCGCTCGTCCTCATGGTCGTGCTCTGGTACCTCGTCGCCTGGACGCGCATCGGGAAGGCGATGCGCGCCACTTCGTTCGACCGCGACGCCGCGGCCATGATGGGCATCGACATCGACCGCGTGATCATGTTCGCGTTCCTGCTCGCGGGCGGGCTCGCCGGCGCGGCGGGCGTCCTCTTCGCGCTACGCACCGACCTCTTCCCGCAGATGGGCTTCACCCCGGGCCTGTTCGCCTTCACCGCGGCCGTCATCGGCGGGATCGGCTCCATCCCCGGCGCCATGCTGGGTGGGTTCCTGCTCGGGACGGTGGAGGCGCTGACCGTGACCTACATCACCGACTGGATCGGCATCCAGGTCGGGCTCTCGAACCTCGTCATCTTCTCGCTGCTCATCGGATTCATGCTCTTCCGGCCACAGGGCATCCTCGGCCGGCCGGAGATCAAGAAGGTGTAGGCGGTGAGCTCGGGCCCGCAGATCGGCCGCGACGAGTGGGTCGCCCGCTCGGAGGAGATCACCCGGCGTCCGCGCCTGCAGGCCCTCCTCGATCGGGTGCCCGGCTGGCTGCGCCTCGTCGCCTTCCTCGTGGCCGTGGCCGCCATCCCGCTCGTCACGGACGACGGCTACGTGAACGCCGTCGTCTTCGACACGCTGATCTTCGCCCTGCTCGCGCTCGGGCTGAACGTGGCCGTGGGTTGGGGCGGGCTGCTCGACCTCGGCTACATCGCGTTCTTCGGATTCGGCGCCTACACGTACGCGGTCCTGAGCTCGGACAAGTTCGACCTCCACCTCTCCTCGCCCCTCGTGCTCGTGATCGTGGTCGCGCTCGGCGCGCTCCTCGGCTTCCTCGTCGGGCTGCCCTCCTGGCGCCTGGTCGGCGACTACCTCGCGATCGTGACGCTCTTCGCGTACCAGATCTTCATCAGCGTCGTGACCAACGGTCACGACCTGTTCGGCGTCGACCTGACGGGCGGCGTGAACGGCATCTCCAACCTCGACCCGTTCGACCTCTTCGGATTCGAGATCCCGGTCAGCAAGCAGGGGATCTTCAACTCGAACTACGTGTACGTCGCGCTCGCGCTCTTCGGGATCGTCTTCGTCGCCCTGCACCTGATCAACCACTCGCGCATCGGGCGCGCCTGGCGGGCGCTGCGCGAGGACACCCTGGCCGCGGAGCTGATGGGCATGCCGACCGACCTCCTGAAGCTCCTCGCCTTCGCCTTCGGCGCGGCCGTCGCGGCCATGACGGGGGCGCTCTTCGCCTCCCTCAAGGTCGGCGTCTTCCCGGAGACGTTCTCCCTCACGCTCCTCATCACCGTGTACGCGATGCTCATCCTGGGCGGGGCCGGGAGCCAGACGGGCGCCGTGCTGGGCGCCGTGATCGTGTACGTGTTCCTCGAGGCGTTGCGCGACGAGGACGTGTCCGGCTGGGTCTTCTACCTGGCCGTCCTCGTCGCGCTCGTGCTCCTCGTCCGGCCCCGCTGGGTGGTGGCCGTCGTCCTCGCCGGAGCCGCCGTGTTCGGGTTCGCGGTGCACGCGCTGGCCGGCGCGATCGACGAGTCGTGGACGGCCGGGGCGCCCCCGGAGGCGGACCTCGTGACGCGCGTGCTCGACGCGTGGGTGGCGATCCCGGCGAGCCCGGGCGACGCGCGCACGCTCGCCTACGTGGGGCTCGTGGCGCTGATCCTGCTGGCCACGGCGGTGAAGGGAGTCTGGCGCTGGGCCGCCCTCGTGCCCACCGTGTACCTGGCCGCCTTCGTGTGGGAGAACGTGCTCTCGCCGCAGCCGGACGTCACGCGCTTCGTCCTGCTCGGGGCGCTGCTCGTGGGGATCATGATCACGCGCCCGTCGGGCATCCTCGGCGAGCGCCGCGTGGAGATCGTGTGAGCGCGAGCGAGCCGCTCCTCGAGCTGCGCGACGTGTCCATGGCCTTCGGCGGCCTGCGCTGCGTGGTCGACCTCGACCTGGAGGTGCTCCCCGGGGAGATCGTGAGCGTGATCGGCCCGAACGGCGCCGGGAAGACGACGCTCTTCAACCTCATCACCGGCGTGTACGAGCCCACGGGCGGCGACATCCTCTTCGAGGGCCGCTCCCTCGTCGGCCTGCCTCCGCACCGGATCGCGCGGCTCGGCATCGCGCGGACGTTCCAGACCCTGCGGCTCTTCCTGAACATGAGCGTGCGCGAGAACGTGATGGCCGCGGCGTACGGGCACACGAAGGCCGGGGTCGTCCGCTCGATCCTGCGCACGCCGGGGATGCGCCGCGAGGAGCGCGCGATCCGGGAGCTCGCGGAGAAGCGGCTCGCGTTCTTCGGCGACCGCCTGATGGGCTATCGCTGGGACCAACCGGCCTACAGCCTCTCCTACGCGAACCGGCGCCGGCTCGAGATCGCGCGCGCGACGGCCACGAATCCCAAGCTCCTGCTCCTGGACGAGCCCGCCGCCGGCATGAACCCGAAGGAGACCCAGGAGATCACGGAGCTCATCTCCAAGCTCCGCGAGGAGGGCGGGTACACGATCCTCGTCATCGAGCACGACATGCACGTGGTGGAGGGCATCTCCGACCGCGTGGTCGCGCTCGACCACGGTGTCAAGATCGCGGAGGGGAGCTTCGAGGAGGTCGCGACGAATCCCAAGGTGGTCGAGGCCTACCTGGGCACGGGCGGGACGGCGCGGAAGTGAGCGCGAGCGAGCCCCTGCTGCGCCTCGCGGGCATCAACACGTACTACGGCTCCATCCACATCCTCCAGGACTCGAACCTCGAGGTGGGGGAGGGCGAGCTCGTCTGCCTGCTGGGCGGCAACGCCTCCGGGAAGTCCACGACCCTGAAGACGATCCTCGGGCTCGTCCGCCCGCGCACCGGGACGGTCTCCTTCGCGGGCGAGGACGTGACCGACCTGCCCACCTCGCACCGCATCAAGCGCGGCATGGCGATCGTGCCCGAGAACCGGCGCCTGTTCGGGCCGATGACCGTGCTCGAGAATCTGGAGATGGGCGCGTACCTGCGCCCGAAGGCGGACCTGAAGGAGGAGTTCGAGCGCGTGTACACGCTCTTCCCGCTCCTCTACGAGCGCCGCCACCAGCTCGCGGGGACGCTCTCCGGCGGCGAGCAGCAGATGGTGGCGATGGGCCGCGCGCTCATGTCCAAGCCTCGCCTGCTGCTCATGGACGAGCCATCCATGGGCCTCGCGCCGATCCTCGTCGAGCGCAGCTTCGAGATCATCCGCCAGGTGCACGAGTCCGGCGTGGCCATGCTCGTCGTCGAGCAGAACGCGAACGTGTCGCTCGCGATCGCGGACCGCGGCTACGTGCTCTCGACCGGGCGCATCGTGCTCGAGGGCAAGGCGGCCGACCTCCTCCAGAACGAGGAGCTGCGCAAGGCCTACCTCGGCCGCTGATGGTCGGCGCGGCGGTCAGGGGTCGCTTCCCCATCTTCGAGCACACGACGTACGTGAACTCCTGCTCGCAGGGGGCGCTCTCCGTGGACGTGCGACGGGCGTACGAGGAGTACCTGGACGGCTGGGACGCGCACGGCGCCGAGTGGGAGCACTGGGTGGAGCGCGCGGAGACCGCGCGCGCGGCCTTCGCGCGCCTGGTGCGCTGCGAGCCCCGCGAGGTGGCGGTCACGACGTCCGTCTCCCAGGCCGTGTCCGGGCTCGTGAGCGCGCTCCCGCTCGAGCGCGGCCGCGACCGGATCGTGATCTCGGAGTTCGAGTTCCCCACCGTGGGGCAGATCGCGCACGCGCAGGAGCTGCGCGGCGCGGAGGTCGTGCACGTGCGGCCGGACGCGGACGGGCGCATCCCGCTCGAGCGCTTCGCGGAGGCGATCGACGAGCGCACGGCGCTCGTCTGCTGCACCGCCGTCTCCTACCGCACCGGCTACCGCCTGGACGTGGCGGAGGTGGCGCGGCTCGCCCACGAGCGCGGCGCGCTCTGCCTGGCGGACAGCTACCAGGCCGCGGGCGCGCTCCCGCTCGACGCACCCGCGCTCGGCGTGGACTTCCTGACCGCCGGCACCGTCAAGTACCTGCTCGCCTCCGCGGGCCTGGCGTTCATGTACGTGCGGCGAGGCCTGCACGAGCGCCTGCTGCCCACGCAGACCGGCTGGTTCGCGGACGAGGACATCTTCCGCATGGACATCTCCGACTACTCGCCCGCCGGCGACGCTCGCCGCTTCGACTCCGGCACGCCGCCGGTGCCGAACATCTACGCGGGGCTGGCCGGGCTCCGGATCGTCGAGGAGGCCGGGGTGGCCGCGATCGCGGAGCACGTCCATGGCCTCGTGCAGCGGCTGCTCGCCGGGCTCGACGAGCTCGGGGCGACCGTGGCCACGCCGCGCGGCCAGGGCGAGCTCGGGCCGCTCGTCTGCGTGCGCTCGACCGACGCTCCCGCGCTCGTGCGGGCGCTCGCCGAGGACCGGGTGGTCGTGTCCGAGCGCGACTCGAGCGTGCGCGTCTCGCTCCACCTCTACAACGTGGAGGAGGACGTGGACCGCGTGCTCGCGGCGCTCGGCCGGCGTCGCGAGCTCCTGGCCTAGGCTAGGCGTCCGGCTTGCGGGCACGCACGATCGCGCCGTACATGCCGTCCGCGACGCGGTGCGTGCGCGCGACCTCCACGTCCACGAGCCCGACCTCCTCGAGCCCGCTGCGGTACTCGGGCTCGGAGAGCGCGCCGGCGATGCAGCCGACGTGGCTCCCGCGCGCCGCGCGGTCGGCCGGCGTCAGCTCCTCGTCGGCCACGATGTCCGTGATCCCGACCCGCCCGCCCGGCCTGAGGACGCGGGCGATCTCGCGGTACACGGCCGGCTTGTCGGTGGAGAGGTTGACGACGCAGTTCGAGATGACGACGTCCACGCTCTCCGCCGGGAGGGGGACGGCCTCGATCAGCCCCTTCAGGAAGTGGACGTTCCGCACGCCGGCCTCGCGGGCGTTGCGCTGCGCGAGCGCGAGCATCTCGTCGGTCATGTCCAGGCCGTAGACCGTCCCCGTCGGACCGACCCGGCGCGCGGAGAGGAGCACGTCGATGCCGCCGCCCGAGCCCAGGTCGAGCACCGTCTCGCCCTCGTGCAGGTCGGCGACCGCGACCGGGTTCCCGCAGCCGAGGCTCGCCTGCACGGCCTGCGCGGGCAGGGTGCCACGCTCCTCGGCGTGGTACAGGCCCTGGCCGAAGAGCGTGGTCGGCTCCGTGCCGCAGCAGCCGATCGAGCCGCAGTCGCAGCCGCAGCCGGCGCCCTGCTCGAGGCCGCGTGCGGCCTCGGCGTAGCGCTCGCGGACGAGCTCGCGGAGGTCGGTCGTCATTCGTTCGCTCCCTTCAGGTCGAGGACGCCCGCCGCGCGCCGGAGCGCCTCGCGGTCGAGCGAGTAGTACGCCCAGACGCCCCGTTGCGCGCGGCGCAGCAGGCCGGCCTGGACGAGCTTCTTGAGGTGGTGGCTGACCGTCGGCTGGGAGAGCCCGACGGCCGGCGTGAGGTCGCACACGCACACGGACTCGTTGCGGGCGAGGAGATTGACGATGCGCACGCGCGCCGGGTCGGAGAGCGCGCGGAAGAGCGCGGCCGTCGCCTCGGCGTCCGTGTCCGCGAGCCCGTCCGCGTCGAGCGGGGCGCAGCAGTACGCGGGCGTCGAGGCAAGCCGCGCGGAGAGATCGACGTTCATCGATGGAGAACGGTACGGCATACATCGATGCTTGTCAATAGATCGCCCGGCGCGCCATACTGCGCGCCGTGTCCGACCCCGACTCGGCAGCGGCCCTCGAGCGGGCGATCGAGCGCTACAACGCGGCGTGGAACGCCCACGACGTGGACGCGATCGTCGCCATGCACGCGCCCGGGATGGTCTTCCACAACCACACCGCCGGCGAGCGCGCCGAGGGCGCGGAGGTCCGGGAGCACATCGCGCGCATCTTCGAGAACTGGCCCGACCTGCGCTTCCGCTCGCGCCGCGTGTACGCGCGCGACGGGCTCGTCGTCTGCGAGTGGACGGCGAACGCCACCGACCGCGAGGGCCGACGGCTGGAGTGGGACGGCGTGGACGTGATCCCGTTCTCGGGGGGTCTCGTCCTGCGCAAGGACGTCTACTCCTCCTCGCACCGCCCGCGTGTCCTCGACTAGCCCGCTCGCCTCCGGCAGCGCGTCCATGTGGGGCACGCTCGCGCGCGTCCTCGTCCGGCCGCCGCTGCCCGAGGATGCGGCGCGCTGGCGGGAGCACGGGTGGCGCGCGGCGCCCGATCCGGTGGCGGCGGCCGCGGAGCACGAGGCCTTCTGCCTGCTGCTCGAGGAGGCGGGCGCCGAGGTCGTCGTCTCGCGCCACGAGCCGGGCAACCCGGACGCGATCTACGTCTACGACCCCGTGCTCGTCGGCGCCGAGGGCGCCGTCCTCCTGCGACCCGGCAAGGAGGTGCGACAGGGGGAGCCAGCCGCGCTCGCTCCGGAGCTCCGGGCCGCCGGCGTCCCGGTCGCCGCCGTCCTCGAGGCGCCGGCGCTGGCCGAGGGCGGGGACACCGTCTGGCTCGACGAGCGCACGCTCCTCGTCGGCGTCGGGTACCGCACGAACGAGGCGGCGCTCGGAGCGCTGCGCGCCTCGTTCCCGGGCGTGGAGGTGCTGGCCTTCGACCTCCCGCACTGGAACGGGGCGGAGGAGGTGCTGCATCTCATGTCGTTTCTCTCGCCGCTCGACCGCGACCTCGCCCTCGTCTACCCGCGGCTCGCGCCCGTGCGCCTCCTCCGGCTCCTCGCCGAGCGGGGCATCCGCACGGTCGAGGTCCCGGACGAGGAGCTCGCGAGCCAGGGCCCGAACGTCCTCGCCCTCGGGCCGCGCCGGGCCCTCGCGCTCGACGGCAGCCCGGAGACGAGGCGGCGCCTGGAGCGCGCCGGCGTGGACGTGCGCGTGTACCGCGGGCGCGAGATCTCGCTCAAGGGCGACGGCGGCCCGACCTGCCTCACGCGGCCGCTGCTGCGGCTCGAGAGCGGCCCGTCCTAGAGAGAAGTGCCGTCCGCGCCGGGCGCGAGCTCGAGGGCGAGCTGGCGGTGCGGCGAGAGCCCGGAGACGGCGACCCCGACGAGGCGCAGCGCCCCCGGCCGGTCGCGCAGGCCGCGGTCGAGGAGGCGGCAGGCGAGCTCGCCGATCGTGTCCGCGTCGTCCACGGCGGCGCCGAGCGTCTCCGAGCGAGTCCGGATGGAGAAGTCGGCGTAGCGCAGCTTCGCCGTCACCGTCCGGCCGGCGAGGCTCGAGCGGCGCAGGCGCTCGGACACGAGCGCCGCCAGGCGGCGCACCTCGTCGTGCAGCAGCTCGCGGTCGGAGAGGTCGCGCGCGAACGTGTCCTCGGCGGACACGGAGACGGGCTCGGCGTCCTCCTCCAGGGCGCGCGGGTCGATCCCGCGCGCGCGGTCCCGGAGCACGCGCCCGACCGAGCCGGGGAGGAGGGCGCGCAGCTCCCCGTCCGAGAGCGTGGCGAGCGCGCCGATCGTCTCCACGCCCGCGGCCTGGAGCCGCGCCTCGGCCCGCGGGCCGACGCCCGGCAGCAGGCGCACCGCGAGCGGGGCGAGGAAGCGCGCCTCGCTCCCGGGCGGCACGACCGTAATGCCGCCCGGCTTGCGCCGGTCGGAGGCGATCTTCGCGACGACCTTGGACGTCGCCACGCCCAGGGAGCAGGTGAGCCGTGTCGTCGCCTGCACGGACGTCCGCACCGCGGCCGCGAGGGTGCGCGCGTGCGCGAAGTCCCGCGCGACCCGGCCCAGGTCGAGGTAGCCCTCGTCCAGGCCGGTGCGCTCGATCCGGGGCACGATCTCGGCCACCGTCTGCCAGACCGCGTCCGAGTACTGGCGGTAGAGCGCATGGCGCGGGCGGACGAAGACCGCGTGCGGGCAGCGGCGCAGCGCCTCCGCGCAGCTCATCGCCGAGCGGATCCCGTAGCGGCGCGCCGCGTAGCTCGCCGTGGCCACGACGCCGCGGCCGTGCGGATCTCCCCCGACCACGAGCGGCCGGTCGCGCAGGCTCGGGTCCTCGAGCTCCTCCACGGCGGCGAAGAACGCGTCCAGGTCGAGGTGCGCGACGATCGGCGGCCGGCCCATGCGCGAAGGCTAGTGGCGGGCCCGGCGCAAGCCCGCCCCGCTTCGAGAGCTCGCTTCGGAGACGAGGGCTAAGGTTGGCCGCATGCTGGACGCCGCTCCGCCCCTGCCGCCGCCCGCGCTCGAGCAGCCGGCGCCGCACCAGGTCTCCTACGGGCTCGTCCGCGGGCGCGTCGGGCCCGGGACGCGCTGGGTCGTCGTCGCCGCCGGCGGCCGCCAGCTCGCGTCCGCGCTCGTCCGCGGACGGCGCTTCTCCTTCCGCGTCTCGCTGCCGGTGGGCGAGACGACGCTTCGCGTGACTGCAGTGCGGGCGGACGGGCGCAAGGCGACGCGGGTCGTGCCCGAGGTGTTCGGCCTGCCGGCGGCGGCCCGCCCGCGGGTCGTGCGCGCGCGCAACGACCCCGCCCTCGCGCGCCGTCTGCGCGCCCTGGTGCGGGAGTTCTCCGGCACCGCCGCCGTCTACGTCCAGGACCTGACGGGTGGCACCGGAGCGGCCTGGAACGCCAAGGCGCGGTTCCCCGCGGCCTCGACGCTGAAGGTCGCGATCGCCGCCGCCGTGCTCGCCGAGCACCGCGGGATCCCGCTGCCGGGCTCGCGCCTGGGAGCGCTCCTGCGGGAGATGATCGTCCCCTCGGACGACGCGGCCGCCAACGCGCTCCTCGTCTGGCTCGGCGGCTCCACCTCGAGCGGCGCGCTGCGCGTGAACGCGCTCATGCGCTCGCTCGGGCTCACGGACAGCCTGATGTACGGTGGCTACCTCGTCCGCTCGCCCTCGTCCGCGATCCCCGTGCGCGTGGAGGAGGCGCCGGCGTTCGGCGTCGGCAAGTACACGACCGCCTGGGACCTGACCCGCCTGCTGCGCGCGCTCTGGCTCGCCTCCGAGGACAGAGGCCCGCTGCGCACGGCGCAGCCGGGCCTCACCCCGGCGGAGGCCCGGCACGTCCTCTGGCTCCTCGCCCACGTCCGCGACACGCCGAAGCTGGACCGTCACCTGCGCGGGCGGACGGGCGTCGCGGTGCTGCACAAGGCGGGCTGGATCTCGCGTGCGCGCCACGACGCCGGGCTCGTCTTCTGGCGCGGAGGCGTGCTCGTGGCCGGCGTCCTGACCTGGCGGCCGGGCGGCGCGGGCCTCTCCTCCGACGTGCTGGCGGGGAAGGTCGCAGCGCTCGCGCTCGAGCGCTTCCGCCGCCATCCGCGCTGAGGCACCGCACGTCCCACGCTGCTCCGGAGTCGCTACACTTCTTGAACCAAGTATGCGAACTGGAAGAAGGTAGAGGATCGTGAGCGAGAGCCCCCGGAGCCGCACCAGGTACCTGCTCGTCCCGCTGGACGACCTGGTCGTGTTCCCGAACATGAACGTGACGCTGACCGTGGACGTCGGCGACGAGGACCGCGTCCTGCTCGTCCCCAAGCACGAGGGCGAGTACGCGAAGGTCGGCACGGTCGCGGAGGTCACCGACCGCATCCGGCTTCCCGGCGGCGGGCGCGCCGTCGCGCTCTCGGGCCTGCACCGGGGCGTGGCGGGCGCGGCCTCGAGCGACGACCGGGGCCGCCTCTTCGTGGAGGTGGAGGAGCATCCCGACGACCCGGCCGTGGACGGGCGGATCCGCGAGCTCGAGCGCGAGTATCGCGCGGTCGTAGAGGAGATCCTCGAGCTGCGCGGCGACGACGGCCGCATCGCCGCGTTCGTGCGCTCGATCTCCGAGCCCGGCGCCCTCGCCGACACGTCCGGCTACTCGCCGGACCTGACCTTCGAGCAGAAGGTGCGGCTGCTCGAGACGCTCGACGTCCGCGCGCGGCTCGAGCTCGCGCTCGAGCTGCAGCGCGAGCGGCTCGCGCTCCTGCAGGTGCGCAAGCGGATCCAGGAGGACGTCGAGTCCGGGGTCGAGAAGCAGCAGCGCGAGTACATCCTCCGTCGCCAGCTCGACTCCATCCGCAAGGAGCTCGGCGAGGACGAGGCCTCGGTGGTGGAGGAGTACCGGCAGAAGATCGCCGAGGCGCAGATGCCGGAGAACGTGCTCGAGCAGGCGAACCGCGAGCTCGGCCGGCTCGAGCGCATGGGCGACCAGACGCCCGAGGCGACCGTCATCCGCAACTACCTCGACTGGCTGCTCGCCGTCCCGTGGAGCAAGCGCTCGGAGGAGCGGCTCGACCCCCAGCACACGCGCGAGATCCTGGACGCCGACCACGCCGGCCTCGAGGACGTGAAGGACCGCATCGTGGAGTACATCGCGGTCGCGAAGCTCCGCAAGGAGCGCGGGATCGAGGACGACCGCCGCTCCGGCGCCATCCTCACGCTCATCGGCCCGCCCGGTACGGGCAAGACCTCCATCGGCGAGTCCATCGCGCGCGCCACCGGCCGTGAGTTCGTGCGCATGTCGCTCGGCGGCATCCGCGACGAGGCGGAGATCCGCGGCCACCGGCGCACGTACATCGGCGCCCTGCCGGGCCGGCTCGTGCGCGCGCTGCGCGACGCGGGGACGATGAACCCGGTGATCATGCTGGACGAGGTCGACAAGGTGGGCGCCGACTGGCGCGGCGACCCCTCCTCGGCGCTGCTCGAGGTGCTCGACCCCGCGCAGAACCACTCCTTCCGCGACCACTACCTGGACGTGGAGCTCGACCTCTCCGAGGTGCTCTTCATCGCCACCGGGAACATGGTCGAGACGATCCCGGGCCCGCTGCTCGACCGGATGGAGGTCATCCGCTTCGACGGCTACACGACCGACGAGAAGATCGCGATCGCGCGCGGCTACCTGTGGCCGCGCCAGCGCGAGCGGCACGGCCTGCGCGAGGACGAGGTGACGATCACGGACGAGGCGCTCGAGCTCGTCGTGAGCGAGTACACGCGCGAGGCGGGCGTCCGCCAGCTCGAGCGCGAGCTGGGCACGGTGCTCCGCAAGACCGCGACCAAGATCGCGTCCGAGCAGGTGGAGCCGCCCGTCGTCATCGACCAGGCGGCGGTGCGGGAGGCGCTCGGACGGCAGAAGTTCTACCGCGAGGTGGCCGAGCGCACGGCCGTCCCCGGCGTGGCCACCGGGCTGGCGGCGACCGCCACGGGTGGGGACGTCCTCTTCATCGAGGCCACGTCGCACAAGGACGGCGACAAGCTCGTGCTCACCGGGCAGCTCGGCGACGTCATGAAGGAGTCGGCGCAGATCGCGCTCTCCGCGGTGCGGGCGCTCGCGGGCAAGCTCGGCATCGACGAGGACGCCTTCGAGAACCGGTCGTTCCACGTGCACGTCCCGGCCGGGGCCATCCCCAAGGACGGGCCGAGCGCGGGCATCACGATCGCGACTGCGATCGCCTCGCTCCTCACCGGCCGGCCGGTGAAGCACACGGTGGGGATGACCGGCGAGATCACGCTGCAGGGGCGCGTGCTCCCGATCGGCGGCCTGAAGCAGAAGGTGCTCGCCGCGCACGCGGCCGGGATCACCGACGTCATCATCCCCGAGCGCAACCGGGCCGACCTCGAGGAGATCCCGGAGAACGTGCGCGAGGAGCTGACGTTCCACCCGGTCATGTCCATCGACGAGGTCCTCGGGCTCGCGCTCGAGAGCGAGCCGGCGCGGCCGAATGTGGCGGTGTAAGACAACCGCGCCCGTTCCGGCGGAGGTGCGCCGGATCGCCGACGTGCTCGAGCGGCGGCACGCGGTCTCCATCCTCTACGCGTTGCGCCACGGGTGCACCCGCTTCACCGAGTTCCGCGAGGCGCTGGGCCGGATCCCTCCCGGGACGCTCGCCCAGCGCCTCGTCGAGCTCGAGCAGGCCGGCGTGCTCGCCCGCCGCGTGACCGCCGACCGCCCGCCGCGCGTCGAGTACGTGCTCACGGGCGATGGCCGGCGGCTGGTCGGCGTGATCGACGCGCTCGCCGCCTGGGCGCGCGGCTGAGGCGGCGTCTGCGTTAAGAAAGCGTCACGGCCGGTGTCAGACACCGTTTGTTAAGTGCCCTGCTCAGGGTAATACTTCCGATAGTGAAGCGACGACCCGAGCGCCTCGCGCACCCGTACCGCGACCTCGACGTCATCGACGCGCGCGCGCCCCGCTTCAACCAGGCCGTCGTGGGGCTCGTGTCCCTGCTCGCGGTCGCGACGGGATGGTGGCCGCTGCTGGCCCTGCTCGCCGCGCAGCTCGCCGTTGGCCTGACGCTCGGCCGGCGCTTCTGCCTGCCCTGCCTCGCCTACTTCGAGCTCGTCCAGCCGCTGTTCGGCGAGGGCCCGCTCGAGGACGCGCGCCCGCCGCGCTTCGCGAACATGGTCGGCGCCGCCGTCTTGACGGCTGCCACGGCCGCATACGCCCTCGGCGCGGACGCCCTGGGAGCGGGGCTCGGAGCGCTCGTCGCCGGTCTCGCGCTGCTCGCGTCCGCGACCGGCTTCTGCGCCGGCTGCGAGGCGTACAAGCTCGGCCACCTGCTCACGGGGCGGCGCTTCGTCTCCTGCCCGCTGCCCCCGCGGCCGGGCACCGCTTCCGACCACACGTAGCCGCACGCTCATTCCCCGTTCGGGGAATGCCGATAAGCCGCGCATGAGCGTGGCGCGCCCCGACCGGGCGTTCTTCCTCATCGCGGCGGCGGGAGCGCTCGCCTACGTCTCGCTGCCGCACGGGTCGGCGATCTACAACCGCTGGTTCCAGCTCTTCCCGATCGCCGCGGTTGCGGCGACGCTCATCGGCGTGCACGTGAACCGGCCGCGCTCGGCCGCGCCCTGGTTGCTCGTCGCGCTGAGCGGCCTCTGCGCGGTGACGGCGGACTCGGTCTGGGCGGTCTACGCCGAGCGAGCGACCACCGTCCCCTTCCCGTCGGCGGCCGACGTCTTCGCGCTCCTCTCCTCGCTGATCCTCGCGGCCGCGCTGCTGCTCATGATCCGTAGGCAGGTTCCGGGGCGCGACTGGCCGAGCCTCGTGGACGCGGGGATCGTGACCGCCGGCGTCGGCACGTTCGGCTGGGCGTTCATCGTGCAGCCCCGCCTGCAGGAGGCGAGCGGTCTGGAGGCCGCGGTCGCGGTTGCCTACCCGGCGCTCGACATCCTCCTCCTCTCCATGGCGGCGCGGATGGTGCTGAGCCCGAGCATTCGCTCGCCGGCCTTCGCGCTCGTCACCACGGCGCTCGTCTTCCAGCTCGTGGGCGACGCCATGTACGGCTTCGGCTCGCTGCACGGCTGGTACCGGCCGGGCGACCCGATCGACATGTTCTTCGTCGTCTCCGCCCTGCTCTGGGGGACGGCGGCGCTCCACCCCTCGATGGTCGAGCTGACGGAGCCGACCACGGACCCGGAGAGCGGCCTCAGCCGCGCCCGGCTGGCGCTGCTCGCGACCGCGACGCTCATGGTTCCGCTGACCCAGCTCGCGAGCGCGCTGCAGTCGGGGGACACCGACCGGCTCGTGCTGATCGGGGGGTCCGGCATTCTCGCCGCGCTCGTCATCGTCCGCCTCGCCGGTCTCGTCGCGCGGCACCAGCGCGGCGAGCGGCGCGAGCACGCGCTCCGCGAGGCGGCCGCGGCGCTCGCAGCGGCCTGGCGGGAGGAGGACATCCACCGGGTGGCGGTCGACTCCGCGCTGCAGGTCGTCGGCGCGGAGGGAACGACCGTCGCGCTCACGCTCGATGGGAAGTCCGTCGTCGCGGCTACCGGGGAGCTGGCCGGCGAGCTCCTGCGCGCCGATCTCTCCGACCCACCCGCCGCCGGCGTGCTCACGCTCGCCGAGCTGACCGCGCAGAGCGCGACGTTCGGCACGCTCGTCGTCGTCTCCCGCGAGCGTCTGCCGCGGCATGCCCGCGAGGCGGTGGAGACGGTGGCGGCGCAGGCCGCCCTGGCGCTGGAGGGCGTCGCGCTCGCCGAGAGCCTGCACGAGCGCCAGAGCGCGGAGCGCTTCCGCTCGCTCGTGCAGAACTCCTCCGACGTGATCCTCCTGCTCGACGAGAACCTGACCATCCGCTACCACACGCCGTCGACGCTGCCCGTGCTCGGATACGCGGAGGACGCGCTCGTCGGGGTGCGGCTGACCGACCTCGTGGAGCCGTCCGCCGCCGAGGGGCTGCGCGCGTTCGTGAGCGACCTGCGCGCGACGCCCGGGGTGGCGCTGCTGCCCCGAGACCTCCCGCTGCGTCGCGCGGACGGCTCGGTGTGCCGCCTGGAGAGCGTCTTCAACAACCTGCTCGCGGACCCGAACGTCGCGGGCCTCGTCGTGACCGCGCGCGACGTGACCGAGCGGCGCGCGCTCGAGGAGCAGCTCGCCCACCAGGCCTTCCACGACTCGCTCACCGGCCTCGCGAACCGAGCGCTCTTCGCCGACCGGGTCACGCACGCGCTCGAGCGCGGCCGCCGACGCTCGACGCTCTCGGCGGTGCTCCTCATCGACCTGGACGACTTCAAGACCGTGAACGACAGCCTCGGGCACGCGGCCGGCGACGACCTGCTCGTCGGCGTGGCGCGCCGCCTGGAGGCCTGCCTGCGGCCGGAGGACACGTGCGCGCGGCTGGGCGGCGACGAGTTCGCAGTGCTCGTGGAGGACCTCCCCGACCTGGACGCGGCGGTGACCGTGGCCCGCCGCGTCGTGGACGCGATCGCGCAGCCGGTGACGGTGCTCGACTCCGAGGTGGCCGTGCAGGGGAGCGTGGGCATCGCGCTCGCCTCCGCGGGGCAGACGGCCGCCGAGGTGCTGCGCAGCGCCGACCTGGCCATGTACCAGGCGAAGGACGACGACAGGGTGCGCTTCGCGCTCTACGAGCCGTCCATGCACGAACGGGTGCTCGAGCGGCTGTCGCTCAAGGCCGACCTGCGCCGGGCCGTGGCCGCGGGCGAGTTCGAGCTGCACTACCAGCCGATCGTGGCGCTCGTCACCGGAGAGGTCGTTGCCGTGGAGGCGCTCGTGCGCTGGCAACACCCGGAGCGCGGCCTCATGCTCCCCGACGAGTTCATCCCCCTGGCCGAGGAGACGGGCCTCATCCTGCCGCTCGGGGCGCGCGTCCTCGACGGCGCGTGCCGCCAGGTGCGCGAGTGGCGCGACCGCGGGCACCGCGAGCTGACGGTGTCGGTGAACATCTCGGCCAAGCAGCTCGGCTCGGGCCTCCTGACGCAGGAGGTGACGGCCGCGCTGGCCCGCTCCGGGCTGCCGCCGCAGGCGCTCACGCTCGAGATCACCGAGAGCATGCTCCTGGACAGCGACGCGGTCATCTCGCGGCTCGCGCGCCTGCGCGAGCTCGGCGTGCGGATCGCGATCGACGACTTCGGGACCGGCTACTCCTCGCTCGACTACCTGCGCCGCTTCCCGGTGGACAGCCTCAAGATCGCGCGGGAGTTCGTCGCCGGCCTGGGCGCCAGCGGCGAGCACGAGCGGCTCGCGTACGCGATCCTCCGGCTCGCCTCCACGCTCGAGCTCGAGATCGTCGCCGAGGGGATCGAGCAGGCGGGTCAGCGTGACCTGCTCCGCCGGCTCGACTGCCGCCTCGGCCAGGGGCGCTTCTTCTCGGAGGCGCTGCCGCCCGCCGAGCTCGAGCCGTTCCTGCGCCGCGCGCTCGTCGCCTGAGCTCCATACTCGAGGCATGCGCAGCCCGCGCCGGATGGGCCTCCTGCTCGCAGCCGTCCTCGCCCTCGTTCCGAGCGCCTTCGCGAGGCAGGAAGCGACGCCCCCGCTCGCCTCCCTGCTCGCGCGCCATGTCCCGGTCCTCGTCCTGCATCCGGCCGAGCAGATCGTGCCCGAGCCCGTGGAGAGCTTCCTCGCCTACGCCGATCTGCAGCGCCGCACGCCGGCCGGCTGGGAGAAGGTGGAGGGCCCGCTCCCCGCCGGCGGCCGCGACCTGCGGCTCGACCACCGGCTGTGCCGGGCGGTGGAGGGGCTCGCCGCCACCTCCTGCTACGCCTCCGGCCAGGGCATGGTGCGGGCCGCGCCGGTCGTGTACGGGGCGGCCTTCCGCCGGGGCAGCCGCATCGAGCTCCAGTACTGGATCTTCTACCCCTTCAACCCGTACAGCCCGACCGTCGCGCCGGCCGAGCTCTGGCAGGTCCACGAGGGGGACTGGGAGGCGGTCGGCGTCGTCACCGACGCGCGCGGGAACCCGCTCGTGGCCGGGTACTCGCAGCACAGCGAGGGCGAGCGGCGCGCGTGGGCGAAGGTGCCGAAGGAGGGCCGCCGCCCGCTCGTGTACGTGGCGCTCGGCTCGCACGCGAACTACTTCGGCCCGGGCGTCCACCGCCTCCGCGCCCCGGTCGTGGAGCCGCTCTTCATCTCCGTCATCCGGCAGGCCGGCTACGCGCCCGTCGACCGCACCGGGCGCGGGCGCGTGGTGCGGCCGCGCCTCGTGCGGGTGAGCGCCTCCTCGCCCTCGTGGATGGCGTTCGCCGGCCGCTGGGGCGAGGACCAGTACCTGCGCGCCCCGGGCGGCACGCCGCAGGCCCTCGGCCTCGGGCCGCCCGGGCCTGCCTTCCAGGAGCACTGGCAGCGGCCGGTCGCGGACGTGCTCTCCTGGCCGGCGGGCTGACGGCCGCTCCGCCGGGGCGCTAGCGTCCCCGGGATGCTCGCGAGCCTCGCCGCGTTCCTGGCCGTCTCCGTCGTCGTCATCTGCACGCCGGGCCAGGACACCGCGCTCACGGTCCGCAACACGCTCGGCGCCGGGCACCGGGGCGGGATCGCGACCGCGTGCGGCGTCGCGGCCGGCCAGGCCGTCTGGACGCTCGCCGCGAGCGCCGGGGCGGTCGCCCTCCTCACCGCGTCGGAGCCTGCGTTCCGGGCGCTGAAGCTCGTCGGCGCCGGCTACCTCGCGTACCTGGGGCTGCACTCGCTCCTGCACGCGCTCCGCGGGCTCCCGCCCGTGACCGCCCGTGCCGCCGCGGCCACGCCGGCCGCGCGCGCGTTCCGGCAGGGCGTGCTCTCGAACCTCGCCAACCCGAAGATGGCGATCTTTTTCGCGAGCCTCCTGCCCCAGTTCGCCCCAAGCGGGCCCGGATCGTTCGCGGCCATGCTCGCGCTCGGCCTCCTCTTCTGCTCGCTGACGCTCGCTTGGCTGACGCTCTACGCGGTCGCCGTGCACCGCCTGCGGGAGCTTCTCGCCGGCCCGGTGCGCAGGGTCGTGGACGCGGTCACGGGCGCGCTGCTCGTCCTCTTCGGGATCCGCCTCGCGGCCGCCGAGCGCTAGGCGGGCCCGGCTACTCCGGCCAGAAGTTCTCGAGGTACTCGGCGTCGTCGGCCGAGCCGCCCGGCACCTTCTTGGAGACGATGACGAGCTCCGCGTCCTCGGGCTCGTCGTTCCACACCGAGCGCCAGGTCTGCGGGGGGACGCACACGGCCGTGCCCTTCCCGAGCTCGACGACGTCGTCGTTCAGCTTGAACTGCAACGTCCCGGAGGCCACGAAGTAGATCTCCTCCTGCGTCTTGTGCCGGTGGCCGTACGAGCCCTTGCCGCCCGTGTGCTGCGGCATCCGCCGGTACGTGAACGCCACCTGCTCGGCGCCGAGCGCCTCCGTCAGCATGCGCATCTCGCCGGGGTAGTCGCCGAGGACGTCCGGCACCTCGTCGATGCGCTTGATCGTGTAGTCGGCCATGCCCCCCTCCTCGCTTGGGTGGCGCGACTCTACCCGGCAGGGCCGGCGCTCTCGCCGACGCGCAGGCCCGTCTCGGGGTCGAAGAAGTGGAGGCGGCCGACGTCCACCGCGATCTCGAGCCGCTCCCGCTCGCGCGCGCGCGTCATGCGCTCGAGCCGGGCGACGAACGGGACGCCGCTTCCCCGCGCGCGCTCGGCCGCGATGCGCGCCTCCTCGTCCTCGAGCGACTCGATCGTGAGCGCCTCCACCACCTCGGCGGAGGTGACCGGCTCGCCCGCGACGTTGAAGTGGACGTACACCTCCGAGCCCAGGTCCTCGCGGATGTCGCACACGACGGAGAGCCGGCGGCCCGCGGGCGACTCGCGCAGGAGCGAGGCGTCCTCCATGTCCTCGGGGCGGATGCCGAGCACGAGCGGCCTGCCCTCGTACGCGGCGAGCGCCGGCTGCGCGGCGAGCGTGCGCTCGTCGAGCTCGAGCCGGTGCTCGCCGAAGCGCACGAAGACGCCGTCGTCGCCGCGCTCGAGCTGCGTCATCACGAGGTTCATGGCCGGCGAGCCGATGAACTCGGCCACGAACAGGTTCCGCGGCCGCTCGTACAGCACCTGCGGCTCGTCCACCTGCTGGAGGAAGCCGTTCCGCATGACCGCCACCCGGTCGCCCATGGTCATCGCCTCGACCTGGTCGTGGGTGACGTAGATGGTCGTCACGCCGAGGTCGCGCTGGATGCGCGCGATCTCGGCCCGCATCTCCACGCGCAGCTTCGCGTCCAGGTTCGAGAGCGGCTCGTCCATGAGGAACGCCTGCGGGTTGCGCACGATCGCGCGTCCCATGGCCACGCGCTGGCGCTGCCCGCCGGAGAGGGTGCGCGGCTTCTTGTGCAGGGAGTCGGAGAGCCCGAGGATGCGCGCCGCCTCCTGGACGCGGCGGTCGATCTCCTCCTTCGGCAGGCCGCGCAGCTTGAGCGCGAAGCCCATGTTCTTGGCCGCGTTCATGTGCGGGTAGAGCGCGTAGTTCTGGAAGACCATGGCGATGTCGCGGTCCTTGGGCGGGAGGTCGTTGACCACCTGCCCGTCGATCCTCACCGTCCCGGCCGTGATCGTCTCCAGGCCGGCGATCATGCGCAGGGCCGTCGTCTTCCCGCAGCCGGAGGGCCCGACGAAGACGACGAACTCCCCTGCGGCCACGTCCAGATCGAGCTCGGTGACGGCCTGCGTCCCGTCCGGGTAGACCTTGGTCAGCTGTTCGAGCGCGATCTCGGCCACGACGATCCTCGGCGAAGCAATCTACTAGGATCGGTCGCCTCGGATGGAGGCTCACGCTGCGCAGGCGAGGCCGCCCGCGCGCCGGTTCCGCGGCGCGTTCGAGAGCCGTCGCGTGCTCGCGCCGGCGCTCATCGCCCCCGCGGTGCTCTTCATGGCGCTGGTCGTCGGCGTGCCGTTCGGGTGGGCGATCTACCTCAGCCTCACGGACGCGGTCGGCGGCTCGCTGACCGGCAACTGGGTCGGCTTCGACAACTTCACGAGCGCCTGGCACGACGAGAACTTCCGCCGCGCGCTGCGCAACACGCTCATCTTCACGCTCGCCTCGCAGGCGATCGTCGTCGTGGGCGCCGCGATCCTCTCCTCGTTCCTCGTCCGCGACTTCCGCGGCAAGTGGCTGATCCGCTTCCTCGTCATCCTCCCCTGGGCGGCGCCGGTCGTCCTCTCCACGATCGGCTGGCTGTGGATCCTCGACTCGCTGTACAGCGTCGTCAACTGGACGCTCGACCGCCTGAGCCTCGACCACGCGCTCGTCTGGACGCTGGACGCGGTCGGGCTCGAGAACGAGGCCCAGGTGCCTCTGCAGTGGCTCGGGCGTCCCAACCTCGCGCTCCTCGCGATCACCCTCGTGCACGCGTGGCGGATCCTCCCGTTCGCCGTCGTCATCTTCATCGCCGGCCGCGCGTCGATCCCGAACGAGGTCGAGGACGCGGCGAAGATCGACGGCGCCACCGGCCTCAAGAAGCTCTGGTACGTGGACGTGCCCCTGCAGCTGCCGATCGCGCTCGTGGCCGTCCTCTTCGGGATCGTGTTCACCGCAGGCGACTTCGCGGTCGTGTACATCCTCACCCAGGGCGGGCCCTTCAACTCGACGCAGGTGCTGCCCACCTGGGCCTTCCAGATCGGGATCAACTCCGGATCGCTCGGCGAGGGGGCGGCGATCTCGCTCTATCTCTTCCCGTTGCTCGTCCTCGTCAGCGTGGGGATGCTCTTCTTCGCGCGCCGGGCGCAGGTGACGTAGATGCACGCACGCCAGAAGCTCCTCACCTATCTCGTGGTCGGGCCGTTCGCGATCGTGCTCGCGTTCCCCTTCTACTTCGCCCTCGTGACGATGTTCAAGACGAACCTCGACCTCGCGAACATCGAGCACTCCCCGTACCTCTACAACGACCTCGAGGGCGACTTCCACTGGGACTTCTGGAACTACGCAACCACGGAGCACGTCACCTTCCTCTTCACCGACACGAACTACCCCAAGTGGATCGTGAACACGGTGCTCGTGGCCGCGGCCACCGTCGGGATCACCCTGCTCTTGGCGCTCCCCGCCGGCTACGCGCTCGCGCGGCTCGCCGGACGCTGGGGCCAGAGCGCGGGCGTCGCCATCTTCCTCGTCTACCTGATCCCGCCGACGCTCCTCTTCCTCCCGCTCTCGCGTCTCGTCACGAACCTCGACCTCAAGGACTCACTCTGGTCGCTCGTCCTCGTCTACCCGTCGTTCACGATCCCCTTCGCCACCTGGCTGCTCATGGGCTTCTTCAAGACGATCCCGCAGGAGCTGGAGGAAGCGGCCCTCGTGGACGGCTGCTCGCGCCTGGGCGCGCTGGTGCGGATCGTCTTCCCGATCTCGCTGCCGGGCATCCTGACCGTGGTCATCTTCGCCTTCTCGCTGTGCGTGAACGAGTTCATCTACGCGTTCACCATGATCTCCACCTCCGAGCAGCGCACGATCTCGGCCGGCATCCCGAACGACCTCATCCGCGGCGACGTCTTCTTCTGGCAGTCGCTGATGGCGGCGACGCTGCTGCCCTCGATTCCGCTGGCGCTGCTCTACAACGCCTTCCTCGACCGCTTCATCAAGGGCTTTACAGGGGGAGCGTTCCGATGAAGAATCGAGCCGGAAAGGAGGGATTACGCGTGGCAGACGTAGCGGACGAGCTCGTGCGGGAGAGCTCGCAGCTGACCCGGGCCGAGCTCATCAAGCGAGGAACGGCGGCCACGTTCGCGGTCGCCATGTTCGGCGGCCTGGCCGACCGGGCGCTTGGGTTCTACGGCCCGCTCAAGTTCGCCCACAAGCAGCTCTCGGGCGAGCTCAGGATCCTCCAGTGGGCGCACTTCGTGCCGAGCTACGACCGGTGGCTCGACAACGAGTACGTCAAGCAGTGGGGCGAGCGCAACGACGTCGAGGTCAAGATCGACCACATCAACAACGCGCTGCTCTTCAGCACCGCCTCGGCCGAGGTGGCGGCGCAGAGCGGGCACGACCTCTTCCAGTTCCTCTCCCCGCCGTCGTCGTTCCAGAAGCAGGTCATCCCCCTGAACGACATCGTCCAGGAGGTGACCAAGCGGCTCGGCAAGATGACCGAGGTCGGGCAGAAGAGCACCTACAACCCGAAGACCAAGCGGTACTTCGGCTTTCCCGACAACTACGCGCCGGACCCGGTGCAGTACCGGCGCAGCTACTGGCAGGAGGTCGGGGGCTCGCTGCGGACGTGGGAGGACGTGCGCAAGGCCGCGCCCAAGCTGAAGGCGATCGGCCACCCCGTCGGGCTCGGCATGTCCAACGAGATCGACTCGAACATGTTCCTGATCGCGCTCCTCTACTGCTTCGGGGGGTTCATCCAGAACGAGGAGGGGCGGATCGTCTTCAACCAGGGCTCGAACCGGAGGGGAGCCATCCAGGCGCTCGAGCTCATGCGGGACATCTACCGGAACGGCATGAGCGACGAGGTGTTCGCCTGGACGGCCGCGTCCAACAACCAGGCGTTCCTCGCCGGCCGGCTCTCCATGGCCCTGAACGCGATCTCCATCGCCCGCTCGGCGGAGGCCTCGGGCAACACCGCTCTCTCCGACGACACGTGGCTCGCCTCCATCCCGCGCGGCCCGCACATGCGCATGGGGAACGAGCACGTGATGGGCATCTACGTCATCTGGCGGTTCGCGAAGAACAAGGAGGCCGCCAAGAAGTTCCTGGTCGATCAGCAGCTCGCCTATCGAACGCACTTCGTCCAGAGCGGCTACTACAACTTCCCGGCCTGGACGGGCGCGATCCGAGGCGGGTTCAAGGAGATCCGGAGGATGGCCGCCGGCGACTCGCACAAGCCGCGCGGCAAGTACACGATCCTGACCACGATCGCCGAGAAGTACACGGCGAACGTCGGCTACCCCGGCTACTCGAACGCGGTCATCGACGAGATCTTCAACCGCTATCTCGTCCCGCAGATGTTCGCGCAGGTGGCCCAGGGCAAGCAGAGCCCGGCCGACGCCGTCCGCGACTTCGACCGCGAGTTCAAGCGGATCTTCCGCAAGTGGCGCAACCAGGGGCTCGTGTAGGTCGAGCCTGGCAGCGGATCGGACGAGGGCCCCGGCGACGGGGCCCTCGTCGTCAGAGGACGACGACGGCCTTGCGGCCGGCGGCCTGCGCGCTCCAGGCAGCCGCGACCTGGTCGAGCGGGAAGGTCTCGACCTCGATCCGGATGCGGCCAGCGGCGACGTGCTCCGCGATCTCCGCGTACGCGCGCTTGCGCTCGGCCGGGTCCATGGCCACGTTCGCGTGCCCGAGGATGGCGAGCTGCTTCCCGCGCACGGCGGCGGAGGTCAGCGTGGCCTCGGGGCCTGCGGACTGGCCGAGGTTCACGATCCGGGCGCCGTGGGCGGCGGCGTCCACCGCCGCGCGGGCGGGCTCGCCCCAGAGCGGGTCGACGACGAGCGTGGGCCCGTCGCCGCCGCACGCCCCGCGCATCCGCTCCACGAGCCCCTCGCCCTCGAGCCGGACGGTCGCGTCCGCGCCGTGCTGGAGCGCCCGCTCGAGCTCCTGCTCGTTCCGGCCGGCTGCGACGACCCGCTCGGCGCCGAGCAGGCGCGCGGCCTGCACGGCCACGAGGCCGACCATCCCGGTCGCCCCGAGGACGAGCACGCGGTCGTCCGGGCGCACCGGCGCCTTCCACGCCACCGGCACCCAGGCGGCGATGCCGACGACGCCGGTCGCGGCCGCGAGCGCGTCGTCGAGGCCGTCCGGGACGTCGGCCGCCGCGTCCGGCGGGAAGTCCGTGCGCTCGACCAGGAAGCCGTCGCGGCGCACGCCGTAGCCCGCGCCGAACATGTACACGCGCCGGCCGTCCGCGAGCCGGCCGACCGCCTCCGCGCCGGGCACGTAGGGAAGGTCGGGATGCCCGCCGTAGAAGCGCCCCGACCCGACCGCGAGGTCGAGCGGGTTGAGCGCGACGGCCAGGACCTCGATCGCGCCGTCGCCCTCCACCTCGGCGAGCTCGGGCGGGGCTCCCAGCTCCGTGATCCGCGCGGCGCGCACGAGCCAATCTTACGAACGCGCTCCCGGGGCCGTTTAGCGAGCCGACAGGCCGGGGACCCCGCGAGACCCGTGAAGCTCTTCACCTCCTGCGAGCACGCCTGGGCCGTCCGCTATCGCTCCCGCGTCCACGGCACCTGCGTCCTCGTCTGGATCGAGGAGTGCGTCCACTGCGGCAAGCAGGTCGTTCGCGAGCACGCGAGCGCGACTGGCTTCGCGGATGCGCGGGGCGCCTCGAGCGCGTAAGAACCGGGTCGCGTCGAGCTGATCTCCACCTGTTGCAACTCGACAGAGGAGGGAGCCGTCATGAGAGCCATTCTCGCCGTCGTGGCCCTGGCCGCGCTCGTTCTCGCCGTCGCCGCGCAGGCCTACGACCGCCAGCCGATCCGGCTGGCCGGCCTGACGCCGGACGGCTGGGGCTTCACGAACCTCGGCGCGGAGGAGGATGTCCTCGACCGCTACGACGGGCTGAGGACCGCCTGGTGCACGGGCGTGATCATGCTCGGTTGGCCGCGCGGGGACTCGACCTGGCTGCACGGCCAGACGCGGTACTGGGACAAGAGCGCGTGCACGGGGACGACCTGGAGCGGGAAGCGGTACGCGCTCGTGTACGACGCGAAGGGCGAATGCGCACGGTGCTTTCGCGTGTACCGGCTGCGCGGCATCGGCGCCCGCGAGCTTCACCGTTGAACACCGCGTGTCCTCGCTGCAGTGGTCCGGTCGAAGTGCAGGAGCGGTTCTGCACGCGCTGCGGCCTCGAGCTCACGACGGCAGGTCCTGCGGATCCCGTGGAGCCGGCCCGCCCACGGCGCTCGCGGCGCCGGACGGCCGCCGTCGCCGCGCTCGCCGTCGCCTTCGTGGTCGCCGCGGGCTCGTCGACGTTCCTCGGCCTGGAACTGTCGGCCGCGCTCGACGAGAAGGAGCAGGTGGAAGGCTGGCTCGCCGCGACGGAGGGAGAACTCCGCGCCACGAAGAGCCGGCTCCGCCAGTCGGAGGCGATCGCGTCGCGGCGCAAGACGGTGCTCCTGCAGGCCGATCGCGTCCTCCGCCAGGTCGATCCGCTTCTCTCCTCCGTCGACCGCATGAAGGAGATCACGAGCCGCATGACGGACACACAGGCGAGCTTCGCGAGCAACGCGTCACTCGTGGTCTCGAGCCTCGCGCGGCTGCTCGACTACACGGTGAGCACCAACCCGCTGTACTGGGATCTCCCGTACATCTACGGACTGCTCGACGACGTCGAGGGCGGCGCGGCCAGCGCCGGCAGGGACCAGGACCGCTTCGAGGGTCTCGAGCGGGATTACAGCGCCGCCTCGCGCACCTTCGAGCAGCGCGCGACCCGGTACGTTCGGTCGGTCGAACGCCTCGACCGTCAGCTGAAGCGGGTGACGGGCTAGCTGAACGGGCTGCAAGATCGCTGTCCGCGCTGTGGCGTGGAGGCTCGCCCGGAGGCCCGGTTCTGCGCCGCCTGCGGGTCGCCGCTCGCGACTCCGGCCGAAGCGGCGCGTGTGGAGGCCAGTGCCCGTTCGGCACCGACCCCGCAGGTCGCGCCCGCTCGAGCCTCCCTCCACGCCCGCGCGGCGCTCGGCGCCGTCGTCGCGTTGCTGGCGGGGGCGATCGTCGCCTCCTGGCTAGCCGCGCGCGATGCGACGCTCTCCGTGGAGGGGGACGTCGCCGCCCTTGACGAGAGCATCGGAGCGTTGGACCGACGACTCGAGCAGCTCGAGGAGCAGGCCTCGCGGCTCGGCGCGCGGCTCGAGCGGGCCGAGGAGCGGACGAAGGGGACGGGGCCGCTGGCCGCGCGGGTGTTGCCCAGCGTCTTCTCTCTCGAGGTTCCGGACGGAAGCGGCGCGGGCTTCGCCGCCTGGCGGGCGGGGGGCACGACGGTCCTGCTCACGGCCGCGCACGTCGTGTCCGGTTGGGACGAGGTGACCGTCAGGCGTGCCGGACGGAGCTGGCGAGGCAGCGTGCTCGAGGTGGACGAGGTCAACGACCTCGCCACCGTGGCGGTGCCGGGCGCGATCGCCCGCCCTCTGTGGCAGGCGCCGGTCACCGCGCTGCCGAGCACGGGCGCCACGCTCGTCCTCTTCGGCTCGCCGCTCGGCTACGAAGGGACGGTGACGAGGGGGATCATCTCGCGCGTCGCGTACAACGAGATCCAGACCGACGCGCCCGCCAATCCGGGCAGCAGCGGTGGGCCTGCGCTGACCGAGGACGGACGACTGGTCGGCGTGGTCGTGTCCGGTTACGAGGGGCGCGACATCAACTTCGTCGTGCCTGTGCGGCGGGTCTGCGTGACGCTTCGCGCCTGCTGACCGGCCCTGCAAGACCGCCGGGCGGTGGGGGGCGCACGCATGCGTGTCTGCGATCCTGTGCGCCCGCCTGTCTTGGTCCCCGTCGCCAGCCGAGCGCCACCGAGGCGACGTTCCTGTTCGCGGACATCGCCGGCTTCACCACGCTCACCGAGGCGCACGGCGACGAGGTGGCCGCGCTCGTGGGCGCGTTCTGCGCGGAAGTGCGCAGGCGGCTCCCTCCGGAAGACCGGCGCGTGAAGACGATCGGCGACGCGGTCATGCTCCGCATCCCGGGCCCGGGGGAGGCGACCCGTTTCGGCCTCGTGCTCGCGCATGAGGCGCGCCCGCCGTGCGTGTCGGGCTGCACTACGGGGGCCGGCGATCGCACGCGAGGACGACTCACCTCCATTTCGACGGTACCGCGTACTTCTTCTGCAGCCTGACGTGTGCGGCCGCCTTCGCGCAGCGGCCCGAGCGCTTCGCCGGCCGCGCGGCTCCGGACGGGCCTTGACCGTTCGCTAACCCGCGCCGCGCGCGGCGCTGCGTACAGTCTCCCGCCGATGCGTTCCCTCCGCGCGCTCGTCGAGTCCTCCGCGTTCACCAGCGCGGTCGTCGGCGTGATCCTGGCCAACGCCGTCGTGCTGGGCCTGCAGACCTACCCCGACCTCGACCGCCGCTTCGGCGAGGAGCTCGACCTGCTCAACGACGTCTTCCTCGCCTTCTTCGTGGTCGAGATGCTGCTCCGGATTGCGTCCTACCTGCCGCGTCCGTGGCGCTTCTTCCGCGAGGGCTGGAACGTCTTCGACCTGCTCGCCGTCGGGCTCGCGTTCGCGCCCGGCCTGCGCGAGAACGCGACCGTGCTCCGGCTCGCGCGCCTGGCGCGGATCGTGCGCGTCGTGCACCTGCTCCCGGACGTTCGCGTCCTCATCACCGCGGTCGCCCGCAGCCTGCCGCCGCTCGGGAGCATGGCCGTGCTGACGACGCTCATCCTCTTCGTGTACGGGATGATCGGCTGGCAGCTCTTCGGACTCGAGGAGCGGGACGACTGGGGCACGATCGGCGAGGCGATGCTGACGCTGTTCGTGATGCTCACGCTCGAGAACTTCCCGCAGTACATGGAGCGAGGGATGGAGATCGAGCCGTGGTCCTGGCTCTTCTTCGTCAGCTTCGTCCTCGTCGCCGCGTTCGTGGTGCTCAACGTCTTCATCGGGATCGTGCTGCACTCCATGGAGGAGGCGCGCGAGCTCGAGCGGCGCAAGCGCCTCGCGCCCGGTGCGGACGGGCTGGTCGAGATCGGCCCCGCCCCGGTGGCCGAGCGGATCCAGCACCTGCGCGCCGCCCTCGACGAGCTGGAGCAGGAGCTCGCCGCGGACACGGCCCGCAAGCAGCGCGACGGCTGACGTCGGCCGCCGCGGGCACGCGGCCGGGAGGACGGGGAAGATAGCGGCATGGACGAGGGCTTCCTGCTGCTGGTCGTGGGCGCGGTCGTCGCCGGCGCCGTGCTCGCGGCCCTGGCCGCGAGCCGCTTCGGCTTCCCGCTCGTCGTCGCCTTCCTCGCGCTCGGGATGCTCCTCGGCTCGGACGGGCCGGGCGGGATCTACTTCGACGACGCGGAGCTCGCCCGCACGGTCGGGATCGTCGGGCTCGTCGCGATCCTCTTCGAGGGCGGGCTC
>DATLYU010000022.1:0-4673 GCA_035574435.1 Gaiellaceae bacterium | reverse complement strand
CAGCGCGCGCTCGATGAAGCGACTCCTCACCGGACCTCAGGCTCCCTATCGGTCGAACGCTCGTCGAACATGAGCTTTCGTCTCCCTCCCCTGGTCGACGGCTCGGTGATCAACCTCGTGCCATTGTGCCTCCCCTGTCGGAAGACCGAAAGGGTGGGGCCGAAAGACAGTACGCCGGCCCGGTCGAGGGGGTAACCGGGCCGGCGCACATCCGTTGCAGCCGTGGCAAGCGGCTGCGGCTCAACCTGCGTCGTTAGCCGTCGGGCGCGCCCGAGACGCTGCTCGCGGCATCCGAGAAGAGATCCCGGAGGATGTTGCGCAGGAAGAACAGCGCGATGATGATGGCGATGGCCAGGAAGCCGAGCAGAATCGCGTACTCGGTCGTCGTCTGGCCATCCTCGCGCTCGCGCAGCTCGGCCACAGCGACCTGGAGCCGAACCAGCGGACGCAACAGGATGTCGCTCATGTGGAGGGCCTCCTCCTTGGTGTCAGAGGGGCGTTGATGCACCCCTACCTTGTTGACGCCCGTCTGACTCCAGCGGGCACTCTCAGAGTTCGACGGAGCGCGGCTTCGGGCAACCGGCCGAAGGGCGGGTTGCGACTAGACCATCGGCTGCAACCTGTCGGCCGGTGCGGCGGCCATCATCAGAACGATGAGCTCGCGCGCCGGCGTGGTCCAGACATGGTCCGACGACCGTCGGCCCGCCTCCCGTCGAGGGGTCCTGACCGTCGCGCTCGTGTTCCTCGCCGTGCTGTGGACGGCGGGCCTCGCGGGGATGAGCGCCGCCGAGCAGCTTCTCGCCTGGGACGTCCGCTTCGCGTACCTGCCGGCCGCGGATGCGATCCTCGCAGGCGACTCTCCGTACCCGGCCCTCGACGATCCGATCCTGGAGGAGCAGAAGGGCTACGTCTACCCGCCGCAGGTCGTCGTCGCGTTCCTCCCGCTCGCGTGGTTGCCGGTGGACGTGGCCGCGCTGCTCGCCGCGATCGGCCTCGTCGCGCTCGTCGTCCTGACGCTCCGCGCGCTCGACGTCGAAGACGTGCGCTGCTACGCGGCGGCGTTTCTCTGGATGCCGACGACGAGCGGCATCCTGCTCGGCAACGTCTCGCTCGCGCTCGCGCTGGCCCTCGCCCTCGCCTGGAGGTGGCGCGACGACGCGCGCCGGGCCGGGGCCGCGTTGGGGATCGCAGTCTCGGCGAAGCTGCTCCTCTGGCCGCTTCTCGTCTGGACGGCGGCCACGCGGCGGGTTCGCGCGACGGCGACCGCGGTGGCGGCGGGCGTTGCCGTCACGGCCGCCGCCTGGGCGGCGATCGGCTTCGCCGGGCTCGTCGACTACCCGGATCTGCTGCGTCGGCTGTCGGACATCCAGGCGGAGAACAGCTACTCGTTCGTCGGCGTCGCGGCGACCCTCGGCCTCGGCGAGACGGTCGGCCACGCGGTCGTTCTCGGGGTCGGGGCGGCGCTGCTCGCCGGCTGCGTCTCCTTCGCGAGGCGCGGCGACGACGTGCGCTCGTTCACGTGCGCCGTCGCCGCCACGCTCGCGCTCAGCCCGATCGTGTGGCTGCACTACCTCGTGCTCCTGCTCGTGCCGCTCGCGATCGCGCGTCCCCGGTTCTCCCCCCTCTGGCTGCTGCCGGTGCTGCTCTGGACGAGCCCGCGGCCCGGGTACTCCGAGGGCGTGCAGGTGTTCCCGCCGGCGATCGTCGGCGCGATCCTCGTCGTCCTCCTGCTTCGCGGCGGCCGACGGGCGCGCGGGGCGGCGGGCGCCGCCGTCGCCTAGCGGCGGTGGCCCGCGCCGGCGACAGTGCCGTGGTCGGCCTAGCTAGCACCGGGGGCAGACGCCGGGAGCCGCCTTCGCTGCGCCGGGCGGGCCGGCTCGCCGCGGTGGTCTTCCTCGGCCTCCTGCCCGCGGTCGCAGTTCCCATGCTCTTCGTGACGGTCGTCCAGGACGACAGCATCGCGTTCGACTTCCGCGCCTTCCACCGCGCGGCCCACGACGTGCTCGCCGGCGAGGATCCCTACCCGGCGCCGCACGAGCCGGTCGGCGCCGACGCGGAGCCCTACGTCTACCCGCCGCTCGGCGCGCTCGTCTCCACGCCGCTGACGGCGCTCTCGGTCGACGCGGCCGGCCTCCTGGTCATGGTCCTGCTCGTCCTCTGCGTCCCCGCGACGCTCCTTGCGCTCGGCGTCCGGGACTGGAGATGCCACGGGCTCGCGTTCCTGTGGCCTCCGGTGCTCGCCGCGGTCCAGTCGGGCAACCTCACTCTCCTGCTCGGGCTCGGCGCGGCCCTCGTCTGGCGCCTGCGCGAGCGGGCACCCGCGAGCGCCGGCGTGCTCGCCTGCATGGTCGCCGCGAAGCCGCTCCTGTGGCCGCTCGCGGTGTGGCATGCGGCGGCGGGACGCGCCCGTACGGCCCTCCTCGCGACGGCGGCGACGCTTGCGCTCCTCGGGCTCTCGTGGGCTGCGATCGGGTTCGACGGCCTGGGCGGCTACGGGGACCTCCTCCGCCGCCTCGAGAACGAGGTGGGCGAGGACGCGTACACCGTGCGCGTGCTGGCACTCGATGCCGGGATCCCGGATGCGGCGGCGCGGGCGGCGTGGCTCGCGGTCGGCGGCTCCCTGCTCGCGGCGGTCGTCGCTCTCGGGCGGCGCGGACGCGAGCGCCCGGCGTTCGCGCTCGCCGTCGTGGCCGCGGTCGCGCTGTCGCCGCTCGTGTGGCTGCACTACTTCGCGCTGCTGCTGGTCGTCGTCGCGCTCCTGCAACCTCGGCTCGGGCCGGCCTGGTTCGTTCCGCTGGCGCTGGTCGTCACGCCCGGGAGCGGGCACCCGACGCCGTTCGAGACCACCGCCACTCTCGGCGCAGCCGCGCTGACCGTTCTCCTCGCGCTGCGGCCGGGGCTCCTCGGCGGGCGGCCGGGCGGCGGAGCGCGGACGTGAGCGGCATGCCGCGAGCGCTTCCCGTGCGCGCGAGCGCCCGGCTCGCGGACGTGCGGGCGGTCGCGCTCGCGACCGGCGTCGCGCTCTGGGTCGGCGTCCTCTTCGTCGTCGCACGCGATGCCTACCTCGGGTTCCGGCTCGGGCGCTTCGACCTCGGGAACATGGTGCAAGCCGTCTGGAGCACGCTGGAGGGCCGGCCGCTCGAGATGACGTACGGGGCGACGGGAGAGCAGATCACGCGCCTCGGCGTCCACGTCGACCCGTTTCTCGCGCTGCTCTCTCCGTTGTGGGCGCTCTGGCCCTCGCCGCTCGCCCTCGCCCTGGCGCAGGTCGCCGCGGTCGGCCTCGGAGCGCTGCCGGTGTACTGGCTCGCCCGGCGCCACCTGGCCTCGGAGACGCTCGCCACGCTCGCCGCGCTCGCCTACCTCGCCAACCCCTGGGTCGCGTGGAATGCCGTCACGGCCGTCCACCCCGTCAGCTTCGGCATGCCGCTGCTGCTCTTCGCCGTCTGGTTCCTCGACACGAACCGGCTCGGGTGGTTCGCCGCGTGCGCGGTGCTCGCGGCATCCACCGGCGAGCTGATGGCGCTCGCGGTCGCGGCGCTCGGCCTCTGGCATGCATTCAGGCCCGCCGGTCGCTGGACCGGGCTCGCCATCGGCGCCTCCGGCCTGGCCTGGACCCTCGTCGCGGTGTACGTCGTCGTCCCGGCTTTCTCGGGCGAGGGAAGCGTGTACTACGGCTTCTACGACGACGTCGGCGGCTCGCCGCAGGGCGTCGTGCGCACGTTGGTGCACGACCCCGGCGCCGTGCTCGGTGCCCTGTTCGAGGCGCACGACGTGGCCTACGCGCTGTGGCTGGCGGTCCCCCTCCTCGGTCTCTTCGCGCTGGCGCCCGGTCTCGTCGCGGCAGCGCTACCGCAGCTGCTGGCGAACGTCCTGTCGGACTTCCGGTCCATGACCGACCCCCGGTACCACACGACCGCTGCGCTGCTTCCCTTCCTCGTCGCCGGGGCCGTGCTCGGCGTGACGCGGCTGTCGCGCGAGCGCCGGACGCTCGCGCTCGCCGCCGTCGTCGTGACCTCCCTGCTGCTCACGGCCGTGGTCGGCCCCTGGCTGCGGGCGGTGGGCCTCGTTCCGCTCGGCGGGCGTGCGGAGCTTGCTCCGGCGCGCGTCGCAGCCCTCCGTGCCGCGGTGGCGCGCGTGCCCGAGGCGGCGCCCGTCTCGGTGTCGAACAGCGTCGGCGCGCACCTGTCCGCGCGCCGGACGGTGTACTCGGTACCCGTGCTCGGCGCCGCCGAATGGGTGGTCGTCGACCTCGCCGACCCGTGGGTCGTCCGGGCGGGCTCGCCGATCCTGACCCGCGACCCGGAGCAGGTCGCGCGCTTCGTGAGCCGGCTCCGGGCGGATCGGGGCTGGACGACAATCGTCGCGAACGACCACGTCGTCGTCCTGCAGCGCCGCTCCTAGGGAGAGGCCGAGCTGCGCTCGATCACGGTCAGCTCCTCGCCGCGGTACAGCGCGCGCGCCCCCGGCTCGGCGAGGAAGTCCGACGTGTGCGAGCGGCGCGTCTCGTCCACGAGCACGATGCGGTAGCCGTCGGCGAACGACTTCCAGTCCGGCTCGTCCTCGCCGGCGTAGCGCGCGAGGCGGTCGAAGAACTCCTCGTCGTAGAGCTCGAAGCGCACGTCGTAGGCGATCCGCCCGCGGAGCTCCGGGAGCTGCCACAGCAGCCAGTC